>CBFHPE010000082.1:0-8227 GCA_965657515.1 Sulfurovum sp.
TACTCTATTATCTATGACCTTTTAGATGAAGTAAAAGGATTACTTGGCGGTATGATGAGTCCAGTGATCTCTGAAGAGGTAACTGGTCAGGCAGATGTTCGTGAGACATTTGTTGTTGGTAAAGTTGGAACGATCGCAGGATGTAAAGTATCTGATGGTTCAATCACTAGAAACTCTAAAGCAAGACTTATTCGTGATGGTGTGGTTGTGTATGAAAGTACTATCTCATCACTTAAACGTTTCAATGAAGATGCAAAAGAAGTGAAAAATGGTTACGAGTGTGGTATCATGCTTGCAAACTTCAATGATATTAAAGAGGGTGATGTGATCGAAACCTTTAAAGATGTTGAAGAACAAGTGGTAATGGACTAATCCTCTATGACACATGAAGAGATCAAACGTCACAGAGTAGAGTCTGTTCTCAAAGAGATCATTCCTGAGGCATTGGCTTCACTGGATGATGAGCGCATCAATGGACTTTCTGTAACAGACGTGGTTTGTTCCAAGGGAAGATCTGATGCAAAAGTGTATCTTGATACATCCTTTTTAACGGAGAAAGAGCAAGGGGCGGCACTAAAACAATTACGTGTGGTCGCTGGATATATCCAAAATCATTGTAAGCAGAGTGAAGGTTGGTTCAAAGCACCACGTTTTGTTTTTGAATTTGACCATCAGTTGGAAAAAGTATCACGTATTGAAGACCTTTTTAAACAGATAGAAAGCCGCAACAAAGGTGAAGACGAGGAGTCAAGTGATGAATCTTGAAACACAGATAGCAAAGATAGTAGAGGCAAATGGGGCTGCTCTTTATGATACGGAGATCGTTACAGAATTTGATGAGACTATTTTTCGTGTACTTATCACAAAAGTAGGTGGTGTTGATCTTGATCTATGTGCAACCATCTCACATGAACTTTCACCATTTTTAGATGTACATCCTCCTATGAGTCAAAAATACCGTCTTGAAATTTCATCACCGGGAATTGAAAGAAAACTGACAAAAAAAGTACATTTTGAAAACGCTGTTGGTGAAAAAGTAAAACTTAAAGTTATGGGTGGTGAGAAGCTTAAAGGTATTCTTAAAGCTGCAGATAATGATGGGGTCGTTGTTGAAACGAAACAAGGAGAAGAGTCGTATAAATATACTGAACTCAATACTTGTAAAACCTATTTTGATTGGAATTAAAAATTAAATTTTAAAGGAGTTGTGTATGACCGATGAATTTTATATGCAACTCGCACTGAACAAAGCCTGGGAGTACCAAGGCTTGACTTACCCGAACCCAACTGTAGGTGCTGTAGTTACTTTAGATGGGAAAATACTTTCTATTGAAGCCCATCAAAAGGCTGGTACTTCTCATGCTGAAGTGTTGGCAATGCTTAAAGCATATGAAATACTTTCAAATGCTACGATAGATTTCGACCCACAAGATTCACATAAAGCACATCAGTTTCTTATCTCTTTACCTGAAAACTTCTTTTCTGAATGTACAATTTATGTAACCCTAGAGCCTTGTTCTCATCAGGGGAAAACACCCTCATGTGCATCATTATTAGCAACTTTGTCACTTAAAAGAGTAGTGATAGGTATAAAAGATCCTATTGAAGGACATGATGGTGGTATGGAATCATTAAAAAATGCAAGTGTGGGTGTACTTGAAGAGAAGTGTCAAGCCTTGCTTGAACCTTTTATGATATGGCAAGAGAGAGCTTTTGTTCTTTTTAAACTGGCACAGACTTCCAATGGTCGTATAGGTGGAGGATATCTCTCTTCTCAGGCGTCATTAGAACATGTACATCAACTAAGAGAAGTGTGTGATACTTTGCTTATAGGTGGGAATACGGTAAGAGTCGATAAACCTACGCTTGACTGTAGATTTACACAGGGTAAAGCACCCAATGTAACTATCTATGCAAAAGAAGATAATTTTGAGAGAGAAATACCTCTTTTTTCTGTGGAAAATAGAGAGGTGAACATCAGTGATGATCTTACTTTTTTAGAGAAGCCGTCTTTTGTATTGGTTGAAGGTGGAGAAGGAATGTTAAATGCTTTAAAAGAGAAGATAGATTGGCTGCTTATTTACCAAACATCTAAGCTCTCTACGAATAATTTAACCTATAATACAACTATGAATTTAGAGTTTTTACATCAAAGTAAAAGAGATGTAGACATGATGATATGGAGCAGACAGATTGGGCATTGAAAAACTAACAGACAAGCAAGAGAAACAAGAAAAAATAGTCACGATGTTTGATGATATCGCATCTACTTATGATAAGGCCAATAGAGTGCTTAGTATGGGTATAGATATACAATGGCGTAAAAAAGGTTGTGATAAAGCATTTGAGATCTTGGATAAAAAAGAGTTAGAGCAAATTACAGATGTGGCAACAGGTACAGGTGACTTACTTATTTACTGGAAAGAACAAGCTGCAAAAAACGGTGTAAACATAAAGAAATATGTTGGTGTAGATCCATCAGTTGGCATGCTTGAAGTAGCTAAAGAAAAAGTAGACTTTGCTGAGTTTATAGAAGGTAAAGCACAAGCACTTCCTGTCGCAGATGGAAGTTCTGATGTGATTTCCATATCTTATGGTATTAGAAATGTGGTTGACCGTGTAGAGGCTCTACATGAGTTTAACCGTGTATTAAAGCCGGGTGGTTTAGTGGTTATTTTAGAGTTTACCAAACAAGAAAGAAGTGGACTTGTAGATAAGGTAGTAGATTTTGGTATGAAAAATGTATTGCCCAGGGTAGGTGGATTTATCTCCAAAAATTATGAAGCCTATAAGTACTTACCAGACTCTATAGAAGAATTTTTAACCACTGAAATGTTGGCAAGTGAATTAGAAGAAGCTGGATTTGAAATGAAATATACAAAATCATTTTCAATGGGTATCTCTACACTTTTAGTGGCACAAAAGAAATAATTCTTTGGGCCGGAATGCCCATGATCATAAAGGTAAGACATGTCTCAATCTATGATGAGTGTCTCTTCACTCAATACTAAAATAAAATCACTTTTAGAAGCTACTTTTATGCATATTTTAGTGGAGGGTGAAGTGGCAAGTGCAACTTACCACTCTTCTGGACATCTCTATTTTTCGATTAAAGATAAAGACAGTTCTATTAAGTGTGTTATGTGGCGTTCTTCTGTTGCCAAGATGAAGTTTCGTATAGAAAAGGGTATGCATATTGTTGTAGAGGGCTCAGTCTCAGTCTATACACCTCGTGGAGAATACCAGTTCCAGACCGTCAAGATAGAACCTTATGGCAAAGGTGCGCTAGCACTTGCCTTTGAACAACTTAAAGAAAGACTGAAAGCTAAAGGTTATTTTGACGCACAAAGAAAAAAAACGATACCTAAACATATCACTAAAATAGCACTTGTGACAGCAAAAGAGAGTGCAGCACTTTATGATATGCTTAAGATCATAGAGCAACGTTGGACACTTCCTGAAGTGGTTATAGTCGATACTCTGGTACAAGGTGAAACTGCAGCAGATCAGATAGCCCGTTCACTTCAATATGCAGATACTTTAGAAGCCGATGTGGTTATTGTAGGCAGAGGAGGTGGTTCTGCTGAAGATCTATGGTCTTTTAATGAAGAGATCGTAGCAGATGCTATATTTGCAATGCAAACACCTGTGGTCAGTGCTGTCGGTCATGAAGTAGATGTCATGATCTCTGACTTTGTAGCGGATCTACGTGCACCTACGCCTTCAGCAGCGATGGAAATGATACTGCCAGACAGTAAAGAGATACTGTATACACTTTCACAGATACAAGAACGTTATGGCTACATCATAGAACAAAAACTGCAAAAATTGACTCGGGAACTCAAGCACAGTGAAGAGATACTTTTACGAAGTTCTCCAAGTAGACAGTTAAAAGAGATAGAAAATGAGTTTCAACGGGTAGAAAATGAGTTTCAAAGAGTGATGCAGTATAAGATGGAACGTTTCTCTTCACAGTTCCCTGAAATATTGAAACGATATAAGCAGAACATAGCATTTGTTCTGGAACAAAAAAAACAACATCTGGAGTTCATACATAAAAAATTACTGATGAATGATCCTAAATTACAGTGTCGTACAGGTTGGGCACAAGTATCTGTAGATGGCAAAACTATGGCTCTGAAAAGTATTGAAACAGACCAAAAATTTATTTTGGAGGATGATGCAACACGTATTGAAGCATTATGCTTAAGTAAGCGTTGAGATTTAATGCTTCTATGATATAATTTAAAGAAATCTTAGTAAATAACTAGACGGAGCTTAAGTGGAACAGTTTGAAAAATTTCTCAGTCAACTCACTTATGATGGATATGCCGCTATAGGTATAGGTATTATATTTATCTTATTTTTACTTCATAGTTATTCACTGATACAGGGTAAAAAGAAACTCCGGGAAATCATTGATAATAATGTAAAAGTGTTTCAAAAAGCATTTGATGTTTCAGAAGATGGCATGTTAATACTTTCCGATAACAATACAGTGATATATGCCAATCAATCTATGAAAAATATTTTAGGGTTAAAGAGAAACTTTTTAAACAAAGTGTTGAAAAATATTCCTGAAGTTAAGGTAAAAAGAACCTGGATAGCATTAGATAAATTTCTTGAAGAAAATGCTGAGAAATCTAAAATACAAGCACTTTCATTTTCTCACTCCCATTTAAAAGTTGCGGAGGATAATGAAATTCCTGTGCATTTAACTATAGATACTATATCAATGGGAAACAAACGTACAGAAGGGTATAAAGTCATATCTGTACAAGATCTGACTAAGATACATGATAATGAAAGTAAAAAATTTAAACATAAGCTTACAGGGTTACCAAACCAACCCCAGGCTATACAGGACTTACCAAAGCTTTATTCTCAGGTACATCTGGAAAATAAGAAAATAGCATTGGTATTGTTGAATATAGATAATTTCACATATTTGCGTTCTGTTATAGGATATAATCAGTCAAATGCAGTTTTGATAAAGTTTGCACAATACTTGGAAACTTTAGCAGCAAGCTCGAATGTATCAGTGTATCATACTTATGAGAACCATTTTTTATTGACGGTTTCAAAGCTAGATTCTTTGGAAGATATTAGGAAATATGTTGAGGATGTACAAAAAAAAGTGGCATCTTTTTATAAAATGGATGAGGGCCATTTACATTTAACAGTTTCCGCAGGTGTTTCTGTGTATCCAGACAGCGGCCCAACAAGACAATTGCTTGATAATGCTTATAGAGCTTTAGTGCAGGCAGAAAAAGAAGGCGATGGAAAAATAGAAATATATATACCTGAAAAGTTTTCAAAAAACTATGATGAATTGACACTGCATAATGATATGCACAGTGCATTGGCTAAAGGTGAATTTGAAGTCTATTATCAGCCTATTGTTGAATCAAAAAATTATGAAATTGTAGCTGCTGAAGCATTGATCCGATGGATACATCCAACCTATGGATTTATACCACCGGATGTTTTTATTGGTTTGATGGAAAAAACAGGGTTTATCATTAACTTAGGTAAGTATATACTTGAAGAAGTTTTAAAGCAGCAAAAGCGTTGGGAATTGTTTAATTTCAAGAAGATCGAAGTCTCTATTAATGTATCTGTGATCGAATTGGATACAGGTGAATTTGATGTACATGTAGAAAGAGAACTTCAGCGTCATAAAGTTGATCCTGGAAGTATTAAATTTGAAATTACGGAAAGCGCTGCTATGATGAGTGAAGAGAAAGCAGTGAAGTATTTTAAAAAATTAAAAAAATTAGGTGTAGGGATTTCATTGGATGACTTTGGAACGGGATATACTTCTTTTGATTATTTAAAAAAGTTTCCTGCGGATATTGTGAAGATCGATAAAACTTTGGTAGATAATATTTTAGAGAGTGAAGATGATCAACGAATCGTACATGCAATGATCGATCTTGGTCAGAATTTAGGAATGAAAGTTGTTGTAGAAGGCGTAGAAAATAAGAAAATGGTGACCCTTCTCTCATCTTATGGGTGTGATTATATACAAGGGTACTATTTTTCAAAACCTTTGCCTGTTTTTGAATTCCAAAAATTGATCAGGGAATAAGAAAGGAAGAGGTATGAATATTTGGATGGGCATTACTGCCATAAGTGTAGTATTATTGGGAGTATTGCTAGTAGGGACATATCTCTTTTTTAAAAAGAAGTTAGCCAAAGTGACAACTGACATAGATCTTTTTAAAAAAGAAAAAGAACATTATCCTGAAGTAATGATGACATTTTCTTCTGATTATAGTATTACTTTTGCAAATCAAGCAGCAAAAGATCTGTTTTCACTGAATGATAATTATCAAATAAGTAATAATGCTGATAAAGTTGATCTAAAACTAAATCAAAAGAGTCCAGAAGATTTTTTTACAAGCATCAAAATAATAAGTAGCACTAACAATAAAAGTTTTAAGATCGATGATGCAATGCTCATTGTAAAAGGTAAGAGAAAAAAAGTCAATTTATATATAGATAAAAGTATATATAACAATCAACAAATGATCACTTGTGTTATTGATATGGAAATAGAAAAAGATCATGTAAATATAAATAAAAATGGTGAGGGGAAGACAGGCTATTTAGATTTTTTAACCAATTTACCTAGTCAATTTGCAGCCATATCAGATATTAACAGTTTGATCATGGAGAGTAAAAGGAAGTCAGAATCTTTTTCTGTATTTTTATTGGGTATTGACCACTTTAATGATATACAGACAACATTGGGTTTAAGTTATAGTAACCAAGTATTAAAAACACTATCTCAATTTTTTACTTCAAACCATGATGAAAAGATTAGTGTATATCGTATGGATGCGGACAAGTTTCTATTAATCATAAAGTATTCTGATGATGAAGCATCGATCAATACAAGAGCTCGAGACATGATCGTTGCGGTAGGGAATGTTTATAGAAATAATAATGATCTTCGATTAACTAGTTCTATCGGGGTCGTACAGTATCCAAAAGATGCTGAAAATGCCACTAAATTGATTGACAATGGTTATATCGCGTTAAAGAAAGCACAAGATCAAAGTGAATCAAATATTGAGCTCTTCAATGCAGAGTATCAGGCAGTGCATACGGATGAAGTAAAGATGAATGAAGAAATCCGTAAAGGGTTGAAAAATAATGAGTTTTTACTGTATTATCAACCTATATTTGATCTTGAAGGTGAACGTATTATTGGTGCGGAAGCTTTAATTCGTTGGAAACATCCTGAACATGGTTTGATCACTGCAGATAAGTTTTTAGAAGTTGCAGAAAAAACTGGTTTGATCGTTGACATTGGTGAATATGTATTTAATGAAGCGATACAACAACGACAAAAATGTAGTACTGGTCAGGATAAAAACTTTCAAATTACGATCAATCTCTCTTTAAAAGAGATGCAGGTTGAAAAATTGATCCCAAAACTTGAAAAGTTATTTGAGAAATATAATGTAGAGAGAAATGCAATAAATCTTGATATCAGTGAAACTTCTGTTATGGAATATATAGATAAGACAGCACATGATTTCAACCTCTTAAATGATTTTGGCCTTTCGCTTTCCATAGATAACTTTGGGGCAGGGGCTTCTTCATTCAAGTATCTGTCGATTTTCCCATTAAGTATGTTAAAGATCGACAGATCTTTGATCTTTGATCTTACGATGAATTTAGAACATCAGACAACTGTGAGAGCCATTATTAATTTTGCACATACTTTAGGGTATAAGGTTGTTGCAGAAGGGGTTGAAACCACCAAAGAAGCTACTATCTTAAAAACGTTAAATTGTGATTATGCACAGGGATATTTGTACTCTAGACCGTTACCTGCGGTTGATTTTGAAGAGTTATTGAATTAGGGTTTGTAAGTGATATAATTTATCACTTACATGGGGTTTACATCCCCATACCGCCCATACCTGGCATTCCACCCATGGCAGACATATCTGGCACTGGCGTTGCTGGTTCTGGGATGTCTGAAACTGTTGCTTCTGTAGTCAGTAGTAAAGAAGCAACAGAAGTGGCATTTTGAAGTGCCACTCTTGCTACTTTAAGCGGATCAATGATACCTGCTTCCAACATATCAACATATTCACCTGTTGCAGCATTAAATCCTAAGTTTGCATCTGTTGCATTAGAAACTTTATCTGCGATCACACCTGCATCAAATCCGGCATTTTGAGCGATCTGTTTCATAGGTGCAAAGACA
>CBFHPE010000083.1:0-8004 GCA_965657515.1 Sulfurovum sp.
TAGGGGCATTGGGACTGGCTGGAGTGATCGTGAATGATGGGATAATCATGATGGCTACACTAAGAACAGCCAAACATCAAGAAGATATATTTGTGCTTGCAGCAAGACGTTTTAGACCTATCATACTTACCTCTGTTACAACAGTGATAGGACTTTCCTCTCTGATATTTTTTGCGACAGGTCAGGCAGCAACATTTCAACCATTGGCTGTTACACTTGGTTTTGGCCTTTTGTGGGGGACTATATTGAATCTTTTTTATCTTCCGGCAATGTATAATTTTTTACAAAACTATACGCCAAAAAGAACCTAATTAGTGAAGATGTTTTCAGGTACAGAGATCACTCATACGTTTTAAACTGCTCCAACCACTCTTTGTCTTCATCACTAAGTACGCCAACTCTCTCTAAGAGTTTGGTTTTTGTGTTGATGAGGTCTTCTATTTCAAGATACTCCAAAAGGGCCGGATTGATCGTGGGCTCTTCTTTTCCATAAGCGATAAGTTTTTCTATGTCTGCTAAGAGTTTTTCTTTGGTTGGTGGTTTTTCAATATTCATTCTGTTATACTATCAAAAAATCTATATAAGGATATTAAATGTTAGAAGTAGGAACACAAGTACCGGACTTTTGTCTGCCAAATCAAGATGAAGAGGAGATATGTCTAAGAGATATCAAGGGCAAATGGATCGTCCTTTACTTTTACCCAAAAGACAACACACCAGGCTGTACCACTGAAGCATGTGACTTTACTGCAGCAGAACCTGATTTTACAGGCTTAAATGCTATTATCTTAGGGGTGAGTCCTGACTCTCCTGAAAAGCACAGAAAATTTATAGAGAAAAAAGAGCTCGGCATCACACTTTTAGCAGATGAAGAGAAAGAACTTTGTAATCTCTTTGGTATTTGGCAGTTAAAAAAATTCATGGGTAAAGAGTACATGGGTGTGGTACGTTCTACTTTCATCATAGACCCTGATGGAAAAGTAGCTGCTAACTGGACAAAAGTGAGAGTAAAAAATCATGTAGATGATGTGAAAGCGAAACTCGAAGAATTACAAGCATAATTACTTCTTTTTGAAAACCTACAAAATAGTTTAGACTATCTTGTAGGGTAAAACTATTTTAAAAATTCTTTTTTCAGAACAGCTTTGTCTACTACTTCATGATGTGAAGCTTTAAGAGGAAGCGTTTCTCTATATTCAATTGTACTTGGCATCATATATGTAGCTAAATGCTTTTTAAGTTCAAATGTCATCTCATTGAGAGGTATCTTCTCTTTAGCACTGTAGATCAAAATGATCTCTTCTTCTATCTGTGCATTAGGCACACCAAAAACAGCACACTGTTTGACTTCTTTATAGTTACTATAGACGACATCTTCTATCTCTTTAGGGCTCACTCTGTAGCCTGATGTTTTGATCATATCATCTTTGCGGTCTACAAAGTAGATGTACCCCTCTGCATCTTTGTATACATAATCACCCGTAGCGATGACTATCTCATCAGGGTCTTCTATAGTGATCACTTTCTCCAAGATAGAAATATTCTTAAATCTCTCTTTGGTTGCTTTTTCACTGTTCCAATACCCCTCATAGATACAGCAACCTCTGTGGATCAGTTCACCTACTTCATTGGCTTCACATTCATTACCTTCTTCATTGATAATGTACACTTCAACTTCCGGAATGGCTTTACCTATGGAAGTTGGTCTTATATGAATTTGTGACGGATCAAGATAGGTACTTCTCAGTGCTTCTATCAGTCCATGCATGGAGTAAAATCTTGCTGGTTTAAAGTAATCATCTACTTTTTTAACCATCTCTTCAGTGATGTTACCACCCGAAGAGGTAATCACACGTACATGGTCAAGTTGGCTGGATACCGGTAGCCTATGAGAGTCTTCATCAAACATCTTTGAGATATGTACAGGCATCAGTGCTAATACGGTTACTTTGTCTTTGAGTAGGTGAGCAAAGAAATTACTTGGCAGTAAGAACTTGTGAAGTGCCAAAGTTGCTCCAACTTGGAGAGTACAAAAGATCTGGTTCAGTCCATAGTCCAAGTTAAATGAAAGCAGCCCGGAGATAATGTCATCTTCTCTTAACTCTAAATAGTTAGAGACGACCCTTGTACCGTCTAAAAGGTTTTGTTGTGTCATAACAATACCTTTTTGCGAGCCATCTCCTCCAAAACCATAGGTGATGATTGCAGGTTTATCGGTGTCGATCTCTAGACTGAATTTAGGATTAAAACATTTATAGATCTCTTTAAGTGAAACGAGTGCATCCTGGAGAGGTTCAAAAGTGATCACTTGACCTTGAAAATTTATTTTCTCTATGGTACTGATCTTCGTTTGATCAGTGATAATACATTCTATCCCGGCATCATTGATAATGTATTCAACTTGTTCAGGCTTTAAAAAACGTGTAATAGGAACCATGATATAAGGGGTAGAGAGCAGGGCAAGTATGGTAATGACCTGCTCTATACTTTTGTTGGAGTATATTCCAACTCTTGCGCCATCTTCCAGATCCAGCTGGTTAAAATAATTAGCTAACTGATTTACCTTTGTCAATAACTCTTTGTAGGTGAGCTTGTTCTCTTTTTCGATCAGCGCTATTTTGTCTGGATTTTTTTCACATGCTATCTCTAATAATGATCTAATACTATTTTTCATTGTCTATCTCCCTTATGCCTAAAGTCCAAATCTCATAGTTTCTATCGGTAATGACATTTGGAGTCTCTGTAAAGTTAAGTATCTTTTTATAAAAGAAGCCAATAATTTTGTCTATATCCTCATCACTCAGTACTTTTGAGATCCCACCTGTCAGCACGATACTGTTCAAACCTTCTAATTTGAGGGTTACATACTCATGATGATTTTTTGATACTTGATAAAGTACAAGGAAAATAGCCAGTTGCATGAGCACCACAGTTGCCTTGTCACTATGCTCATCTAAAATATGTTCATTTACATTGAGGTGATCTAGAAGCTCGTAGACAAATTCATTGTTTTTGGCTCCAAAGACCAAACTCTCTCTGGATTTAAATACTCCAAGCTTTTTAAAGACCAGTCTATCATAGCCACTGCTGGTCATGATGTTTTTATTCTCTACAAGGTCTGTACTGTAGTGGATATCAGTTGTAGCTCCACCCACATCGATCACTAAAAACGGATCGGCTACATCAAACAGTGTTCCCAGTTTAGGCAAAGCGTTATTGACAACATAGGGTGTTGAATAAATTTGATTTGAAGTTATTTCATAAAGCTTTTTAATGTCCTCTTTTCCTGTGATATCTGACTGGTAAAGGTGTGTTAGATACTCTTTTAGCTCATCTTCTTGCACCTGTAGCTTATCACCTATAATATTTTTCAAAACGACGAGGTTGTCTAATTGATTATTTAAGAAATCATGATTTTGGGTATTTCCCACATACACAATGTTTTGATAGTTCACCTCTTCTAAATAGCTGATCAACTTTTCATCAAACTTGGCTTTGATACCATCTATACCACCCACCACGATAACCACATCTATTACATCTGTAGGTACTACAGCTTCCTCTATAGTTGAATAGAGAATGGTGTCAATAATATTGATGCCCGAGTTGAAAGCAATGTTGGTTGCGTACTTTAATGAAAAAAGAGACGTTATACCAATAATAAGTGTGCTTAACCCACCATTAGCAGAACTACAGATAGAGATCTCATCTTTTTTGTAGTTTTTTAGAAGGTCTGCACATTTATCATGCAGATCATTATAGATAGTGGTATTAAAGTTTCTAAAGTGCTGGTTTATATCACCGTTTGCATTTGTCTTGAAGTAGGTACTTCCTATGTCTATTTGTAGTTTGTTCACAGCATTATCCCTATATCATGAATAATATGGTCAACCAATGATTGCCCACTTAGATCTATTTTTGAACGCTCAAAAGCCAAACATTTATCACTAATTGGCACATTTCCTCTTTCATAAAAACGGATGTTGTAGTTTTTATCTCTTACCGTGATGGCTTCACCGTTGTTCGCTATATGCGGAGAGAACGGGATATCTATGATCCCATTTTTGATAGAGTTGAAAACCTGTCTCCATAATGTGTCTGCAGGGTCGTTGAATACAGCTTCCATAATATCATCTACCATTTGGGTAAGATTCTCTTCTTCTTCAGGATCAGAGATAGTAGGAAGACCTCTTAGCATATTGAGTGTGTATTGAGTATTTTTAACAGCAGCCGCATTTACCTCTTTGGTAGGGATACCAAATGATTCATCTCTGGTTTTAGTGATCATCTTATCAGCACGTATCATAGCTGCGATAACAGTAGAAGTATTGATAAGTGAATCCGAAAACTCTTTGTTTCTAGGGAAAGCTCCCATCCATTGGTGGTAGACCAGATGAATATCTGCATCGCCACAACCGATTTTCTCAGCATATTTTTTGGCCAGTTTTTTAATGACATTTGAGCTTACAATGTCTTGTGACATAGAACCCGTCTGAGAGAAACTGACAGAGAAAGACTTTACACCTTCTTCCAGTGATAAAAGCATTTCTAAAAGCTGGATAACGATCACGATCGCTGGGGGCTGAAGAGTTGCAGAGAGTGGTCCAAAAGACTCTCGGTTGATAGGTTCGTTCAGTTCAGAGTACTCAGCACAGACCCTCTCTACATATTTCCAGTATAAAAATGCTTTGTCAAGCGGGAAGTTTTTTGAGTAAGGGAGCAGGTAAGTAATAGGACCACCCTCTATTTCAAAGATCCCTGAAGCCAATGCCACCTCTATAAGTAACCTTGCATCAGGTGTTCCATGACGTAAGCTGATAGGTGTATCATAGTGCGTGACCATTTTTCGTGTGCTGCGGTAACCGTGGTTTACAAGTGGGTATCCGTTAAGCATATTTTCATCATTTTCTTCAGAGAGAGCCAACATTTTTTTAGCCATCTCATAGTCATTGAGTCTTGTATTGCTGTCTATGGTAAGTGGAAGTATATCTACACCTGCATTGGTAAATTCACCATAAAGTTCAAAGACCTTATCATAAGTAGGAAAACCACCACGAGGCTGCACTAAGATTTTGTCAGATGTTTTAAATTTATGTGAAATAAACAGGTTCTTGCTCGCACCTGTGATAAACTCTTTTATCTCATCAAAATCGAAACTGTCAGTATAAGGTGTTTTGGTAATAATTTCTCGTTCTCGTTGAAACATAATTAGATATCTGCCTTTTGATTTTCTTTAAGGGCTTCTTCTATCATGTCTAGGCCCTCATTAAGGTCAATTTGATGAAATACTAAGTCAAATCCATAGGCTTTGTATTTTGGTACCAGCTCTTCTTGTGTCGCTTCACCGACACTAAGATTACCCCCAATAGCAAAAATAACCCCTTCTAGGTCAAATCTACTTTTTAAAAAGAGTAGGTCTCTTGACCAGCC
Source organism: Sulfurovum sp. (assembly GCA_965657515.1). Taxonomy (GTDB): domain Bacteria; phylum Campylobacterota; class Campylobacteria; order Campylobacterales; family Sulfurovaceae; genus Sulfurovum. Next base: position 5,431 of record CBFHPE010000083.1, read on the forward strand.
TTCTGCTTCACCATTGAGTGATGAAATCAGCAAGACATCAGCATCTGTTTCGATCACTGCATCGATAAATTCTTCTAAATAGGTATTTACCCCTAAGTTAAAAACATCAAATCCTCTCTCTTTTAGAGAGATTTCTATGAGCCTATTGGCTACAACATGGATATCATTTCCTACAACACCTGTAACTACACGCATAATCGTACCTTTAATTTGTAGATTAATCTTACCCAATATTGGATAAATGCTAGGAATGATGTATACTTTTATAAAAAAATAGGAAAAATAATGACTTTTTCAACCGCTGACCTATGTGATGCAAATGCAGAAAATGTAAAAGTTTTAGAGATGAATTTATCATCTTATGGGGCTAAGAGCAGTTTTTATGGACAAATCGTTACTATAAAATTAGATGAAGATAACAGAGGTTTGGTAGCTATGCTCAGAGATGAAGATGGCACAGGTAAAGTAGCTGTAGTAGATGTAGAACAAAAGTTCTGTGCTGTTGTAGGCGATAACCTGATGGGGTTTGCTGCAAAAAATGGCTGGGAAGGTATCATCATCAACGGATATGTAAGAGATACAAATATCACTAGAACCATTGATGCAGGATTATTTGCTCTAGGAACATGCCCTAGAAGAAGTGCAAAAATATCTCCCTCTACAAAAAGCATTGTGTTGCATTTTGGTGGTATAGACATTAACGAAGGTGAATGGGTCTATGCTGATGAAGATGGTGTGATAGTTTCTGCTGACTCTTTGAATTTGGAGTCATAAAAAGACCTATACAAATAGTATAGGCGACCTCTTTAAACATAATCTCTTCTCTTTTATAAAAAATTAAACCTATTTTCGATATAATCGCGTTCCTTATTCTTCGATAGGGTGTGAAAACATCTTGAATAATGGAAATACACATGTAGTTATTCCTTGCACGGTTGTGTGATTCTAATTTTAGAATTGACATTGAGGACTACAGCGGATTAAACCTAGTGATGAAGCTATGCTTTTAACTGAGCGTTTTTATTTACTACTTCAGTAGTGGGCTCATACGACTGATCGTATTGAGAATGAAAAATGTTCTATTAACGATATACCAAGGAGAAACTTATGGTAACAATGAAAGACCTATTGGAGTGTGGAGTACACTTCGGACACCAAACAAGAAGATGGAATCCAAAAATGAAAAAATTCATTTTCGGTGCAAGAAAGAACATCTACATCATCGACCTTCAAAAAACACTTAGATACTTCAAATACACTTACAACGTAGTAAGAGATGCAGCAGCTGAAGGACAAACAGTACTTTTCGTAGGTACTAAGAAACAAGCTAGACAAGCAGTAAAAGAGCACGCTGAGAGAGCTGGTATGCCTTATGTTGCAACTAGATGGTTAGGTGGTATGTTAACAAACTACCCAACAATGAAAAAATCTATCAGAAAACTTGAGATCATCGAGCAAATGGAAGAGAATGGTCAACTTGAAATGTTGACTAAAAAAGAAGCATTGATGCTTTTAAGAAAAAAAGAAAAACTTTCTTCATACCTCGAAGGTTTCAGACACATGAAAAAACTTCCAGAGATGATGTTTGTTGTTGATGCTGTTAAAGAGCACATCGCAGTAAAAGAAGCAAAAAGAATGGGTATGAAAGTTGTTGCACCACTTGATACAAACTGTGACCCGGATGTAATCGATTATCCGATCCCAGGAAACGATGATGCTATTAGATCAATCAACCTTTTCTGTCAAGAGATGGCTGAGGCGATCATCGAAGGTAAAGCAGCATACGCTGAAGCAAACGGTGGAAATGCTGAAGAAGCACCATCAAGTGATGAAGTAGCTGAAGTAATGGCTGAAGCTGCATCTGAAGAAGAAGTTGCAACTTTAGTAGAAGAGAAATCAGCTCCTAAAGCAGAAGCTAAAGAAGAGACTACAGGTGATGACCTAACTAAGATCGCTGGTGTTGGTAAAGTATACCAAGGTAAACTCAACGATGAAGGTTTCCACACATTTGCAGACGTTGCTAACATGACTGACGCACAGATCGAAGTAATGGAAGAGAAGTACTCTTTCAAAGGTAACTTCAGAGACGCTGTTGCATCTGCTAAAGAATTGGCGGAGGCGTAATCATGGCAAACTTCGGACCTAAAGATATCAAAAAACTCAGAGAGATGACTGATGCTGGTATGATGGACTGTAAAAAAGCACTTGCTGAGTCTGATGGAGACATGGACAAAGCTGTTGCTTGGTTACGTGACAAAGGTATGGGTGCTGCTGCTAAAAAAGCGAGCAAAACTGCTGCTGAAGGTTCTATCGGTATCAAAGTTGAAGGTAAAAAAGCAGTTGTTGTTGAAATCAATTCACAAACTGACTTTGTTGCTCAAAATGAAAAATTTTTAGCGCTTATGACTGATGTAGTTGGTCAGACGTTTGACAATGCTATCGCTGATGCTGATGCTATTAATGCATCAACTATTAACGGTGAGCCATTTTCAGAGTACCTTTCTCAGCAAATATCAACTATCGGTGAAAAACTTGTTGTAAGAAGATCTGCACTTATTAATGCAGATGAAAATA
>CBFHPE010000084.1:0-7915 GCA_965657515.1 Sulfurovum sp.
GTAAATTGTATACAATTCGATTTTATTTTATATACTTTTATTATAATTATTATTTATATAACCTATATTAGTGCTATATTAGTGCTTACATCACCATTCTAAAGGAAATATAACTAAAAAATATTTTTCTTTTTCGGTATGTAATATACTGGGTTTTTTCCAATGTAATTCTCAACATCTTGTATAGGTATTTGATATAATATTAGACGTAATAAGGATTAAAGAAAATGAAAAAGAAAGACATAGTTTGCCATGAATGCAAAAAGCCTATACTCTATAAAGCTGACCTAGCTGTAGTAGGTAATTCATTTATCCCTTTTCATGATAAGTGTTTTAATAGCATTAAACACAAAAATATCTATGCATTCTATTCAGGATATAAAAGTAACGGCCTGTTTCCATGGGTAATGCTTATACTATTAAACAGTGCCATTTGGGCTACCTTCTACTTCTTTAATGCGCCAATAGATGAAGTAGTGACATTTAGTATATTCATTTCAGCAATGATATTATTTTTACGTGTCATGTCATATATATTATACGAACGTTATTTTGATTAGATTAGATGTATAAAAAAAGTTTGAAACTGTAAATAAAGATGGTGCGTCAGAGAGGATTTGAACCTCCACACCCGTAGGGCACTACCCCCTCAAGGTAGCGTGTCTACCGTTCCACCACTGACGCACTGTGGATATATAGTTAAAGTACTATAGAAACTTTAACATGAGGGATAACAAAAAGTTGTGGTGGGATTATATCCCCCACAACTTTTTAGTGTCTTTAAGATTAACCGATGAATGGGTTAGCGTAAAGAGCGATAAGCGCGATTACTAGTGTATAGATAACCTGTGCTTCGATCATTGCAAGTGCAATGAACATTGTAGTCATTAGTTTACCACCAAGACCTGGGTTTCTAGCTGTACCAGCGATTGTTGCAGCAGCAGTGTGACCCATACCGATAGCTCCACCAAGAGCAGCAAGACCAAGACCTACACCAGCAGCAACTACTGAGTATGCTTTGATCATAGATTCACCTTCACCAGCGAAAGCAACAGCACCAAGTGCTAAGAAAAGTAAGAAAAACTTTTTCATTTTATATCCTTTAAATTAATAGATTTTAAGTCTCTTCGACTGTTCTTAAAGTCTGTTCGGATAGCGTAAACACTTCTAAAAGTGCCAACAACCACATAAATGCAAGCTGTTTCCCTACTAATCACCTTATTAAACGCCGAAAGTATACCTTTATACTCATTAAATATGGATAAATTATAATCTTATTTTTTACGATATGTATGCTTTTTTCAACATCACAATGTAACAGTTTTCTAAGTAGCAGATGTCTCTTTTTCCCACATTACAGTCAATGTCATTGTTTGATTGTGCAGATCACACTGTCCTGATGTTAAAGGAGAGATCTCTCCATATGAATAAAACCCTATCTGTTTTACATGAGGGGGTAATACCTCTAACGTGGCTTCCAGTTCCTCTTCCACACGTTGTTTAAGTACTAATCTACGTCCCACGCAAGAAATGGCCAATGCTAAAACTTCTTCACCACTATAATCCTCTAAGAATACATGCTCTGCCGCTGCATATGCACCATCTATCAGACGGTCATAATTTGCTTTCATCAAAGTCACAAATGAACCTTCTGGAATATCACCAGCAAAAGTAATGGAGTGTTCCTCTTCATCCACTGCTAAAATAGTACGTACCTTACTCTCAGATGCAGTTGAAGTCTCTTTAAGCTCTAGGGGGAAAAGTAGCCCTGTTGCAGGAAGACCGTCAGCTTGTTCACCCAGATATCTTTTATAAATTTCCAATGCAGGCTGATCATCAAGTTCATAAAGCACATTATCTTTGGATTTTGTTACGATACGTTCAACACCTAAACTGTCCCAACCACCTTTGGAGCCATGTCTAAACCTAATGGCATCACCATAAAACCCTACAGCTGATACATACCCTTCTTCGGGCTTGCCATTAATAATGGTCCAAGTATGTTCAAAACGATCACCATCTCCTGCCAATCCACCGGTCACCACAACATCTTTACCAACGACAGAAAAAATACCCTCTGTTAATTGTGAACCATTGATCTTTAATCCATCTGACAAAATAAACATCGCTTTTAGATCAGTATTAAAAAGCTGATCTGCAATTTTTTTACCTATAACATTTGCATCATTCCTTTCAGTCAATGCTTCATTGATCAAACAAATATTTGTAGCACTAAACTGTATCACCGCAGCTACTAGGCTATCATTATAGAGCATATCCTGTATGATCTCTCCAGCTGATGAAGCTCCAATTACGGTCGCTTCTGAAAAAAAATTTGTAAGTTCTAAAAGAGGAGATCTGATATAGTCTATTTGCGAAGATCCAAAAACAATAATCAGTGTCTTTTTTGTATTTAAGGTATGATCAAAAGGATGATCCCAATCATTTGTATATACATAAGTTTCTAACTTCATAATTATTCCTTCAAGTAGCTATTAAGAATATCTATATATTAGTATAACATAACTGTATGTAGATTACTATATATAACTTATGAAGTTTATATATCTTAATTATGCTAAATATTCCGGTGTTGCCAACTCCACTTTTTTTCCTTTTTGTTCCATAACAATAACAGTGATATCATCTCCTTCACTGTACCTTTCAGGGAGATTATTGACACGTTCCTTTGCTACCTTAGAGATATGCAGCAATGCATCAAAGCCATCTGGCATTTCAACAAAAAGTCCGAAGTCAACTATTCTTTTTACTTTACCATCATAACTTTCACCTACTTTATAGACCATCTGTTTTTTCACAGGTGCAGAAGCAATATTTTCTATATGTGCTTTAGCTTCTGCTACTTTTGTCTTATCTCCACCTGAAAGCTTAACACCACCTACATCACGATCAAGGTCAACACTTACATCAAATCTTTCTATGATTTCTCGAATGGTAGCACCTGCTTTTCCTATGATATCTACTATCTTAGAAGGATGGACATTAAAATGTTCTGTACTTGGAAGTGCATCACTCGCTTCGATCGTTTTTGCAGCCTCTTCCATGAGCGCTAAAATATGATTTTTACCCTGACTGGCCTTTTGCAATGCATCTTTGAGTACAGATAGATCTATCCCACCTAATTTAATATCCATTTGCAATGCAGTAATTCCTTCTGATGTACCTGCGACCTTAAAGTCCATATCACCATCATGATCTTCAAGCCCCATGATATCTGTAAGTACAGCATACTTCTCACCTTCACTGACCAACCCCATAGCAATACCAGCTACCAATGCAGTTGTTTCAACTTCTGCTGCACGCATCGCCAATGCACCACCACAGATCGTAGCCATAGAAGATGAACCATTGGATTCTAATATCTCAGAAACCAAACGGATGGTTCCATCATAATTGAGAGGAAGTGTAGGTTCCATTGCCCTTTTACCAAGGTTTCCATGTCCTAATTCACGACGTCCCGGTGCTCCAATATATTTTGCTTCACCTACAGAGTAACCTGGAAAGTTATAGTGCACCATAAAGTTTTCTGAGAGAGAATTCTTTTCAGTGATCAGCTCATACATCTGTGCATCTTTCTTATCACCAAGTGTCGCTGTTACAAGTGCCTGCGTTTGACCACGAGTGAAAAGACATGATCCATGGACAGAAGGCAAAAGGTTTGTCTCTATACTGATAGGTCTTACTTCATCCAATGCTCTACCGTCAGCCCTTAAACCTTTCTCTAAGATCATCGCTCTAACCACAGTTTTTTTATAGCTTTCGAGTACTTTGGAGATCAATGCCTTATCTGCTTCTTTTCCTTCAGATTCCAAAGTCTCCATAATGCGTGTACGTATCTTTTTAAGTTCTGAAGAACGTTCAGATTTTGCCATATGAGCAATAGCTTTTTCGACATCCTCTGCATAATTACTTGCTACATAGTCATAGAGTGTCTCATCTACTTTTTCTTCAGCCAATGCCAATTCTAAAGGTTCTCTTACCAATGGAGTAAATGCGTTCACATATCCTGTTGTAGCTTTTTCAATAGCCTCTGCAGCCATCTCGATCACATCAACCAAAGCATCTTCAGAAAATTCATTCGCACATTGGCCACCTTCATCTTTAGAAGCCAATGTACGCATTTCTATCATCACAACATCTTTTCCTGAGCCCACCACAAGTAGATCAAGTTCAGACGATTCTTGTTGTTTCAATGTAGGATTGATCACAAGATCATCACCAGTTGTACCAATACGCACAGCTGCAATAGAAGTAGATACTGGAATATCTGAAACAAAGAGTGCCGCATTAGCTGCGTGCAGTGCTGCAACTTGCATATCTACATGAGAGTCTGAACTGACCACCATCACTGTAATAGTAACAGGATAATTAAATCCTTTAGGAAACAAAGGGCGTAAAGAACGATCAACAATACGTGAAGTCAAAGTCTCAAAATCACCGGGTTTTGTCTCTCTTTTTATGAATCCCCCAGGTATCTTTGCTGCTGCATAAGACTTTTCCATATACTGAACCGTCAAAGGAAGAAAATCTTCATCAACTGCTTTTTCATCTACTGCTACAGCAGCGATAAGTACAGCATTTCCCTGTCTATACATTACAGCACCACTTGCCTGTTTTGCTACTTTATTAAATTCATATTTCTCTTCGAGACTATTAATATTGATCTCTATTATTTGTTCATTCATTGGGTCATTTCCTTTTTTACTACTTCTTTGTTATCTGTCATTTTATGTTTCTTTTCTTGCTGATCCACTATTTCCAATATATCTTCAAGATCTAAGCTCTGGAAATTTTTATAATAATATTCAATTGAAATATAATCTTGTATCGTATGGGGGCAAAATACACCATCACATACAGACAAAAGATTTTGATAGACAGTTTTATCCAAAATAGGCGTTGCTATATAGATATTTTTTGCACCTCTTGAGATGACTGATTTCAATGCTGCCATCATCGTTAAACCCGTCTCAACACATTCATCTGCCAAAACCACATACTTCCCCTCAAGAGATATCAGGTTTTTTCCCTTTCTATACTTGTAAACATACTCAAGTACTTCATCTTCATACTTTCTATCTGCTTCAGCATAGACAAAATCTTCATTGATCTCAAAAGCATCTATCAATGCTTTATGCATAACCACTTCTTGGGTTTCTGAGATCATAGCAATAGGCACATCAGGGTTATTTGGGGCAAGGATAGCTTCAGTCAGCAAAATATCCATTTGCGCATCAACAGCTGTTGCGATCTTATCTGCAAAATATACGCCACCCTCACTGACACCGATCACAACAGTTTCCTTGTCAGAGAGTAGATCAACAGGTAACATATCGATCAGCTGCATAGACGCATCTTCTCTATTTTCAAAATAGAGATTAGGGTTTAAATCTTCGGGCATGGTCCGCTCCTGGAAATTGTTTAGAGACCTCTTCTTCATCAAAAGTATAACGAAACTCTTCTATATAGTTCATCAACAGCTTATAAGCATAATTTAACTGTTCCATTTTTTCAGCATCTCCACCAGTATCTGGGTGGTTCTTCTTTGCCAAATATCTGTATTGTTTTTTTATATCTTCTTTGGATATTAATTTAGGCAAAGCCAATATATTCAACGCGTTATCTATCTCGTCTATAGGTTCTAAACTCATCTTGCCGCTTGACCCAGATCTCCCGTACCTATACTTCCAAAAGGTGTAAAGTTTAACTGCATATAAAAACTGTTTGAAGAGATAGCACCTGCCGAAGTTGGTCTGATATCTTGCCGGATAGACGCATTTACACTCCAACAATCACGTTTATACCCTCCACCAAACCTCCACTGTTTACTACTGGTATCATCAATGTTATATGTCAAGCCACCACTAAAATTAATTTTTTCATTATAGGTATATCCAAATCCAAAATTCACATCATTTATCTCTGTTGTTGCTGTTGAATCCGGTAAAATTTCTCTGTAAGAGTGTCCTAATGCTACACTGTAATCTGATCCTCTTAGTCTCAAAGAAGTTGATGACTCACGTATCTTAGAATACTCATGTGCATAAACCAAGTTATTATAAAGAGATACTTTATCCCAATTATACTGCATTTCATTCGTTAGGTCAGCCCATTCGTAATCTCTTTCTGGATAATATATTTGTGAAAATCTTTGGTAAAATCTTAACTTCATATTATCATCATAAAAATATTGGCTCAAAGAAAAATCAACTTTCTCTTCAGGAAGTCCCACTGAAAAAAGCTCTTTTTGTTCATCACTCAACAAAGAAAATTCTATAGGAGATTCATTCTCAGATCCAGGCTTTATATACCCTAATGAAGGCTGCAGAATATGTACCAAATCATCATATTTCTTAGTTAGATCTGAAAAAAGTTTCACTTGATGAATATTACTGTAGTAGCTATAGTCATCATGTTCAAATGTACCATTTCCAAAATAGAATTTACTGTAATACAACTCTTCTCCAAGCGTGAGACTTACAAAGTCATCAAAGAAGGACATAGTAAATTCCAAAGGTATATTTAACTCTAGCTGACGCATCGTTGCACCCTCTTGTCTGTCAAGGTTTTCGAAATGCAGATCTACACTGTATGTAAAATTCTCCGTTAAAAAATGATCAAGATATTTATGTAACTGTATGGCAGGGAGTTCCTGTATCGTTTCATCATTATCGTCTAATCTTGTATCTATAAAATATTTGGCATTGATCCCTGCATAATAGTCATTGTTTTGTGCAAAATAATTTATTCGTGATTGTTGAATTGGACTAAATCCAAAGTGATCCAGGTTGGTTCTTTGCAAATAAAGATAGTCGATGTCATTCAGATAAGTAGTGTTAATATACAAACCATCATCAAAGCCATCGGGTAAATGCTTTTCAAACACATTAGATGACTCATAGTTAAACTCAATACCATAGTGTTCGTTATCTGTCAAACCATGTTTTTCTGTATAACTGTCTTTATCTTTAAAGTACCCTACCCTAAGCTTTCCCGAGGAGTGATCACTGTCCACAAAACGAAAAGTACCGTAAACCCCTAAAGATCTTGACGTTCGTATTTGAGGATTGACCTCAAGATCCATACTCTCTGAGATCGCCCAAAATATAGGCTGTTCATAAAGTATTCCTTCGTCCTCTGTATATCCTAGTCCTGGGAATAACAACCCTGAACTTCTCTCTTTATTAGTAGAGAAAGAGAGATAAGGGGAGTAAAAAACAGGGACATCCCACATATACACTTTTGCATTATAAACTTGCATTTGGTTTTCATTTGTATCATACTCAGCATCGGAAAAGACCATGGTCCATAAAGGATCTGATATATCACATGAAGAGAGTACAGATGTACCTAACTTATACTTTCCCTCTTTTTTATTTACATCATCTGAGTATATCCATACATCATTTTCACTAACAAGAAAAAGTTCTTCAAAGTTCACCTCTTTTGTATCGGTCTGGATCTCCATATGGTCTGCATGTTCTTTACCGCCTTGATAACCCATCATGACAATATCACCATCAAGTACAAGCAGTTTTGTCTTTTTATTAAAAGAGGCAGAAGAAGCTTTGATCACTGCATCACCGAAATAGACCACCACATTGTCTTTTGCTGTGACAATATCATTTTCTGACTCAATATGTTTCGCTTTGATCTCAATTCTATTTTTATCAGAAGAAGCAGATAATAACTGCATACCTAGGGCTAGTGTAAGGATAAATAGAAATATATGTTTAAACATCAATTACCACACAATTTGATAGTTTGTCATGAAGAGTCTGTTTCAATGGTACAAAAAATGCCATAAGAAATCCTAAATAAAAAAGTAACTCACTTGGGATCCTTACTGATGCACGTAAAAAAGCTCTTTGAAAATTAGGAGTATATCCTGTTT
>CBFHPE010000085.1:0-7877 GCA_965657515.1 Sulfurovum sp.
TAAGAACTTCATCAATAACTTCTCTAGCTGATTTTCTCTCTTCTAAAGCGATCTTTTCCGCAAGTTGTTTTTCTAAAAGAACTAACTCTTCTTCATTTGCAGTTGCGATCTTCTCTGCTAGGAGTACAGCTTCTGCTTTTGCATCAACAAGAATCTCTTCAGCTTTCTTTTCGCTCTCTTTTAAACGATTTTGAGCATCTTTCTTCTCATCTTTAGCAGCCTGAAGTTTCTCTTCGATCTCATTAAGCTGAGCAGCAATATCTGAACTTCTTCCTTTGAAGAAACTTTTGATCGGATTAGCGATCAAATAGTAAAGTAACGATGCAAAGATAACGAAGTTAAATACTCTTGGTAAAAAGTCGGTCTCTCTACCTGTTTGAGCAAAATAACGTGACGATTCTGCATCTCCACCACTTGCCAAAAGAACAGCAGGTACAACAAGTAAAGACAATAGTATAATTTTTTTCATATTTTCATCCCTTCCTATAGTTTGCTAAACTTAGCTTTGAGGCTCTCTTTAAAAAGAGGCATTTGAGAAAGTAGTTCGTTTTTAAGGTTTTCTCTGTCAGAGTTTAGCTTTTCAACAAACTTGTTATACTCAGTTTCTAGTTCATTTTGTTTAGTCTCAACTTTACTTGCAGCCAATGTTTTTTCATCATCGATCGCTTTCTGTCTGATACCTGCAGCTTCATTTTTAGCATTGCTAATAATGTCATCTGCTTTTGCATTTAGCTCGTCACTATTGCCGCTTAGACCTTTTGAAGCTTCTAAATCTTTTGCTATAGAGTTATCTCTATCATCCATAAATTTAACCAATGGCTGAAATAGCATATTATTTAAAAGAACAAGTAGGGTTAGAAACATAGCAAGAACGAACAACATCAATGGTAAATGTATGTCAAGCATTAAAACTCCTCATGTAATTTCGCGTTATTTTACCATTAATGAGATGTGGTTTTGATTAAATTTGGTGGTTTTTTTTAAATTAAAGAGATGTTATGTATATTATCGAAATCAACTATTTTAATATGCGATTTAAAAGCGAGTCCGCCTTTTGATTTTTTTGTGATTTCAAGAGTGAAATAAAAGCTTCTATCTCTTTTTCATTTTGAAAATTTATCTCAAGAGTATTGGATTTTTGTTTATATGTAAATGGTAAAACTTCATGTAATTCATCTGTATACTTTTCCAACAAAGAAGACTCTGTTGCTTTCTTGGTAGAAGGAGTGGACTTTACTTTATGACTTTTCACCATATTCTCAGTCTCACGCACAGAGAGTTTTTGTCCTACTATAGAGTCTACGATCACTTTTTGCTTTTTTTCATCAAGTCCTACTAAAACCTTGGCATGGCCTTGTGATATCTTATTTGAAACAAGTGCTTCCTGTACATATTTACCAAGTGACAGTAAACGCATGGTATTGGTGATCTGTGAACGGCTTTTATGGACAATGGCAGAGAGTTCATCATGCGTGATCTCATGTACATCTATCAATTCTGCATAAGAGTTTGCAAGCTCTATGGCATTAAGATCTTCTCTTTGTATATTTTCAAGAAGCGCGAGTTCACGAAGTTTGATATCATCAATACCGGCATCTGCAATGATCGCCTTGATGGTACTGAGTTTTGCTAGTTTGTGTGCACGAAGACGACGCTCACCTGCAATGAGAAGATAACCTTCTTCTTTTTCTATCACTACAATAGGTTGAAGAAGCCCATTTTCAGAAATAGATTGACTTAACTCTTTAAGTGCCTGCTCATCAAAATGTTTACGAGGTTGAAAAGGGTTTGCTGTGATACTATCGACTGAAAGGTTTTCTACTCTTGCACCCTGTGCTTCAAGTTCAAAACTGTCAATATCTGAAAGATCTTTTTGATATGCTTCTTCTACTTCTGAAAGAATGTCTCCCAGCCCTCTTCCTAACGCCATGTTTAACCTCTTGCTATCACTGTTGCAAGATTTCTATAGGCGATAGAACCTTTTGAATTACTTGCATATTGTGTTACTGCCTGACCAAAACTTGGACTCTCTGCGATCTTTATATTACGAGGAACAACAATGCACTCTTTACCTTTTTTCATATGAAAAAGTTTATCTTTAAAATGATGACTCAAGTCGGCAAGTACCTGCTTGGAAAGATTATTTTGTCCTGAGTACATTGTAGGCAGGAATCCTTTTATCTTTAACTTAGGATTGATCGTTTTTTTCAAAAGACTTACTGTATTGAGAAGTTGCGCAAGCCCCTCAAGCGCAAAAAATTCACACTGAATAGGAATGATCACAGAATCTGATGCAGTCAGCGCATTGATGGTGATAGGTCCTAAGGCAGGAGGTGAATCGATAATGATAAAATCAAACTTAGACGAGACTTCTTTGATCTTCTCTTTAAGTACCAATTCTCTATTTTTCTTTTTAGGATTATAAAACTCTTTTTCTATCCCTACTAAACCAATATTTGATGGTGCCAATTTAAGGTTTTTTATCTCTGAATCAAGAATGACTTCTGAAAGTTTTTTAGACCCTATAAGGACATGGTAAATGTTGAATTCATAATCACTTCTGGAAAAACCTAAACTTGTTGTAGCATTTGACTGAGGATCTATGTCCAAAAGAAGGACTTTTTTACCTTTTTCAGCCAAAGATGCTGCTAAATTAACTGCTGTTGTTGTTTTTCCTACGCCACCTTTTTGGTTGGCTATGCTAATGACTTCACTCATCTTAAACTGTATACCTTCTTCCCATCAATTTTTAATGACCCGTCTTCCTCTAAGGTCGCACCTGCTAGGCTCTGTTGATAGCTTTCAATATGAACTGAAAACTTTCTGCTTAGTTCAAATTCTATCTCATACTCACTAAAAACCTGCTTCCATTTTGGAAATTTTTTAAGAGCATGAAGGTAATTTTCCAGTAATTTTCTAGCTGAAATATCGGACTGTAAGGCTCTATAGCCATTTTGAGATTTTTTTAAATTTATTCCAATTCCACACACTAAGATATTATTTATTTTCTGAGTTATCGTTCCACCGATTTTATCATCATTTTTATAGAAGTCATTTGGCCATTTTAACCAGATATTTTCGCCAAGTTCCTCTAAAGTTTGCTTCATAATAAAAGAGAAGTAAATTGATGCAGAATTAAGCGTTAGATCACCGGGTAGATCTTCTAAATTGATAGCTATGGAAGCAAAGAAGTTTCCCTCTCCACCTGACCATTCATTATCACGTGAGCCTACCCCTGAGCTTTGTTCAGATGTAATAACCGCTATGGGTGCTTGAAGCCCATGATTTTTTATTTGATCAACGAGATATCTCTGTGTTGATGGCAAATGATCAAAGGATATTATCTCCAACTTTTAGTCCCCTCCCTACGCAATATGCTTTCGCAGACATCGCTTTTTTAGATGCAGGCTGTAGTGTGTCTATTTTCAAAGCACCTACAGTACATCCGATAACTACCGAATCATCTTCAAAAGCAAGTATCTCAAAGCTTCTATTTTTTGATGTAGTATCAACCAAAGTCATGCCATCTATCTTTGTACCATTAGCAGCAAATATGCCCGGCCAACCTTCAAATGCCCTATATTTGTTATACACCAAAGCAGCATCTTCAAAAGTAACTTCACCATCAGCTTTTTTGATCTTTTTACACAATGTTGCCTGGTTTTCATCTTGTTGTATAGGCTTTATATTTTCAAAATTCCTTACTGTGCTTAAAGTAAGAGTAGAGGCATCTTCTGTAAGCTGCTGCATCAATGCATGCAGTCTCATCTCTTTAGGGATTTCAAACAGGGTCATTTCAAGTATATCTCCTGTATCAAGACCCTCTTCCATCATCATAGATGTTACACCTGACTTTGCATCACCATTAAGCAATGACTGCTGTACAGGTGAAGCCCCTCTATACTGAGGTAAGAGAGAAGCATGTAAGTTAATACAAGGTGCTATATCTAAAATACTCTTTGGCAAGATCTGACCAAATGCCGCTACGATGATAAAATCAGGTTTTTGGGCTTTGATCAGCTCAAACACGCCTTCATCACTCAGGCGGTTCGGTTGTAAAACCTCAATGTGATGTTCGAGTGCTAAAGACTTTACAGGAGGTGGTGTCAAAACTTTCTTACGTCCTACCGGACGGTCGGGTTGGGTAAGTACCAATGAAACTTCCATATCATCAGCTTTTATCAGTGTTTCCAGTATCTCTTTGGCATAATGTGGTGTGCCCATATAGACTATTTTATATTTCATGGTATTCTTCTTTGATATAAATTATGATTTAAAAAGTGTTCCACCATTGTGTTCACTGTCAATAAGATAAGATCTTACATCATTCAGATCAAACCCTGAAGCTAAAAACATCTCTCTTCCCTGCTTCATTAAAAAATCTGCTGATTGAAGCTTTGTCACTATACCGCCTGTGGCAAATTCATTATTGGGTGTATGATCTGCCGTTAACTCTTCTTCTAATATGTTTGTTACTACCGCTCTACGTTCTGCATCACTGTATTTATTTGGATCTTTGTCGTAAAAAGCATCAATGTCGGATAGTATCACAAGTAGTTCAGCATTAAAATAATGTGTTACATGTGCAGAAAGCCTGTCGTTATCTCCAAATACCAACTCTTCAACACTCACAGTATCATTTTCATTAATGATCGGTACTACATTGTTTGACAAAAGTGTATCTATCGCAACTTTTGCATGATTTACATGTTCAGACTTTTCAAAAACATCGGCATATAAAAGTACCTGTGAACATAATAAGCCAAACTTGGCAAATTTTTCCTGATACATTGTAAGGAGTAAAGGCTGCCCAATAGCTGCTAAAGCTTGTCTATTTGCCACAGTACCTCTATCTAAAGGAAGTTGCGTAAAGCCTGCGGCCACAGCTCCTGAACTCACCAAGATCACTTCATAATTATGTGTCTTCAATTCTGTAATTAATTCCACCAATGCCAGCATTCTTGTTTTAGCCACTTCTCCGTTTTCGGTTAAAACATGTGAACCTACTTTAATAACAATACGTTTCATATTTTTCCTATGCTTCATCTTCTTCTTGAACATTTTGAATAAATCCACCCAATGCATACCTTAAAGCTTCAGTGTTGATATGTGCAACAGATGAAATAGGCAGTACAAACAATGGTTTTTCTTGAGGAAGTTCTACACCAAAATCTTTTTTAAACCCATATGAAAGATAATTTTCATTTGTTTTGTACTGTGTAAGTGTATCATTTGCTTCAAGTCCAATGTCTTCTAAAAATGTCTCTGTTAACACGTTCACTTCTTCTGCACTCAAAGCATCTATTTTAGTAATGACAATAGCATGTTTTCTTGTTGCAAGTGTTTCAGAGTATCTATGTAACTCAACAAGCAGCGTCTCATATTGATACTTCATCTCTCTATAGTTGGCTGCATCAATAAGCAGTAAAAGTGTTTTCGTTCTTTCTATATGCTTTAAAAACTCTAGACCAAGTCCTCTACCGTCACTTGCACCTTCGATGATACCTGGGATGTCAGCCATCATATATGAATCATACTCTCCCATGTGCACCACACCAAGTTTTGGCGTTAATGTTGTAAACTCATAATTTGCTACTTGCGGTCTTGCATTTGAGAGTGTGGAATTAAGTGTGGACTTCCCTACATTTGGATAACCGACAAGCCCAACATCTGCGATCAGTTTCATCTCAAGTCTTACCTGCTTTGTGATACCCGGCAATCCTGGTTGTGCATAGGTTGGCCTTTGATTAGAGGAAGATTTGAAGTGCATATTGCCCAAGCCGCCTTTACCGCCTTCTAAAAAAAGAACCACGTCTCCTTCATTTACAAGGTCGAGAAGCTCTTCATCAGTCTCCATATCAACCACGGTAGTTCCAGGAGGTACAGTGATGAACATATCTTCACCTTTACGGCCATAACACTTGCGCCCTTCTCCCGGTCTACCGTTTTCTGCTTTCATATGGTTACGACCACGTAATGATGAAAGTGTATCAGTGTTGTTATCTACTTTAAAAAATACAGAACCACCACGACCACCGTCGCCACCATCAGGACCACCGTTTACAACAAATTTCTCTGTCCAAAAGGAGATCGCACCTGCACCACCTTTACCTGACGAAACCATAAGTTCTACACTATCTACAAACATCTATTAAACCTTTAAATCTATGAAAAACCATCTTTTAATTTTGGATGGCAAATGAATTACGAAATTATACCTAAATTAGGGGAATACTTACTATAAAAAAGTAAATTGAGGGGAAAAGACTCTGATGATTCAGAGTCATTAGTCTGAAAAGATCAGACTAAAAGGTGACTATGCAGGTACTACTGAAACTTTCTTTTGTTTAGCAGATTTGTTGTCAAATTTAACAACACCTTCAACAAGTGCAAATATAGTATGGTCTTTACCCATTCCTACACCGTTACCTGGGTGAACTTTTGTACCTCTTTGTCTGATGATAATGTTACCTGGGATAACTGCTTCACCACCAAATTTTTTAACGCCTAAACGACGTCCAGCTGAATCACGGTTATTCTGAGTGGATCCTTGACCTTTCTTGTGTGCCATATTATGCTCCTTCTATTCTAATTATGCGATTTTAGTAATTCTAACTCTAGTAAAGTCTCTTCTGAAACCTCTTTTAAGTTTTGAATCTTTTCTTCTTCTTTTTTTGTAGATGATAACTTTTTTATCTCTACCTTCGTTGATCACTTCACCTTTAACTACGGCACCCTCTACAAAAGGAGCTCCTACAGTTAATTCACCATTGTCTAATGCTAGAACTTCTTTGAATTCTACTGCTGCTTTAGGCTCAAGATTCATTTTGTCAAAACAGATGATATCACCCTCTTGAACTTTGAATTGTTGACCACTTGCTTTAATGATTGCGTACATTGCAAATCCTTTACTAATCTATGTTTTTTAAAAAGTTCGTGATTATACCCAAAGTTATTTTAATATTTTTTTAAAATGTAGATACTTATCTACTAATATGAATAATCTCCCGATATTCCATCTGCAACTGCTACGCAATCTATCTCTACAAGTGCATTTGCAGGTAATGTTTTAACTGCTACTGTACTTCTCACTGGTCTGTGTACCCCAAAATATGAAGCATAGATATCATTGACTGTTGCAAAGTCATTCATGTCTGCTAAAAAGATCGTTGTCTTAATTACCTCGTTCAGTGTGACACCACCTGCACCCAATACGGCAGTCAAGTTCTTCATGACCTGATGTGTCTGTCCCGCTACATCTGCTGCAGCAAATACTCCCTCAGGTGTCAAACCGATCTGTCCTGAAGTATAGATCATTCCATTTGCTTCAACTGCTTGTGAGTATGGTCCTATAGCTTGTGGTGCTTCTTTTGTCGATATAAATTTCATGATTTTTTTCTCCTTTATTTAGTGTTTCGTTCGTAAAATACATATGATGTTGAGTAATCTGAAAACTCAAAATAAACTTTCTGCTCACCAGGATCTTTGATATAGTTTAAATTGATATCATCATATCCATACCCATAACGGTAAGGTCTCATTTTATTGTCATTGCTCCCATAAGCTGTTGAAAGTTTATCGATCTTTATAAATCTGTGTACCAACTTGTCACCAGCATAAATATCAAGAACACCATTGGTTCCAGTCCAGTTCTGCAGTGAACGGCTCAAAGAGTTTTGTGTCTCTTGTGTACATGCACTAAAGATCATTGCAACTGCTATAAAAAGTAGTGGTCTTAATTTCATTTTATCTCCTTCTCTTAGGCTTTTGGCATACCAAATTTTTGTGTGATCAACTCACCTTCATCGTTAAAATGCAAATAATAGAGTTTATCTTTTGCCACAGTAAGTCCGGCAAGGTAACGTAGCGCCAGGTTA
>CBFHPE010000086.1:0-7829 GCA_965657515.1 Sulfurovum sp.
ATCTGCAGTTAGCATAGAGACCCATTTGTTAAATTCTCTGTTCTTATCAAAGATCTCCAGTGCATTTTCAAGGTTGTCTGTGTTGATCTTGTTTTGGGGGTTTAAGGTGTTATATTTATCTATACGTGCTTGCACTTTAGCATACTGTGCCTCTTTCATTTTTTTATCGCGTTCTTCTTTTAAACGTTTGGCTTCTTCGGGATCGACTGGTGTAGCCTTGATAAGGTCAGATATCATCATCTTACAGCGCCCACATACACGACCCGCTTTTGAATAAGGTTTTAATTCTGAAAATGAAGTGAGGGCATTTGTTTTGATCATATCAATAATATCAAGTTCATATGTGCCGGTACAGCTACAAACCAAAGGTCCTCGCTCACCTACCAGACGGTGCTCATAAAAGTAAGAAGGATCAATATCCTCTTCTTTTTCCATCATTTGAGAAAGGTGCAACAGGTCTATGTTCGTATTTATACCTACAAATCTTACCAGTTTGTTCTCATTGATGATGTACTGATCGATCCTGTTCTCCTCTTTGTTTGAGATCAGTATCGTTTCATTCTTGTTATCTTTAGGATCATAAGAGGGAGAAGTGACATCATTGAGCATAAATGCACCAACTTTTAAAGCATCTATAGATACATCTTTTTTAAATGATTGGTCTACTTGGTCTAAAATCGCAGCAACGGCAATGTCACTTTGGCGTGTACATGACTGAACATGTGTGGCTATAAATCCACTCTCTTCGATCTGCGCAGCTTCACCTACCACATAGATATCTTCTTTAGAAGACCGCATCGTCTCATCAACCAAAATACCTTTTTGTGTTTCTAGTGACTCTTTTGCAAAGTCAATGTTGGGTGAGATACCTACACCAAAGACTATGTATGGATCTTCGATGCTTGTTTGTTTGGTGATTACCTTCGTGATAACATTCTCATCTATCTTTTTGTCTGTGATCTCATCATTGTAGAGTATCTTTACTCTTGGATCTTCTGTAAAAGCTGTGTGCATTAAAGTGATCATATTTTGATCTATACTCTTATCATAGAGGTAGTGACCTCTAGAGATGATCGTAATACTTTTAGGCTCTTTCATCCCAATGAGAGTGTCCAGAAGTTCCAGACCTATAGGGCCAACACCAACGATGAGCACATTTTTATCTTTGATCTCGTTTGCTATGGCATAACTGTCATCTGCAGAGCGAAAGGTAGAAATGTTTTTTAATGTTTCTATAGGGAAGAGAGTTTTAGGTTTAGATCCAGTAGCGATGATAAGTTTATCATACTTGAAGATGGCATGTTCAGCGACAACACATTTTGACTCAGTATCTATGGAGGTTATCGTAGTATTTAGTTCGAGCTTCACTGTAGAGTCAAGTTCCAGAGTTATATCATTGAGAGATGAACTGTTATCCACAAGTCTACATAAATGGATTCTGTCATAAGGTGGGTATGATTCATTTGAGACGATGAGTACTTCAGTTGACGGACTCAACTCTTTTATCTTATTGGCAGTATAGACTGAGGCGATTCCGCCACCTACAATAACAATTCGCATCACTACTCCAGAAAATTTATAGTTGTTTTACTTTGAATACTATGATTATTTTAGCATAAATTATGAACTCTGTGTAACCCTGCGTGCAGAAACAAATGTTTTAGCATAACTTCCGTGGGTAATAGGGGAGATAATGATACCGTCTTTTTTTGAGGCAGCATGGATAAATTCACCGTTGCCTATGTAAATGCCTACATGTGTGATAGGGATACCTCTTTTTTTGTCTGTTAAGAAGAAGAGAAGGTCACCTTTTTGAAGATCTTCCTTATCTATAGATAGCCCCTTTTTAGACTGTGCCCATGCTGTTCTTGGAAGATTTACATCATGCTTTTTGTAAAGGTATTGTACATATCCTGAACAGTCAAAACCTTTTGGTGTTGTACCTCCCCACACATACTTTCCACCTTTAAAGTATTTGGCATCTTCCAGTAATTGTTGTTTGTCTATCTCTGAAAGTTGATAGGTCTTACCTAAACTTTCTGCTGCTTTTTTTGCTTTGGCGATACGTAGAGCTCTTTGGCGAGCAGCAGTAGCTTTACGTGCATGGAGTTCTGCCTGGTGTAGTTCATCATAGATGGCCTGTAGAGAGTACTCTGTGGCATTTTGACTAAGAGAAGCATTATGTGTCTGTTGGATCTTTTGAGTGTATAGGACGTTGCCTTGTTTATCTGATATGGTAAAAAGGCTTGCATAAGATAGAGAGATAAAGTTTAAAACTATAAACGATTTTTTAAACATTATCCCTCCTCATATTTTGATACTTAATCGTAACAAAACATCTCTGAAAGAAAACTTTTATACTATTTTACAGTCCCACAAAAGTTTGCGTCACAGCCGTTAACTGCGCCTGAGTATTTAGAGTTCTTTATGAAGAATTTTAAAATACGATCTTTACGATTTTTAAAGAGAGGATTATTTACTGCTTTCACACCTTCTGGCTCATCTTTATGAAGTTTTTCAAGTTTACCTTCCGTTTCAAAATAAAACTCCCAATCTTCATCATCTATCTGCTTTGCCATATAAAATGGTGTACCATGACAAGATGTACATAGTTTTTGTACCACACGCAAAGATTTAGTGTCATACTGTTCTGCAGCATAAGTAAGAGATGTAATGGAGGAGATGAGTAGTAAAGTTGTTAGTGTTCTTTTCATAGTTTAGGTCCTTTAGTATAGATGTATTGTAAATATAGTATGTGTATTTTACGTGTAGCTTTAGATATAATCTTTTTATGGATAATCAAATCATCATTATAGGTGGAGGAGCGAGTGCACTCATGCTTGCTTCTTTATTACCTAAAAATTCTGCAACACTTATAGAATCCAACCCAAAACTGGGAGCAAAAATACTCATTTCAGGTGGTGGAAAGTGTAACATAACCAACATAAAAATGGGTACTGAATATTTCCTTGGTGATAAAGAGTTTGTTACACCTGTTTTAAAAAAATTTAATGAAAAAGCATTATTAAGATGGCTAGAACGGCAAAGACTAGAACCTGTCATTAGAAAAGAGACTCAGTACTTTTGTAGAGATTCTGCTAAAGAACTTGTTGATATTTTCATAAAAGAGAGTAAGAAACAGCAGATCTATTTGAGTGAAAATGTTTTAGAGGTCACAAAACGTGATGAGATCTTTTATGTCAAAACAAATCAAAGGACTCTCTCAGCCAAGGCAGTGGTAGTGGCTTCTGGAGGATTGAGTTTTCCTAAACTTGGTGCAAGCAGTATAGGGTACGACATTGCAGAGTCTTTTGGGCACAGCATTGTAAAGACAGCACCGGCTTTGGTAGGATTTACTGTACAAAAAGAACAGTTTTTCTTTAAAGAACTCTCAGGTGTTTCTACGGATGTACAGATAAAAGTAGGGGATAATGTTTGTGAAGGTGCTTTACTCTTTGCACATAAAGGATTGAGCGGTCCTGCTGTACTTGATGCTTCTCTTTATTGGGAAAAAGGAAAGTTAGAAATAGATTTTTTACCTGGTTTTTCATGGAAAAGTGTGCAGGGAAGTAAAAAACAGATCTCTTCACTCTTGCCGATGCCAAAACGTGTTACAAAAGCATTTCTGACACTACTTGGCATAGAAGATAAAATGGCTTCGAAGTTAACATCAGAAGAGTTAAGATCACTTCAAACACTTAACCAATATATCTTTTCTCCAGCAGGTACTTTCGGGTACTCGAAGGCGGAAGTCACCAAAGGTGGTGTAGAGACCTCTGAAGTAGACAATCTTACTATGATGAGTAAAAAAGAGAAAGGACTTTACTTTATGGGTGAAGTCTTAGATGTCACAGGCAGACTTGGCGGCTATAACTTTCAATGGGCATTTTCATCTGCTTTTACATGTTCAAAAAGTATAAAAAAGGATATAAGTGAAACTTAATGATCTCTCTGTGACAAGCCATAAAGGTTAAACTATGACGAACTCACATATGACTCAAGCATGGCTGATCCTTATTGAAGGTCTTCTTTATATTGCACTCTTTATCTCACTGATACTTTTTTACTTATATCCTGTTACATATGAAAAAACGAAGCCATATCTTTTACCTAAAGCAGAAGGGAATACCACTTTAGGTATCTCTACGTTTATTACTACGGATTTAAATGTTACAATCACTTTAGATGATCTGATGCGTATGGGTCAAGAATGTGAGGCAGAGGAGTACTACATCAAAAATAAATTTATCACACGTACACTGGATGAAGGTTTAGAAGAACTCAGTGCCAAAATAGGTGATCCACTCTTTATACGTATATTTAAAAAAGAAGCCCTACTAGAAGTATGGATACGCACAGAAACAGTCTATGAACATTTAAAAGATTATCCTATATGTGCTTTTTCTGGTTATCTTGGGCCTAAATTAAGAGAGGGTGACAGACAAGCTCCGGAAGGTTTTTACAAAGTAGAAAAATACCAACTCAATCCAAACAGTAAATATCACCTATCTTTTAACCTTGGCTACCCAAATAAGTATGATCGTGCGCATGAGCGTACAGGTTCTTTTCTGATGGTACATGGTAATTGTGTTTCTGATGGGTGTTATGCTATGACAGATGAAAAGATACAAGAGATTTATACTCTTGTAGAAGGTTCCCTACAAAATGGACAAAAGTACGTACAAGTACATGCCTATCCGTTTTATATGACAGAAGAGAACATCAATATGTATGAAAACAGTGAGTGGTATGAGTTCTGGACAAATCTAAAAGAAGGGTATGACTATTTTGAAGCAGAAAGTTTACCACCCCATATAAAAGTGAAAGATAAACTGTACACTATACATGAAGCAAATGAATAGTGATTTGTATTTAAACTATAATGGGTGTATTTCATTGTAAAATATTTTAACCATAGGGAATAAGAAAGTAGACAAATATCACCATGAATAATAAACAAATACTAAATAAGGTAAAACAGTTACGTCCTACAGATAATGCTTCTGTGAGTACTCTGTATACTCTTTCCATAAAAAGTCTTTCAACAGCTATCATATTTACAACTTTAGTAACTATATTCTTATATTCTGAACTTCAGTATAGTATCCTCATATGGGGTGGTACATTGGTTTCTTTTTTAGGGTTTAGGATCTATCAGGCTTATCTTTTTAAGACAAAGCTTCACATTTATTCGATCGAAATATGGCATAAGAAATTTATGATATTTGCTGTTGTAACTGGATTGATGGTCTCTTCACTTAGTTTTGTATTTATGCCTTACCTGGATGAGTATCATCAACTTTTTGTATTGGCATCTCTCTTAGGGCTAAGTGGGGGTGCAACTACCTCTTTAGCATCAGACTTTCGAATAGCTATAGTGTATATCAGCCTTATTTTGATCCCATTAATTATCTCATTATTACTCATAAATACATCAACCTCTATTATGCTTGCGATACTGATGATATTATTTTTTATATCACAGATAGGTATGATCTTTAACAATGATGTAGAGCATAGGAAAGTCAAAGAGTTAAAAGAACAAAAAGACTTACTGCATAACTTATTTTTAGAAGCCCCTCTTGGGATATTCTCCTATGATACCAGCTTGCAGATCTTGGATGCAAATAAACATTTGCATTCTATGTTTGGGCATGAAGACAAAACAATCATAGGGATGAACATTAATACCTTTGATAATGAAAAGGTATTTGAAATATTTAATAATACTTTTACCAAAGGCCCTCAATCCTATACTGGATCTTATACTTCTCTAAATGGTAATGATTTCTGGCTAGAAGTAAGAGGGTTTTCTTTGAGGAATTCCAACAATGATATTATTGGTGGGATAGGTATCATAGATGATAAAACCCAGGAAAATACGCATAAAAAACAGCTTGAATCTCTGCATGAAACGCTCAAAATCCAGGTAAAAGAAAATCAATCTCTACTAAAAGAAAATAAATTGTTTATTACAGATATGGTTCATCAGATAAGAACCCCTTTATCTGTTATCATGATAAATTCATCTCTCATTGAAATGGAAACAGAGGATCAAGTCTCCTCTTATGTTGCACAGATCAACTCAGCCATAAACATGCTCTCAAATGCTTATGAAGACCTCAACTATATCATCTCAAGTGACACTATAGAGTATAAAGCCATAGAAATTAATTTTACTGAATTTCTTCATGAAAGAGTTGACTTTTTTAAAGTCATCGCTCAAGCAAATGATAAGAGTATCCATACAAATATATTAGATGATGTAAATGTGACTATGAATGATACAGAATTAGAGAGACTCATCGATAATAATATATCTAATGCCATTAAACATGGTAATGATAAAAGTGAGATAGAGATTGTTTTGGAAAAAAATAATTCAGAAATTATTTTAAAATTTATTTCAAAAGGGAAAGCTATAAAAGAGATCGATAAAATTTTTGATAAAAACTATACAGAAAGTCATCATGCAAAAAGAAACTTGGGATTAGGATTGAATATGGTAAAAAGTATTTGTGAGAAAAATGATATCAAATATAGTGTCCAATCAAAAGATGAAACCAATATATTTACATATGTTTTTAATGGATAGATATATAGCACAATGTAATGATTGGTTCAAGCTGCTTAAGTCCAACTAAATATCGAAAGTTATACTATACAGTATAGTTTTCATCATTAAAATATTTAGGAGTATATATGAAATATCTTTTACAAGTTGATTTTCCTCATGCAGGACCATTTAAAGTAGAGTTCACAGAAGCATTTACCGATCTAGCTAAAGATATAGCGAAAGAAGAAGGACTGATCTGGAAAATTTGGACGGAAAATGAAGAGACTAAAGAGGGTGGAGGAATTTATCTGTTTGATAATCTTGCAGATGCAAACAGATATCTAGATAAACATACTAAGAGACTGGAGTCTTTTGGATATTCCAACATAAGAGGTAAAATTTTCAATGTTAATGAAGCACTTAGTTTAATAGACGGTGCAAAACTTTAGCATTTTTAAGAGCTACTTAGACATCGTGTCCATAATAAATAGTTTGGACTCCAAGTCTTTCACCTAGAAAACTGATAAAATCATTATTATAATGATTATTTTGGAGAGATTTTATGAGTACGGCAATAGTATTGGGTGCAACAGGATTAATTGGCAAAAATTTAGTAGAGCTACTCACTAATGAAGAAAGTGTCGAGAAAATCATAACTCTTACACGTAGGCCTGTTGAGTATCAGTCAACGAAGGTTATCAATAAAGTGATTGATTTTGATCACATGGAAAACCACAAAGATATATTTGTAGGAGATTTTCTATTTTCATGTTTGGGAACAACAAAAAAACAGGCGGGTTCGATAGAAGCACAACGAAAAGTGGATGTTGAATATCAATATAACGCTGCCAAGATCTCTTCAGAAAATAAAGTGCCTCATTACTTACTCATTTCTTCCAGTGGAGCAGATGAAAACAGTTCTTCACAATATTTGAAAATGAAAGGGGAACTTGAAACCAAAATACTAGCTTTACCTTTTGAACGCATAAGCATCTTCAGACCTTCACTTTTAATGGGAGAGAGAAATGAATTTCGTATAGGTGAATATGTGGGAGGTTTATTGTTACCGATAATATTCAAATTACCTTTTCTTAAACGTTACCGACCTATAGAAGGGAAAACAGTTGCCAAAAAGATGATTGATGTTAGTTCTAAGGCGGGCATTAGCCGAGAAATGTACTCTCTTGATGAATTGTTTTCTTAATGAAGTAGGATATAGCTTACTCGATCAAAAACTTGATGTGATTTTTATAACTAGAGTCTAAATACCTAA
>CBFHPE010000087.1:0-7707 GCA_965657515.1 Sulfurovum sp.
GAGCAGGGTATCGTTGATACAACCTAGACGGCTTGGAGTGACCAAAAGGGTTTTAATATTGAGTTCTTTGATGAGGTCTATCATCATGTATTCTTTGGTGATGGGTACCATGAGACCTCCGGCACCTTCTACTAAAAGTATGTCACAAAGTTTAGAAAGTTCTTCGTATTTCTCAAATATTTTTTCGAGTTCTATCTCTTGTTTGGTATCTGCACAAAAGGGTGCTGCAGGTAGAGGAAAAGTATATGCTGTGATATCATCTGTAGTAAGGTTCTGAAAACTTTCATTTACCTTCCGGCAAGTTTCAAGGAGTATACTCGCATCAAGAGCAGTGTGGGTAACACCTGTCTCAATAGGTTTAAAGACACCAACCTTTAAACCTACTGATGAGAGGGCGTTTATGAGTTTGATCGTCGTGTGTGTTTTACCTATATTTGTGCCGGTAGCTGTGATGAAAAGTGAGTGCACTTGCATTTTCCTTGAATTTCAGTATAATAGATTTTGAATAAACTAAGTATGTAGGAATTTTAACATAATATGCCAAAGATAGAAGAAGAATTAGATTATGCTTTAGAGCTGGAAGAGCCACAACTGTTTAAAGTGCTTTTGCACAATGATGACTATACAAGCATGGACTTTGTTGTCGATGTCCTTGTAAATATTTTTCATAAGACACATGCACAAGCAGAGCAGATCATGTTGCAGATACATGAAAAAGGTAAAGCGATATGCGGGGTCTACAGTTTTGAGATAGCACAAACTAAAGCACAGCAGGTTAAACAAAAAGCAAAACAGAATGAGTTTCCATTATTAGCCACAATTGAGGAGGATTCGTAATGATAAGTATTGCCCTAAATGATGTATTTAAAAATGCAGTAGCGTATGCCAAAGAGAACAGACACGAGTATTTGACCGTTGAACATCTCTTTTTATGTATCGTAAGGTCAGAAGCGGGAGGAGAGATACTCTCTATCTTAAATGCCGATCTGAACGTGTTGGAAAAAGGCATCATAAACCACATAGAAAAAACGATACCTTCTTTGCAAGAAGCTGTAGAACCATTTGAGACCGTAGCACTTTCCCGTGCCATCAATGATATGATGACACATATACACTCTTCTGGAAGAGCGGAAGCCAGTATAGGAGATATGATAGCTGCGATCTTCATGCAGGAGCACTCTTATGCAGTCTACCTTATGAAAAAAGAAGGGTTGTCACGTGTGGATGTGCTTGAGGTTATTTCTCACCGTTATCAGAAAGTAGCAGAAGAGACTAAAGATCCAAAAGAAGAAGAGTCATTGTTGAAACAGTTCACTATGGAGCTGGTAGCATTGGCACAAACAGGGAAGATAGACCCTGTAGTAGGTCGTGTAGAAGAGCTGGAACGTGTGATGCAGACACTCTGTCGTCGGAAGAAGAATAACCCGCTGCTTGTAGGTGAACCAGGAGTAGGTAAAACTGCCATCGCCGAAGGGTTGGCACTGAAGATATCAGAAGGCGAAGTACCGGAGATACTCAAAAATGCAAAAGTATTTGCCTTAGATATGGGTGCTTTGGTTGCAGGAACAAAATACAGAGGTGATTTTGAAAAACGTCTTAAAGGGATCATCGCCGAAATTACGAAAGAAAAAGATGCGATCATGTTCATCGATGAGATCCATACGATGGTCGGTGCCGGTGCTACAAGCGGAGGAAGTATGGATGCTTCCAATCTACTTAAACCAGCACTTGCAAGAGGTGACCTCAAATGTATAGGTGCGACTACTTATCAGGAGTTTAGAAACTTCTTTGATAAAGATAAAGCACTAAGCCGTAGATTTGCAAAGATAGATGTGGATGAACCAAGCAAAGAAGATACCTTTACTATATTAAAGGGTGTGCAGCATAAGTATGAAGATTATCATAACATCAACTTTACGGACGCGGCACTTCTCTCTGCGATAGACCTCTCTGTGAAGTATCTGCATGACAGATTCCTTCCTGACAAGGCGATGGATATCATAGATGAAGTAGGTGCACACTTTATGCTTAGAGGAGAAGAGGGAGTGACTGTGAAGCCTAAAGACATTGAAGCGTCTGTGGCAAAGATCATGAAACTCCCTTCTACAGTGATAGGTACAGATGATACAAAAAAACTAAGATCTTTAGAGAAAGACCTCTCTTCTCATATTATCGGACAGAATGAAGCGATCAAAGCAATCTCAACTGCTATCAAACGTTCTTATGCAGGACTCAATGCAGGTGACAGACCTATAGGAAGTTTCCTGTTCGTAGGACCAACTGGTGTAGGTAAGACGGCACTTGCTACACAACTGGCAGAAACGATGCATGTACACTTTGAGAGACTTGATATGTCTGAATACATGGAACCGCATACCATCTCACGTCTTGTGGGTGCACCTCCGGGGTACGTAGGGTATGAACAGGGTGGACTGCTTACAGAGATGATCAAAAAACATCCTCATACGGTGTTGCTCTTAGATGAGATAGAAAAAGCACATCCTGATATCATGAACATCCTGCTTCAGGTAATGGATGGTGCAAAACTGACAGACAACAATGGTGTGGTCTCTGATTTTAAAAATGTCATACTCATCATGACTTCGAACATCGGTACCAAAGAAGCCAATGTTATGGGCTTTAACAAAGATAATTCTATGAAGACCGATAAGGCACTTCAGGCATTCTTCTCTCCGGAATTCAGAAACCGTTTATCTGGGACCATAGAGTTTAATGCGCTTGGTATGGACGTGTTAGTGACCATTGTAGACAGAGAGCTAGATAAGTTAAATGCACTTTTAAAACCTAAAAAAGTAACAGTAAAGTTAAATAAAAAAGCCAAAGAGTACCTTGCAAATGAAGGTTATGATGAACGTTATGGTGCAAGACATATTGCACGTGTGATAGATGAAAAAGTAAAAGAAGCATTGACCGATGAGATACTTTTTGGAAAGCTGAAAAAAGGCGGTTCCGTAAAAGTGGACTACAAGAATGAAAAATTAGTGTTTTCATTTGAAGGAAAATAGGGGTTATGTCCTCAATGTCTGATGAGGGTGATTATTATCTATGGCCTCTAAGTGAGGATGCTTTAGAATTTCCTGATCCTAGATTTGCTTCGGATGAAGGTTTACTTGCTTATGGTGGTGACCTCTCTTCAGACAGGCTTCTCCTTGCCTATAAAACAGGGATATTCCCTTGGTACTCAAAAGGTGATCCCATACTTTGGTGGTCACCAAACCCGCGTCTTCTTCTCTACCCTGAAAAATTTAAAGTAAGAAAATCATTTGCAAGAGTGTTACGTTCTGGAAAGTTTTCTGTGACTTTTGATCAACATTTTTCAGAAGTTATCAGACATTGCGCTACAGTTGACAGAGTAGGACAGGAAGCTACATGGATCGTTGATGATATTATAAAAGCCTACACACGACTGCATGAAGAGGGTTTTGCGCATTCGGTTGAAGTACATAAAGATGGAAAATTGGTAGGCGGACTTTATGGTGTGGCATATGGAAAAGCTTTTTTTGGTGAGTCGAAATTTTCTTTAGTGTCTGATGCATCAAAAGTAGCATTTAAAGCACTAAGTGACGTTTTAGGGAGTAGAGGTTATGATTTTATAGACTGTCAGATGAAAACAGATCATATGATAGGTTTAGGTGCTGAAGTAGTTGAGAGAGATTTGTTTCTTGATTCACTTGAATTAGCCATACAGAAGCCTACAGATATGGGTTCATGGCAACATTTTACTTGGGAGTATGACAATGGTAAATAGAGATATAGGGTTCTCTTTATGGCTGGATTTTGTAGAGAGAGATTATTTGAAAAATGAGTTTGGCTCTTTGATTGAAAAAGGTATCATTAATGGTGCGACCTCAAACCCTGCGATCTTTGCTTCGGCGATCACTACTTCTCCTGCTTATGCAGAGCAATTGAAAAGCCTTGAAGGCAAATCTGCAAAAGAGAAATATGAAGCTCTGGCCATTGATGACATACGTACAGCTGCGCAGGCATTACGTAACTCGTATGATAAGGGGAATGACGGGTATATCTCGATCGAAGTGGACCCTTTTTTATCAAATGATACACAGGGAACAATAGACGAGGGTAAACGACTTTTTGCTGCTATTGGTGAACCCAATGTGATGGTAAAAGTGCCTGCAACGGAAGCTGGATATGCTGCTATGACAGAACTTTTATCTAATGGAATTTCAGTCAATGCCACACTGATCTTTTCTCCCAAACAGGCGCAAAAATGTTTAAAAGCGATGAAAAAAGGGTTGGATGGATTTGAGGCAAGTGGCGGTGGACGCTGTGAAGCGGTCATCTCTATATTTGTAAGCCGTTTTGACAGAATGTTAGATGCTGACTTGGAAAAAGAAGGTTTGACTGTAGCAAAAACAGGTATATATAATGCTGCGAAGATCTATAACCTTATAGAATCTAATCATACACCATCAGTACGTACACTTTTTGCAAGTACGGGAGTTAAAGGTGATAACCTGGAAGCTGATTACTATATGAGAGAATTACTGGCACCCCATTCAGTCAATACAGCACCTTTGGCAACTATAGAGTCTTATATAGCAACAGAAGCATCTGCAGCGAAACTTCCTATAGAAGAGAGTGAGATCAATGGTTACTTCACCAAATTATCTGATAACGGGTTTGATATGGATGAGGTGTATGCACAACTTTTAAATGAAGGGCTAGAAGCTTTTGAAAAGGCATTTCAAGAGATGCTTGATACATTAAATTAAATACAATAAGAGGATCTGCGATGGAAGAAAAACTCAAATTATATCTGAGAACAATGATAAGCAATCAAGGGAGTGACCTTCATTTAAAATCAGGTTCTCAAGTGCGTGTACGTATCCACGGTGTACTAAAAGTACTGGGTAAAGATATGATGACAGCTGAGATGATGGATAAGCTTGCACAAGAGATCATGACAGCAGACCAGTATGAAAAACTCATCAATGATAGAAACCTGGACTTCTCTTATGTATTAGGGAGTGAAAATCGATTTCGTGTAAACTTTTTTTACCAAATGGATGGTTTAAGTGCTGTACTTCGTATTATTCCTGTAGAAATATTATCTTTGGATGATCTGAATCTACCCCCTGTGATCAAAACCTTTACTGAGATCCAAAGAGGATTGGTTTTGGTGACAGGTGTTACAGGTTCAGGTAAATCAACGACTTTGGCGGCAATACTTGACAAGATAAATAGAGAGACAAAAAAACATATTATTACAGTTGAAGATCCTATAGAATTTGTCCATAAAGATAGAGGATGTCTTATCAACCAAAGAGGGATAGGACAGGATGCACATTCTTTTTCAGATGCACTGAGAGCTGCACTGAGAGAAGACCCGGATATTATACTTGTTGGGGAAATGAGGGACCTGGAGACCATAGATATTGCACTGCACGCGGCCAATACCGGTCACCTAGTTTTCTCAACACTTCACACACTTGATGCCAAAGAGACCATTGACAGGATCGTTGGTATGTTCGGGAATGAAGAGCAAAACCGTATACGTATGTCTTTAGCGTCTGTACTTGAAGGGGTTATCTCTCAAAGATTGATCCCGACTAAAAAAGGCGGAAGGGTTGCAGGAATAGAGATACTGAAGAAAACAGCAAGAATTGAGCAGCTTATCGCTGAAAATAGAGATAATGAAATACCTGATGCTCTTTTTGAAGGTAAAGAGATCTACGGTACACAGACTTTTGACCAGGCACTTTTAGACCTTGTCCGTAATGGGGAAATTACCAATGAAATTGCCCTTGAATATGCAACGAACCCTGCAGATATGAAACTGAAAATGCAAGGTGTCGGTAAAGGCGCACTTGTAGATGAAGACGCAGATGAAAAAGAAGTTGATGTCTTTGCATTTAAAGATGAAGAAGAGGATTAAATCATACTTAATATAGTTTCGGTATAATTCGCGTCTATTTCTACAGTTTGTAGGAAAATATTTACATAACTAAAGGACAGAAATGTTAGAAGGTATCGTTAGAGAGAGTATCGGTAAGCGTACAGCAAAACAGCTTAGAAGAGATGGTTATCTGACTGCAAACCTCTATGCAAATGGCGTAGAGAACATTCAAGCTGCGTTTAAACGTGGTGAATTTGTAAGAGCAGTGAGAAATAAGGAGAGCCTAGCATTCGCAGTAAAAGTGGGTGAAAATGAATTAAATGTAGTGATCCAAGAGTATCAACTACACCCAGTTAATGGCGATGTTAAACATGTTGATCTTAGAGTTACAGTACCAGGTCAAGTGACAAACTTTCTTGTGCCTGTAATAACTCATGGAACACCAGTTGGTCTTAAGAACAAAGGTGTACTTGTTATGTCTAAAAAGAGATTAAAAGTAAGAGGGGCTATCGAAAATATGCCTGCTAACTTTGATCTTAATGTTGAACCATTGGAAAGAGATGAGTCAATTCTTGTAAGAGATATTGAAACACCTGCTAATTGTAAATTTATGGATAGAGCCAATGTTGCTATCTGTGGTGTAATAAAAGCTAAGTAACACTTTATGACACTTTTCGTAGGTCTAGGTAATCCGGGATCACAATACGAAGAGACACGTCATAATATCGGCTTTAAGGTCATCGACAAACTCGTTGTTGATCTTAAGGCTAGAGATATTTCAAAAACTTCTTTTCATGGTAAACTTTACCGTACATCCAATACATTTTTTTTAAAACCTACTACCTTTATGAATCTGTCTGGTAAAAGTGTGCAACCAGTGCAACAATTTTTTAAAGTAGATCTTGATGATGTTATCGTCATTCATGATGATATAGATCTTCCTTTTGGTGCAGTACGTTTTAAAAAGGGTGGAGGACACGGAGGACATAATGGGCTTAGATCCATTGATGCACATCTTGGTAAAGAGTATATACGTGTACGTGTAGGTGTGGGGAAACCTGAACATAAATCGCAGGTAGCAGACTATGTACTGCATGACTTTTCTTTTGAAGAGAGTAAATATCTTGATGCGCTGATCTCTCATGTGGCTAAGGCTTGTGAAATGCTGCTTATGCAAGAGTTGATCGAAGTAAAATCAAATTTCAGTTTGAAATCCATAGAAGGGTTGAGTGTATGAGCCTTTTAAATCCCTCTTTACACTTTAGATATATAGCATGGCATTACATTAAAAATCTTTTAACGATTCTGTTTGGTATCTCATTTGCTTTTGCAGCGATCGATTATTTTCAGCATATTCAGGAACTTGATGTTGCTTCGAACTATAAAATCCTCTATATCTTTTATATGTGGCAGGAGGCTTTGGGAATGTTGTACCCTCTCGCCATAGTGTTTGCACTTATTATGACCAAACTTTCCATGGTTAAGAGTAATACCATGGGGGCATTTCATGCTTTTGGTTATTCTAAAAAAAGACTTTTTGCACCGTTATTTGTTATCGCATCTCTCGTTTATATCGTGTTCTTAATACTCAACACAACGGAATTTGCTTATGCAAAAGATAAGGCAACTTCTCTTCTTAAAAATGAAATTACAGCCTATGATGTTAATGATCTTTTTTTCAAATACAATGATACATTTGTCTACATCACCAAGCTTGATCCCATAGAAAAAAAGATAGAAGACATTACGATCTTTAAAGTAGAGGGGTCTCAGGTACGTTATACGATAAATGCTCCTATAGCGACATTTGACGGTGAAATATGGACTGC
>CBFHPE010000088.1:0-7603 GCA_965657515.1 Sulfurovum sp.
GCTATCAAGTTGTTTTTTGTAGTTTAACGCTTCTTCTTTCAGGTCTGCTATCTTCATCTCCTCTTCAAGAGAACCTTTTGCGTCACTGACTGTCTTTTTGACACTTTTGATAAATTTAGCAATGTCGACCATTGCTTGTGGAAGTTTGTCCGGTCCCAAGAAGATGATCGCAACAATAGAAATGAGGATTAACTCGGTAAAGCCGATTCCAAACATGTATAAAACCTTTTAATTAATTGTAGTATTTTAACCAATTATCCTAAAATGTAGAGTGCGAGCTCATCACTGAGAAAGAAATTATCATTATAGTAGTGTGTGGTGTTACTTAGTAGTTTCTTTTCCTCACAAAGAAAGTCAGCTTTTTGTCTCATTTTATGGGATAAAAGTGATTTTTTGATGCCGACATTACTTCGTAAACCTAAAAAGAGTCTCTCTGTAAGCAGTTCTTCCTGACTGAGAGCCTCTTCGTGTATCTGTAAAGGGTTCCTGATATACGCTTCTATATCGGTCTGAGGATAATAGCGAGTCTCTTTTAAAAAACCTACAGCACCTGCACCTGCACCAATGTAGTCTTTTATCTCCCAGTACCCTTTATTGTGACTACTTTGGTACCTGCCGTAATTTGAGATCTCATAAGCATTAAATCCCCGTTTTTCAATCTCTTGGCTTACAAAAAATGCAAGGTTTTCATCGTCTTGCCGTACTTCAGGGGTTGAAGAAAATTTTGTACCATCCTCTATGGTAAGTTCATAGGCAGAAATGTGGTCTATAGGTAGAGAAAAAGCAGTTTCTATATCGTTTAAAAGTAGGGGTTTTGTGTCACCTTGATAATTGTAGATCATGTCTAAAGAGATATGCTCAAACCCTAGTTCTTTTGCATGTAAAATAGCTTGCTTGGCCTGCTTGGGATCATGTGCACGGTTAAGGTTCTTTAGTTTTTCAGTATCAAAACTCTGTACACCAAAACTCACACGGTTCACACCGAGTTCTTTCATACCTTTTAACCACTCTTTAGCAGCAGAATTTGGATTGGCTTCAGTTGTGATCTCGGCATTTTCTTGTAAATAGGGTTGTAAAAGTGAAAAGATAGGTTCATAAAGTTTTGGTGCTACGGTTGAAGGTGTTCCTCCACCTATAAAAAGGGTCTCGATACTCCCTTTTTTGGCAGAAAACCGTTCAAGTTCAAAGACAAGTTGTTGATAGAGTGCCTTCATATATGTTTCACGTGTGTCGAACTTATCAACATAGGTATTGAAAGAACAATAATGACATTTAGAATCACAGTAAGGGATGTGAATATATGCTAACAAATTAAAATGCCTCTAACTACTTTTTAGATAAAATCATATCAGAAAAATAAATATAATTCATAAAATTATCATAGATAGATAGTTTATGAATCTTTAAAAGAGTATATAAATGCAAGAAGGTAAGAGCTATAGGCCAAATGTTGCAGCTGTAATACTCTCTTCCAAATATCCAGAAAAGTGTGAGTTTTTTATAGCTCACCGGAGTGATATAAAAAATGCGTGGCAATTTCCTCAAGGAGGTATTGATGAAGGTGAAACACCCCGAGATGCTTTAAGAAGAGAATTGCTTGAAGAGATAGGCTGTGATAAGGTTGAGGTTTTAGGAGAGTTCCCGGAGTGGATCTCTTATGAGTTTCCTAAAAAAACGATGAGTAAAAAGATTTACGCGTATGATGGACAGACACAGAAATATTTTCTTGTGCGCTTGAAAGAAAATGCGGAGATTGATCTAGGTGCATACGACATACCGGAGTTTGAAGAGTATGAGTTTGTAGAGTATGAAGATTTGTTTAAAAAAGTGACATATTTTAAACGTAAAGTCTATCGCAGAGTGATAGACTATTTTATAAAAGAGGGTCTTATATAGATGTTAGTTGTACATAAGTACGGTGGTACAAGTGTTGGTGATCTCGATCGCATAGAGAATGTGGCAAATCGTGTTGCCAAAGCAAGAGAAGCAGGTAATGATGTTGTGGTGGTTGTCTCAGCAATGAGTGGTGAAACGAATAAACTGATAGGGTATGCAGAGCATTTTAGTGCAGATCCGGCTAAAAAAGAGATGGATATGCTGTTAAGTTCGGGTGAACGTGTAACAGCTGCACTACTCTCTATAGCACTTCAGTCAAAAGGCTATGGTGCAGTAGCGTTGACCGGCCGTCAGGCGGGTATCGTTACAGATGATATGCACACCTATGCACGTATTGAATCCATCGATCCGACAGCAATGCATGATGCCATAGCAGAGGGTAAAGTGGTAGTTGTAGCAGGTTTTCAAGGGATCAATAAAAATGGTTCAGTAACGACATTGGGTCGTGGAGGTTCAGACCTTTCTGCTGTGGCACTTGCAGGTGCGCTTAAAGCAGATCAGTGTGAGATCTATTCGGATGTTGACGGTATCTATACCACAGACCCACGCATAGAACCTAATGCAAAGAAATTGGACACTATCTCTTATGATGAGATGTTGGAACTCTCTTCTTTGGGTGCAAAAGTGTTACAGAACCGTTCGGTAGAACTTGCAAAGAAATTAGGTGTAAAACTATATGCAAAAAGCAGCTTTTCAGACAATGAAGGTACATTAATCGCAGATGAGGATAATAATATGGAAGAAGTTTTAGTATCTGGTGTTGTACTAGATAAAAATCAAGCAAGAGTGACACTAAGAGGTGTTTCAGATAGACCAGGGATCGCAGCAGAGATCTTTACAATGTTGGCAGAATCAAATATCAATGTAGATATGATCATTCAAAATAAATCTACAGACGGATTAACAAATCTAGGGTTTACAGTACCTCAGTCGGAACATGATAATGCAAAAAAAATCATGGCAACGTTTGACCATGATATTCAGGGTATGGATTTTGACGATCATGTCTGTAAAGTATCTGTTGTAGGTGTGGGTATGAAGTCTCACTCTGGGGTTGCGGCTACAGCATTTACTGTTCTTGCAAATTCAAACATAAATATACAGATGATATCTACTTCAGAGATCAAAGTATCTATGGTCATAGATGAGAAGTATGGTGAACTTGCTATACGTGCATTACATGAAGCATACGAGTTAGATAAATAATGCAGCAACTACTCAAGTGGACACTTGACACTATACGTGAAGAAGAGTCTTGTTTTTCATGGATGGAAGAGTACCGTTATGAGTGGGCACCTTTAGTGAAAAGTGCCGTTTCCCAGACTTTGAATGGGAAAACGGCTTTGATCGTTACAGATGAATCACATGAATGGTTTGGAAAATATATTTTAAACCAGATCAATGAATTGAAAAAAAACAGACCACTTTTGCCGTTTTATCCTTTAGAGAGTGCTTTCCCCAACTTGCAATTGATGAAATCGACGCAAGATCATCAACTTCTTGAAGATATGTTGGAGATATCTTACCCTAACGGATACTACTTTTGGTATATCGGTAAAGGTGACCATCCTTGTACAAAAATAGCCTATAGAAATGATGACAGCTTTTTGTGGATCATGGATGAAGAGGTACAGAATTCTTTTGCACTTCGCTCTTCTGACCCTTTACTGGACATTAAACTGTTACAACTCTTCAAACTTTTTGATACAACACTCTCAGCAGCACTCTTTGGGGACCTAGACCTCGAATCATGAATCTCACATCGCAGGTTATCATAAGTTCCAGGATCGATGAAACGATAGCCGCACTTGAGGCTTTACAAACCACAGAACGTATTGTGAAAATTCTTGAAGCAGAGAAGGCTTTTTCTGTGGATGATGCTAAGCAGGCTATAGAAAAAGCCTACATGGCGAGTGAAGAGACAACAGTGATCATTTTAGCTGCGAAGACGTTTTCGCCTATTGTTCAGAATAAGCTTTTAAAAGTCATAGAAGAGCCTCCTAAAAACAAAGAGTTCATACTTATCACTCACAGTAAATCAACCATACTTGATACTATCCGTTCCCGCTTACCAATCAGTGTTCGTAGTGAAGCAAAGGAAGAAGAAGATCTAGGTTTAGATCTGGGACAACTCTCTTTATCAACAGTTTATGAGTTTATACAAACACATAAACGGACAGATGCTAAAGCGATGAAGTTGATCATTGAAGCGATCTCAAAAGAGGCGATACGATCGCAGAAGTATGATCTGGATGAGAAGACCTTAAAACTTTTTTCAAATGCTTTTATCGCTTTAGATGTTGGGTCACCCCCTCAGTTTGTGTTGAATGCACTATTATTGAAACTATTGGCAAGAAAAAAACGATAAAATACTTGTATCTATTTTGTTAATTGCCTTATGTTTGAACTGTGGCATTGTATCCTTTCATTTTTTTTAGAAAAAAACGAAACAAAAAAATCGTCTCTACTCTCGAACCGCTCCGCTTTCAAGGGAGTTCGTAGAGACATGCACGCTCTGCGTGATCAAATAAGGCTGAATGAATGTTTATCTATAAACTTGGAACCATTGAAGACAAAAAGGCAGCTCTAAAAGCACTGGATGTGGAGAGTGGTGGTGTGGGTATCATGGCAAAGAAGATGGAACTTCTTTATTTTTTTATTAAAGACCTTAAAACACCTGCAGCAAACATTTTGAAACAAGATGCTTTGAGTATAGGTGCCGAACTTGCTGTACCAAGCGGTGTCATACTTTGTGAACTACCTACTTATGATTGTATACTTATCGGGACACGAAAACATATGGAAGTGCTTGCAAAAAAAGAGTTGGCACAACCTTTTGGACTTAAAGCAGTTGCCACTGAGCTTAAAAAGTTTCTTTCGATCAAAGAGGACACAATAAAGATCATGGGTGTGATAAATGCCAATGATGACAGTTTTTTTGAAGGCAGCAGGTTTATAGCCCAAGATGCCATAAGTCAGATCAAAAAGATGATAGAAGAGGGTGCGCATATCATAGATATAGGTGCAGTATCATCACGCCCAAATGCAGATGTGGTGAGCAGTGATGAAGAACTTGAAAGAATCAAACCTATCTGTGATGTGATAGCATCTGAAAAACTGTTTGAGCAGGTTACGTTTTCCATAGATTCTTATACGCCAGAAGTTGTAGAATATGCACTGAAAAGCGGATTTACCTTTATCAATGACATTACAGGTGCAAGTGATGAAAAAGTAATACATCTGGCACTAAAATATAATGCAAAACTTTGCATCATGCATATGCAGGGCACCCCCCAAACGATGCAGAAAGATCCACAATATGAAGATGTAATGGTTGAGGTTAGTCAGTTCTTTCAAGAGCGTATTGCCAAATGTGAAGTACTTGGGTTGTCGCGAGAAGATATTATCTTGGATGTTGGCATAGGATTTGGGAAAACACTTGAACATAATCTTACACTTATTAAAAACATGGGACATTTTAAAGTCTTTGGATGTGAAGTGTTAGTAGGTGCAAGTAGAAAGTCCATGATAGATAAGATTATAGACTCCAAAGTAGAACAGAGACTTCCAGGAACACTGGCTATACACTTGAAAGCAGTCGAAAATGGTGCAAGTATAGTTCGTTGCCATGATGTTAAAGATCATGTACAGGCTTTGGCTGTGTTTGAAGCCATGAAGTAATTTTAGAAAGAAAGTTAAGCAGTTAAATGACAAATGAACAATATTTAGAAAAAACAGACATACTTAAAAAATGGGCCCATGCCTACTATGTAGAAGACAATCCTATAGCCACTGATGAAGAGTATGATAAACTCTACCATGAAGTGTTGGACTATGAAAGTGCTAATCCTCATGAAACTCTTGAAGATTCTCCTACGAAGCGTGTAGGTGGTGTGGTACGTGATGAATTTTCCAAAGCTGCCCACATCAAACGTATGTGGAGTATGGAAGATGTGTTTACCACTGAAGAAGTTCAAGAGTGGCTTGACAGAACAGTTAAAAATGTTGGTGAATCAACATACTTTTGTGAGCCTAAATTTGATGGTGCGAGTATGAACCTACTTTATGAAAATGGGAAACTTGTGCGAGCCATCACGCGTGGTGACGGAGTAGTGGGTGAAGAGGTAACTGACAATGTACGTACCATCCGTTCTGTACCTTTAAGCATAGACTATAAAGAACAGATAGAGATACGTGGTGAAGTGGTTATCCGTAAAGATGATTTTGAGATCATTAACAGTGAGAGATTGGAAGAGGGTGAAGCACCATTTGCTAACCCGCGTAATGCAGCAGCAGGTAGTCTCAGACAACTTGACTCTTCTGTGACAGCCAAACGCAGGCTTGTTTTTTACCCTTGGGGACTTGGAGAAAACACTCTTTTGCAAACCACACTTTCTAAAAAGATGGACCTTATCCATGGTCTTGGGTTTTTGCAGCCACCGTATGCCAAAGAGTGCCACACGATAGAAGAGATAGAAGATTTTTACCGTTTTATTATTTCAAAGCGTGAAGAGATCCCTATGATGATGGATGGTTTGGTCATTAAAGTCGATAAGGTATCTTTGCAAGAGGATTTGGGTTACACCGTAAAAGTACCGAAGTGGATGTGTGCCTATAAATTTCCTGCTGTAGAGAAAGTCACTAAGGTTAATGCGATAACGCTTCAAGTAGGACGAACAGGGGTCATTACTCCTGTAGCAGAGGTAGAACCAGTTGATGTTGATGGTGCATTGATATCACGTGCTACACTGCATAACTTTGATGAGATAGAGCGAAAAGGATTGATGATAGGTGACTCTGTGATACTGATACGTTCAGGTGATGTAATTCCAAAGATCACAAAGGTTTTAGACGATAGACGTAATGGTTCAGAAGTAGCTATAGAAAGACCAACAGAGTGTCCTACATGTGATCAAGAGCTTCTAGATGAAGGTACACTGATAAAGTGTCAAAACCTTGACTGCCCAGACAGGGTGGTGAACTCTATTATACACTTTGCTAAAAAAGGGTGTATGAACATCGATGGACTTGGGTCTAAGATCGTAGAGATCCTTGTGAAAGAAGAGAAGATCAAAGATATTTTAGGACTTTATCATTTGAAATTTGATGACTTAGAAGGGATGGAAGGTTTTAAAGAAAAACGTATTCAAAATTTGTTAGATGCAATAGCAGCTACAAAAGGTGTACCTCTTCACAGACTAATCTCAGCTATGGGTATAGAGCATATAGGTGAAGTAGCAGGTAAGTCTTTGGCTTTAGAGTTTGGACTTGGTATAGTAGATGCTACTTTGGAACAAATAGTTGCTATAGACGGCATAGGTGAAGAGATGGCAAACTCTTTGTTGGAATTTATGCGAGTTAACCATGATTTTGTTTTAAAATTATTTGATGAGGTACAACCTAAAGTAGAAGAAAAAGTTGAAGCCCATGAAAATCCGTTTAAAGATAAAACTGTAGTACTTACAGGTACGATGTCTGTAAGCCGTGGGGTCATCAAAGAGATGTTAGAAAAACTTGGTGCAAAAGTGAGTGGTTCTGTGAGTAAGAAAACAGACTTTTTGGTCTATGGTGAAGATGCAGGAAGCAAACTTGCCAAAGCAGAGGGCTTAGGTGTGACAACTCTAACTGAGGAAGAGATGAGGGCGATGGTTTAATGAAGAAGGTTTTACTTCTTTTTATCAGTGTAAGTTTATGGCTATACGCTACA
>CBFHPE010000089.1:0-7420 GCA_965657515.1 Sulfurovum sp.
TAATAATTTCAAAGTAATTGCTTCCTCAAGTAGTATTTTGTGTATTTTAGCATAAAATAATTTTTCAATTTACGCACTCTATTAGTGACAATTTTTAAATAGCCCTTCAATCTTCATTGAGGCGTTGTTGTTCTCGTCATTTTTTTTAGAAAAAAACGAAGCAAAAAAAGCGTCGTAACTCTCGAATCGCTCCACTTTCAAGGGCGTTCGTCACGACAGTTTCTTTTAGTTATAGCTAGGCTATCGCCAATTTCATAATAATTATTTTGATTAAATTTAAATGAGTCAGCAATATTTTCTTAAATCACTTTATGTCGCTAAAGTAGATAAAATATTTATAGATACTTCTTTGGATACTCAAAAAAGAGTTGTGTGCCATGGCCTGTTGCTATATTGTCTTCAAATGCAATACCTACGATCCCTGCAGTAGGAATGTTAAAGATCGATTTATCTGATAACATATCATTCAGTGCCGTTAACCCAGGGTTATGTCCTACGATCATCACACTATCTACGTTTTGTAATGCTTCTTGCACAAGGTAAAATAGACTCATAGAGGATGCCTCATAGATACCTTCATCAAAGCGAAGTTCTCCACCTACAGCTTCATGGTAGTGTTTTGCTGTTTTCTTTGCACGTTTGGCAGGACTTGAAAGTATAAGCTCAGGATGTATGTTTTTTTCTTTAAGAAGGTTTGCCATAAAAGGAGCATCTCTTTTACCTCGTGCATTGAGTGGGCGTTCAAAGTCAGAGAGTGACATATCACTCCAACTAGATTTAGCGTGACGTGCAATATAGAGAGTTTTTTTCATTATACAGTTACCCACCCAACAATTAAAAATGCCAAAGAAGCCAAAGTCCCACCAATGAGTGCATAAGGCAACTGTGTCCTAACATGTTCCACATGGTCACAGCCTGCTGCCATGGAGGAGATGATGGTCGTGTCACTTATAGGGGAGGCGTGGTCACCGAAGATCCCTCCAGAGATGACAGCTGCGATGACCAGTGGGATGTGCAGATCCATTGTGGCCCCTAAGGCTAAACCAATAGGCATCATAATAGAGAAAGTTCCCCAGCTTGTCCCTGTGGAAAATGCAGTAATACTGGCAACTAAAAAAATGAGTAGTGGCATGAGTGCAGGGGAGATGTTTCCACTGAGTATGTGTGCGAGGTATTTGGCTGTGCCAAGATCCCCGATAACCTTACCTATGAAAATGGCAAAAAGGAGTATGAGCATAACGGGTAACATCTCTCCTAAACCTTCATAG
Organism: Sulfurovum sp.; assembly: GCA_965657515.1. Lineage (GTDB taxonomy): Bacteria > Campylobacterota > Campylobacteria > Campylobacterales > Sulfurovaceae > Sulfurovum. The sequence continues at coordinate 1,269 of CBFHPE010000089.1, forward strand.
AATCCTTTAAAGTACTCTTTATGTGTAAGCATCTTCGTACTGACATAGTAAACATACATGAAAAGTAATGTCACGATAATGGCATAGTAGACCGACGTAGAACCAGAACCTTTAAAGATGTCACCATCACCGGTAAGGTAGAGTCCAAAAGGAACAGTAATGACCATAAGTATAATAGGCAGTAACATTGGAAATGCAGATGCTTCTCCTTCATGATGTAGTTCTTCTATAGTATAAGGCTTTGCGATGGTGTGTTTCATAGGCCCAATATTAATATTTAAAAAAATAACACCTAATACTATGACTAAGGTGATCAGGGCGTAGAAGTTGTAAGGTATAGATGCGATGAGCAGTGAGATACCATCACCGCCTATAACATTTGTATCGATGGCTGTGACGATAAGCCCTAGAAGTAAAGCTCCCCATGCATTAAGAGGGATGAGTGAACAGATGGGTGCTGAGGTGGAGTCACAGATATAGGCCAGTTTTTCACGACTTACTTCATTTTTATCACAAAGTGGTTTTGCTACGGTACCTGCTACCAGAGATGTGATGGAAGACTCTATGAAAATGACTACTCCTATAATATAGGCTAAAAGCATAGCACCTTTAGGAGAGTCTATTTTTTCTGCCTTGTTACTTAACCAGTTCACAAAACGATTGACTGCACCAGAGATACTAAGTAGTTTTATGACTGCACCGATCATGATAGAAAAGAGTAGGGTTTTAACTATCCATCCTTCAGAGAAAAGAGCAATGATACCATCAAAAAGTGCTACAAAGGCAGTAAAAGGATTGTACCCATTTAGTACAAGTAATCCAGCAAAGATCCCTCCTATGAGAGAGACAATAACATCTTTGGTTATAATAGCTAAAATGATTGTTAGTAGCGGTATCGCTATTGAGATTATTCCATATTCCATAAGAAAGATTATATCACAATGAAATTAGTACTTATATTTTGTATATCACTCCTTTTACTGCAAGCGAAAGATACACCAAATACGAAACAACTCATAGTTGTAACAACTGAAAATTGGTCTATCCCAAATGGGGTATTGCAACGTTATGAAAAAAATGATAAAACATGGAAAACAGTGGGCAAGGCTATAGAGATAAAGTTGGGACGTAACGGTCTAGGGTGGGGAATTGGGCTACATACAACACCTAAAAATGCCAAGTTCATCAAAAAAGAGGGAGATGGTAAAGCACCAGCTGGAATCTTCTCACTCAAACAAGCCTTCGGATATTTTCCTTATGAACTTGACTATCCATATGAAGTCTATAAAAGTACAGACCACTGTGTAGATGATGTAAACTCAAAACTTTACAATAAGATAGTGGACAGTACAAAAATAGCTATAGATTATAAAAGTAAAGAACATATGCGTTTTCCAAAAGACTACTACAAATACGGAATCGTGGTAAATCATAATCACATAGATGAAGAGGGTGCTCTCAAAGGTGCCGGATCGTGCATTTTTATACACATTAAAAAGGTTCCTACTGCAGGATGTACAGTGATGAATGAAAGTGAGATGAAAGAGATCATAGAGTGGTTAGAGGTTAAAAGTAACCCTTTACTCATTCAAGGTACAAAAGATGTCATACATGACCTTTTGAAACAAGTAAAAGTATCTATCTGATATAATTTAAACAATTAAATACAAGGGACAGACAAGGTGAAGATTTTAGTTACAGGTGGTGCGGGTTATATAGGTTCGCATACTGTTATATTACTGATAGAAGCAGGGTATGAAGTCGTTGTGTTTGATAATTTTTCCAATGCATCAAAAGAGAGCATAACAAGAGTAGAAAAGATCACGGGGGCGTCTATTGAAGTGATAGAAGGTGACATACGAAACCGAAATGATCTTGAAAAAGTATTTCAGGCACATACGATAGAAACAGTGATACATTTTGCCGGTTTAAAAGCTGTAGGAGAGTCTGTTGAGCAACCTTTGCGTTATTATGACAATAATGTAAACGGTACTGCAGTACTGTGTGAAGTAATGGCAAAACATCAGTGTAAGTCTATCGTCTTCTCTTCCTCAGCGACTGTCTATGGTGACCCGCATCAAAATCCTATCACAGAAGATTTTCCTATTTTCGCTACAAATCCCTATGGAAGAACAAAACTTTTTGTAGAAGAGATGTTAAGAGATCTATATATTTCAGATAATGAATGGAAGATAGTCTTGCTTCGGTATTTTAACCCTGTGGGTGCACATATCTCAGGTACCATAGGTGAAGACCCTAACGGTATACCAAATAATCTTATGCCATTTATCGCTCAAACAGCTGTGGGTAAAAGAGACTATTTATCTGTCTTTGGTGGTGATTATGATACATATGATGGTACTGGAGTACGTGATTACATTCATGTCGTTGATCTTGCTGATGGACATGTGAAAGCACTTGGACATATGCAAAGTATAGATGAGGTTTTGACAGTTAATCTGGGTACAGGGAAAGGTTATTCGGTACTTGATATGGTGAAAGCTTTTGAAAAGGCAACAGGACAAAAAGTACCTTATAAGATCGTAGAAAGAAGAGCGGGGGATATCGCAACGTGTTATGCAGATCCAAATTATGCTAAAGAGGTTTTAGGATGGGAAGCTACACGAAATATAGAACAAATGTGTGAAGACAGCTGGAGATGGCAGTCCAATAACCCGGAAGGTTATTAAGACTTATCTTCTTCTCTCGCCTTACCTGTATTATCTGCTAAAATTGAGAGTACAAAACTTGCAACCACAAATCCTAAGAAGAGAAAAAAACCAACTTGAAGTTCAGTACCGTTGGTTGTGATGATATTGATAGGGTCACTTATTTCTTCTAATTTTGACAACTCATTGTTTACGACACCATCAAGTCCAAGATATGACATAAATATGGAAACAACCATTACATCGGCCATTGACCACTTTGTAGATCGAAGTGCAAAGAAACGAGTCAGAGGGTTATTGCCTATGATATTTTTACTATAGTAGTACAGTGTCGTAGATAAGAGTTTTAATGTCGGGAAAATAATACTGAATGTCGTAAGGAGTATTCCTACAAATATCATTTTAAATTCATCTTCTTCCATAAGCAATAAAACAAGGTCATAGATACTTTTACTCTGGAAGAAAAGTATCTGGTCTGTAAAGATAACTTGTTTATCAAGTATCAAAAAGTGGAGTTTTGAGATCTTTGCCTCTATATCCAGCATAGGCAACATAAGACCAGGTATGAGTAGGGTAACACTTGTGATAGAAAGAAGGATCAATGATGCAGACTTGAGTAGTTTACCTTGAAGGATGATAAATATGATAAGCAGTACAGAAAGTCCTAAGATCAGTATAGTATCCTCATTGATCTTATCATTCAATTCTTTTATTTGACCGTCAAGTTTTGATGTACATGTTAGATAGTCTTTTGTCCCATAGCGTTTGAGAATGGCATTGTATTGACTCATGTCAACAGGCTGCATAACGCTATTTTCTGTAAATTGCTGTAATTTTTCTTTGAGTACTGTTTTTAATATGGCCTGATTATCAGGTTTTTCAAGTTCATCTATGACCTTTTCAGTAAATTCAGGTACTCTTTTTCTCAAATGTTTAAAGTCTACAAGTGAATCAGTGACCATTTGTTTGGTTGAGCCGACTATGGAGTCAAAAAAGCCTCTTTTTTTATTTTTCTTACGTACTTCTTTCTCTGCTTCTACTATGAGTGCATCGAGGATAGCTTCAACATAGGTTTTGATCTCTAATCTACTACTTTTTGTAAACTCAAATTCATCTATTTTTTGTTCAACGATGACGGATATTTTATCTGTCCATACTTTGGAGTTAAAGAGTCCATACTCTACTGAGTGTAGTTGTGCATAGTCACTTTTTTGTGCTTTTACAATAGTCCCGTTCTCTACAAGATGAGTCACTTTATAAATAATGACTGAAAGTATAACAACACTCAAAATGATCAATAATTTTTGAATATGATTACGTATGAATTCCATGCGTATAATGTCCTATATTTGTATATGCAAGTAGTATAGCTAAATTAGAGTAAAAGATTGAGAATGTTATGCCATTTCTTATCAAAAGTAATCATGTTATACTTCCAAATAACAAATAGGAAATGGAATGGTTGAACTTATACTTGTAGGTATATTTATCGGTACGATGGCAGGGTTTTTTGGTATAGGTGGAGGAATGATCCTTATCCCTATACTTTTAGTTCTTGGTTTTGATATCAAGGATGCCATCGGTATCTCTATTATACAAATGGTTTTTTCTTCAATATATGGTTCATACCTCAATCACAAAAAAGGTTCTTTGATCATCGGTGAGGGGATCTTTGTAGGTTTAGGTGGTTTTGTCGGTGGATTTATCGGTGGATATGTCACACAGTATGTTGCTGATGCTATTTTACAGGGTCTGTTTTTCTCATTACTTCTTTTTGCACTTTTCAGACTTCTGTTCTCTAAAAATCATGAAGATGATACTCAAACCAGGTCTCTAAATAAAGCACTTCTTTTTAGTATAGGTGTCGGGATAGGTATATTCTCTATCACATTGGGTATTGGTGGGTCGATCATCTTAACACCACTTTTGGTTGGGTTACTGCATTACCCTTTAAAAAAGGCAGTGAGTGCCGGGTTGTTTTTTGTTGTGTTTTCCTCTATCGCGGGTATGATAAGTCGTTTAAGTAACGGGACTATTGATTTTGAAAATGGGCTTATCGTGGCAGTAGCTTCACTGTTTGGTGTTGCTTTTGGTATTTGGCTCAAAGACCATGTGACATCAAAAAACCATAAAATGGCACTTTTAACGCTCTATATTTTTGCATTGGGAATGTTAATCAAAAAAATTTGGTTTTAACTTTATGGGTATCAATGATACTTTGTTGTAAAATATCAGATATTTAACATAATGAGAGAGTAATGGCAGTAAAAAAGCAAGATATGATACATGTGTATGGTGCAAAAGAAAATAACTTAAAAAATATAGACATAAGCATCCCTAAAAATCAACTGGTGGTAGTCACAGGTATATCGGGTTCAGGAAAATCAACTTTGGCTTTTTCTACCCTCTATGCTGAAGGGCAACGCCGTTACATAGAGTCACTCTCTTCGTATGCCAGACAATTCTTGGGACGCGTGGGTAAACCTGATGTGGACAAGATAGAGGGGCTTACTCCTGCCATTGCCATAGATCAGAAAACAACTTCTAAAAACCCGCGTTCTACCGTGGGGACCATTACTGAAATATATGATTATTTGAGACTTCTTTTTTCTAGAGTAGGTGAACAGCATTGTCATGAATGTGGTAAACCCATCTCTTCCATGTCAGCTTCAGATATCATCGAAGAGGTATTAAAGTTACCAAATGGGGCAAAGCTTGTCATTATGGCACCATTGGTCAAAGAGAAAAAAGGTACGTTTGCAGATATGCTTGAATCGTTACGGCATAAAGGGTATGTCCGTGCGATGATAGATGGTGTGATGGTACGTCTTGATGATGAGATAGAACTTTCCAAAACAAAAAAACATACCATCAAAGTAGTGGTTGACAGGGTAGTGGTTAAAGAAGAGAGCCGTGACCGTATAGGACAGGATGTTGAAAAGGCTCTGAAAGAATCTTTTGGTGAAATGGAAATAGAAGTACTTAATTATGAGGAAGTTGGGTTTGAACGACAGCACATGCATTATTCAGAACATTTGGCATGTTTTGACTGTAAGCTTTCGTTTGAACCGCTTGAGCCAGTAAGTTTCTCTTTTAACTCACCTAAAGGGGCTTGTCCTACCTGTGATGGTTTGGGCATACGCTACGCCATAGATCTTAAAAAAGTGATAGACCCTGAATTGTGTATCGATAAGGGTGCAGTGAAGATCATGTATGGATTTAATAAAAGTTACTATACCAAATTCCTTAATGCTTTTTGTGAACAAAATGATATAGACATCAAAAAACCGTACGGTGAACTTGAATCACACCAACAAAAAGCCATACTCTATGGTAATGGGGGTACAGTAGACTTTACATGGAAACGTCATAAGCTCAAACGTGAGTGGCCGGGTGTGGTGAAATTCGCACATGATATGTTCAAAGATGAAAAAGATCTCTCTGAATATATGACAGAAAAAGTGTGTGATAAGTGTGATGGAC
>CBFHPE010000090.1:0-7383 GCA_965657515.1 Sulfurovum sp.
CACATCTACATAGGTAGGGTCACAAGTTATCCCACCAGGCACTGCATAACTTGAGTGTGGCCACTGTCCGGCAAATATTGCCAAGGCTTTGGTGATCTTAGAAGTAAGATAAGAAGCTTTAAGTAAAGGATTTTCTTCACTTTGCAGAGATAAAAGATGATCAAGTTGTGGGATGATAACAATATAGAGCCATTTTATATGATTTTGTATAAGTTCACAATGTAAGGTAAAAGTGCGAATGGACTTTGCTTTATGGCTCAAAGATATCTTGACACCGGCATTTTCATACCCATTTTCTATAGCTCTGACAGATGCGATAAGATGTGCATGGTTACATATACCACACACTCTTGGTGTAATGACCAAGGCATCTCTATCTGCCTTACCCTGCAGTATCTTCTCTATATTTCGAGTATAACCAAAGTTTATTTTGACATCTTCTACTCTCTCTTCTTTCATAGTAAAATCTAATTTTGCTTCACCTTCAACCTTCTCTATGAGCTTTTTAACTATCATATTTTATTATTCTCTCTTCAAATCGTTTAATTCTAAAACTTTTTGCGATACCTGTAGCAGTAAGATAAGCCCTTCGAGGTACACCCAAAGGCATCTTCCCTGGGATACCCATATTTGTCTGTGTTTCAAAGAGTGCATGTTTAGGAAAATTTGGCTCTGTACAACCAAAGCAAGGTGTACCTACCCTCGTCTTTGAACTGGTCTCATTCCAAAGTATTATGTTACAACTTCCTTTAGTATAAGGTCCTTGACATCCCTGTTCATAAAAAAGACAGCCTTCTTTTAAACCATACCCCTTTGCATCTACTTTCCATTCGAAGTATTCATTTCTGGTACAGCCGTTATGTACAGTGTAACCATAAAGTTCTACAGGACGATGCATTTCATCTATGACTACTTTTTTTCCCTCAGCAAGCATCATAAGGACAAAAGATATCCATTTTGGATGCGCAGGACAACCAGGCAAAGAGATGAGTTTAGGGGCATAGGTCTCATACCTTTTTGTCTTCTCTCCACCATCAAAACAAAAACCGGAGATCTGATCAGGTTCATTGAGTTTAAAGACACCGCCAAAGGTCGCACATGTCCCAACAGATATAATATGTTTTGCCTTATCTGCATAGGTCTTGATAAGCTGCGATACTTCTATATCGGCTTTTAAAAACCCCTCTTCTCTAAAAGATCCTTCCAAGATCAAAATATCACAGGAGACAGAGCCTGCAAGTACTTCCTCAAAACTATACTCACTATCTATAAAAGGATGGTGTATCAGTTCAAAAGAAGAGAGAAGAGAGAAAAAATCAGGATGATTAAAAAAGGAGTGGGCATTGCCATTACATGTGATAGATTGGAGCCAAAGAAGTTTAGGTTTCATTTGGCCCCATCCTTTAGGCTTTTAATGCATTAAAGATATTATAGGAAATATCATCTATATAATCATTGATCTCTTTAGGCAAGATACCTTCACCTTTAAGGAATACCATACCACCTAAATATCCCATAAAGAGTCCAAATGCAGAAAAGAAGTCTTGATTTCTAAGTTCTCCAGATGCTACACCATCATCAAAAAAGATCATTATTTCTGTGATAAAACCTGAAACACAGACCATACCTTCACAATCATCAGTAAATACTTCACGATGCGAAAGATAAACGCGTAGAAAATATTCTATCATTTCTGGTTTTTCCTGTGCCATACTAAAATAAACTTCCACGATCTTTTTAACTTTCTCTTCAGTAGAAATATCAAGCATATTTACTTTTTGAATCTCTGTACCTAATGCTTCAGATGTATATTTAATGATCTCCCTTGCCAAAATATCTTTGGAAGAAAAATAGTTATATATGTTTCCTACACTCATTTGCATTTTCTTTGCAATATCAGGTATGGTCGTTTTATGAAAGCCGTTTGTGGAGAAAAGTTGTAAAGCTGTTTGGATAATTGATACACGTTTCAATGCTTTTTTATCTGCAATTTTCAAAGGTATCCTTTTTGTTTCGTTGCATATATTCTAACATAAATTTTAATCATTATAATTGATACATCCATAGATAAAATAATAATACGGGATTATAAAGCTTATTATGACTGCTTTTTATAGCTGGTTTCTCAAGGTTTTTATATTGAAATGAAATTGGATTGTAAAAAATAAGTGGCCGGGAGAGGGGGATTCGAACCCCCGGAGGTATTACCCTCACCGGTTTTCAAGACCGGCACGTTCAACCGCTCCGACATCTCCCGACATTTTGTAGAAATAGAATTTTATCTAAATAAGATAAAAATCAGTTTATATGGAGGAGCCAACCAGACTCGAACTGGTGAATAGCAGATTTGCAATCTACGGCCTTACCAACTTGGCGATGGCTCCTTAGTGATAATAGACCATCAAAACAACATGCTCAATAGAGCGACTAGTCGCGCGAGCTTTCTGCTGAAGAAAACTTAGCGTTAGCGTAAGTCAAAAGGACTTTGTTCTTTTGATGGTCTATTTAATGGTGCCCGAGGCCGGACTTGAACCGGCACGGTCGCAATGACCGGGGGATTTTAAGTCCCCTGTGTCTACCAATTCCACCACTCGGGCATATTGGCACCATTTATTTTGAAATGTTAATTTATGGAGCGGGCGAACGGGTTCGAACCGTCGACCCCAACCTTGGCAAGGTTATGCTCTACCGCTGAGCTACGCCCGCAAATTCCATACCGCATTTAAGCATTTACTTAAAATTGGAGTGCGATTATAGCCTAAAAAGTTTTTAAAGTAAAGAGAAAATAGAGGTTTTTTGATATAATCGCTTAAAAATAAATATAAATTCTTCTCACATAATACTCTGAACCTTTAGGTGAAGCTTCAGTGAGGGGAATTTAAAAGGGACTTTGTTCCTTTTAAAGGAGATATATAATGAGAAGTGACGAAATAAAAGAGGGGTTTTCAAGAGCCCCACACAGATCTTTGCTACGGGCAACAGGTGTAAAAGACGAAGATTTTGCAAAACCATTTATCGGTGTAGCTAACTCATTTATAGAGATCATTCCAGGACACTTTTTCTTAAATAAAGTGGCTGAAGTGATCAAAGAAGAGATACGAGCAAACGGCTGTGTACCGTTTGAGTTTAATACCATAGGTGTAGATGACGGTATCGCTATGGGACATGACGGGATGCTTTTTTCTCTACCAAGCCGTGAGATCATTGCAAACTCGGTTGAGACCGTAATGAACGCACATAAACTTGATGCAATGATCGCCATTCCAAACTGTGACAAGATCGTTCCAGGGATGATCATGGGAGCACTGCGTGTGAATGTGCCTACCGTATTTGTATCTGGTGGACCAATGGAAAAGGGGTATACCAAAGATGGTACACCTATCGATCTTGCTACTGCATTTGAAGCTGTAGGGAAACATGAAACAGGTGAGATCACAGATGAAGAGTTGCATGATATCGAATGTAATGCCTGCCCTAGTGGAGGAAGCTGTTCAGGTATGTTTACTGCGAACTCTATGAATACACTCATGGAAGCCATGGGTATTGCCCTGCCTGGAAACGGTACCATACTAGCATTGACACCAGAGAGAACAGAGCTTTACAGAAAAGCTGCACGTCGCATCTGTGAGATCGCTAAATCAGAAGCATCTGAACGTGAAAAGTATCGTATGAAAAACGTACTTAATGAAAATGCTGTACGTAATGCTTTTGCAGTTGATATGGCTATGGGTGGAAGTTCAAATACAGTACTTCATATGCTTGCCATCGCTAAAGAAGCGGATGTAAACTTTAACCTGAGTGACATTAATGCCATCTCTAAACGTGTTTCACATATCGCAAAGATCTCTCCATCACTTTCAACAGTACATATGGAAGACATCAACAAAGCAGGTGGTGTAAATGCTGTAATGCATGAGATGATGAAACGTGGAGAAGATATCTTACTTGACAACCTGGGTGTAACAGGTGAAACACTCTATGAAAAAGTCAAAGATGCAGAGATCTTAGATACAAATATCATCCATACGATAGACAATGCCTACTCAGAAGTTGGTGGACTTGCGATCTTGTATGGTAACCTTGCAGAGCAAGGTGCTGTTATCAAAACTGCAGGGATCACAGGTGACAGAGTCTTTACAGGTACTGCGGTATGTTTTAATTCACAAGATGAAGCTATTGAAGGAATACTAGCAGGCAAAGTAAAAGCCGGTAATGTTGTAGTCATCCGTTATGAAGGTCCTCGCGGAGGTCCTGGTATGCAAGAGATGCTAAGCCCGACTTCACTCATTATGGGTATGGGTCTTGGTGATAAAGTAGCTCTCATTACTGATGGTAGATTCTCAGGAGCAACCAGAGGTGCCAGCATCGGACACGTAAGCCCAGAGGCTGCAGAAGGTGGACTCATAGGTCTACTTGAAGATGGAGATGAGATCCACATCGATGTGGATCAGTACATCCTACAAGCAAACCTCAGCGATGAAGTGATCGCAAAAAGAAAAGAAACATTAAAACCGCTTGTAAAACCTCTTACAAGTAAGTGGCTAAAACAATACAGAGCACTAGTAACAAATGCCAGTTCGGGAGCAATACTCTACGCTGAATAAGTGCTATTACAAAAATTTACACCCTTCCAAAACTCTTGTCAAGGATTTTCCTTGACATCACACTCATCCTTTTCTAAATCAAAATACTAACGAGTCAAACATTTAATACTTATAGAAAATCAAAATCGCTTGTGCTTTTTTATTGAAATGTATGCTGCAGGCGCTTTTGGGTTCGTTTCTCTTTTTTGCGCATTGCAAAAAAGAAAAGGAACAATGGAAATTCAATCCAAGTTCAAACAATAATAAAATATAATGAGGAAAAATATAGAGAGAACGAGAAGCCGAAACTTCTCAAAAAAAGAGACGATTATGAAGGTCGTCTCGCACCTTTATAACGCTGTCCATAAAACCTACTTAAATCTGATACAACAACTTTCTTCTTCGCTGAAGAAGCGTGAATAAACTTGTTATCTCCAAGATAAATACCTACATGGTTCACATATCCCTTACGTTTTTTAGACGTATCAAAAAATACAAGATCTCCTTTTTGGAGTTCGCTTCTCTTTACATACTTTCCATGTTTGGATTGCATGATAGACGTTCTTGGAATCGTAATACCATTCTTTCTATAGACATACTTTGTAAAACTTGAACAGTCATAGGTATTTCCTTTACCGGAAGCTCCCCATACATATTTCTTACCAAGTTTCTTTTTTGCATCCGTAGTCAATCTTGTACACTTATCTAACTCGTTTTTATCTACACTGGAAAAGATATCACCAATAGAGTATGTACTTTTCTTTTTAACTGTTTTTTGTGTCTTGAGGTTAATAGTATCAAGATTAGAAAATGATGCTGCTAATCTTTTGTTTGAAGGTTTTTTTGTAGTTTTAACTATTTTCTGGCTTGTGCTTGTATGAGGCACTTTTAAAGTTTTACCTATAATAAGAGTATCACTCTTTTTCATTCCATTTGCTTTTCTAAGTTTATATACAGAAGTCTGATGTTTACGTGCCAAAGCAGTAAGAGTGTCTCCTTTTTTAATACTATAGTTATTATATAGTGTATAAGTACCACTACTTGGGACAGTAAGTACTTTCCCTGACTTAAGGACATCTCCTTTTTTCATGCCATTGGCTTTTCTTAATTTGCTGATGCTTGTATTGTGTTTTTTAGCAATAAGCGTAAGGGTCTCTCCACTTTTTACCTTATGTTTAATAGCTGCCTGAACAGACACCGTAGTCATCGAAAGTGTAAACAGTAACGCATAAATCTTCTTCAAAAAAATACTCCTTGTTAATTAAACCATATGAGGTTCTTATAATCCATACTAAATAATATCTTTATAATTTTATCAACATACGGTTAATAAAAAATAAATAATTATTTAAACATAACTTAAAACCGATTTGGATGAAGGGATAAGGCTACACTAGTAGTTAAGGCATTAACGATAGGCAGTCTGGCTGTCTTTTAAAAGATCCATGACTTTCTGTCCCTACTTCACAGCAGGTTTAGTATTTTTCATCATCACTAATGGTATATTATCAAAATATTATTAACTAAAAATTAACTTTTACTTAACTAAAACTTAACGCTTGTAGTTTTTTTACTATGTGATCTGCAACTCTGAACGCATTTGCATAAATGGTCCAAGTGTATGCTACTGACCCACCTGTGGGCATAAAACTAGCGTCTGCAACATAGAGGTTATGGACATCATGGGCGCGACAGTCCTTGTTAAGTACAGAAGTTTTTGGATCATTCCCAAAACGACATCCACCCGCTACAAGGTTTTGAGGAGGAGAGGAAGAGACGGCGGAGTAAATGTTTTTTGCGCCCATCTCTTCAAGTATATTTTCACACTTTTTTGCAATATACTTACCGACTTTTACATCTTGAGGGTGTCCCTCTAGTCTAAGTTTCCCCACAGGCATACCGTATTTGTCTTTATGCGTAGGGTCTAAAGAGACAAAACAATCATCGTTTGGTAACCAATCATTAAATATCTCAAAACGTATATTTTTTTTCGTATTAAATCGCTCCACAAGACGGTCTCCAAGTTCTTTCCCCCAAACCAGCTGACCATTCTTGTACCCATCTTTTCGTGCCCGCGTAATGATATTTTGATGTTCAAACATAAACTCTACTGAACCACCTTTGAACTTTCCGTCCCACCAGTGATCTATAAAGTACCAGTCAAGCACTGAACGGTTGACAAAGAGTCCTGTTGTCATGAGGTCTTTAAACTCTATCTCTTTTAAGGAGTCTTTATGCAGCTCCCCCTGTCCTGAACCTCCCCCTGAAAAGATAAGGTTTTTGCCAAGTTCTCCAGAGCTGTTACCCAATCCGTCAGGATGATGTTTGTTAGAAGAATTCAAAAGCAGTCTGGCACTCTCATGTGCCTGCGCTGCTATGACAAACATCTTTCCTTCTATCTTTCTCTCTTTTCCTGTAATGGTATCGACCACAACGGCATGACTAACCTCATCTTTTTTGTCTGTATGCAAATACTTAACATGCGTGTTTGACATAAGTGTCAAATTACCTGTAGCCAAAGCCGGTTTCAACAGTGCCTCTCGTGAAGAACCTTTTGCTCCAGAGGAACAACCATAGCTACCACAAAGATTAGAGTAGTAACATGCATCCCGTCCGGGTTTGTTTTTAGAGAGTACTGCTCTTGGTGTGACAAGGGGTGTGATATCCAACGCTTTACAGCTCTTGTCAAACAGTTTAACTACTGCATTTTCTTTTGTTGGCGGCTGGGTGAAGTTTGGCGTACTCCTCCAAGGTTCATAACTATGTTTCTCATAATGTCCCGATATACCTACCAATTCTT
>CBFHPE010000091.1:0-7235 GCA_965657515.1 Sulfurovum sp.
CTCTTTGTAAAAAAGGTACAGTGATGGTTGATGTGGCGATAGACCAGGGTGGGTGTATAGAGACATCCAGACCAACAACACATGATGACCCCGTTTTTGAAGTAGACGGTGTGATACACTACTGTGTGGCCAATATGCCGGGGGATTACCCTGTTACTGCTACGTATGCGCTAACAAATGCTACTTTGCCCTATGCGAAGAAGATAGCTGATCTTGGCTGGAAGAAAGCCAGTTTACAAGACAGTGCCATTTACAGCGGTGTTAATGTTGCAGGTGGCTATGTAACTGAAGAGCCTGTAGCAAAAGCGCACCAAATGGATTTTAGTGCGTTAAAAGATATTATGGATGATTGTCCAGAGTTTTGAGTAAAGGAATGCCATGATAATCTGTAGCTGTATACTCCATCTCGAACTACCTCATATTCACTCTTTAAAAGGACGCAGATCTGTTACAAACAGTCTAAAAGAGAAACTTAAAACATTCAACCTATCGGTGATGGATATCAGTGGCGAATATAGTAAAGAAGCGGATATGGCATTCGTTTTTCTCTCTCAAAATGCACTTCAATCAGCACAATATCGTGAAAAGATCGACAAGATGCTTGAAAAGAATTTTTCAGAGTATCATTATGATCTAGAGTATGAAGAGATCTAAAAAAGTGCATAATCTTTGTTTTATCCAAAATAGGTCATGATGTAACTATGAAAAACAGTAAAGATAGAAGTATCTATGCATGGGCATTTTATGATTGGGCAAACTCTGCATATATCACAACAGTGATAGCAGGCTTTTTCCCTATCTTTTTCAAAGAGTATTTTTCTGCCAATGTGGATGCTGCTGTCAGTACGGCACAACTTGGTTTTACAAACTCTATCTCTAGCCTGCTCGTTGTACTTATGGCTCCTTTTCTTGGTGCCATGGCTGATATAGGCGGACTGAAGAAGAAGTTTTTGTTCGTCTTTGCTTATCTTGGTATATTGATGAGTGCAGCACTCGCATTTGTGGGGCAGGGAGCCTGGGAAGCTGCTATATTTATCTATGTCTTGGGAAATATAGGTTTTATAGGATCTAACATTTTTTACGATTCTTTATTGACAACAGTAGCTAAAGAGAAAGAGGTAGACTTTGTCTCTGGACTTGGATTTGCACTTGGTTATCTTGGAGGGGGGATCCTTTTTGCATTTAACGTTTGGCTGGTGCATGATCCTGCTTTTTTTGGACTTGAAAGTAAGAGTGAAGCGATAAAGCTTTCTTTTATATCTGTGGCTTTATGGTGGTTTCTCTTTTCTTTACCGCTGCTTTTATTTGTTAAAGAGAAAAACAGTTCAAAAGACAAAGGAACAGTGCAGATTATTTCTGAGGGATACCAGAGACTTTCAGGGACAGTCAAAAAAATCGTACATCTCAAAGGCTTACTACTGTTCCTTGTTGCTTACTGGCTCTATATAGATGGGATAAATACGATCATTCGCATGGCCGTTGACTATGGCATGGCGATAGGGTTTGATTCTGAAAACTTGATATTGGCGATCTTGATCGTGCAGTTTGTCGGTTTTCCTGCAACCCTACTTTTTGCCAAATTGGCACAAACATGGGATACAAAAAAAGCCATTCTATTAGCTATTAGTATTTATTTGTTTATTACTGTTTGGGCAGCATTTATGGACAAGATCTATGAGTTTTATATACTGGCAGGGGTGATCGCACTGGTACAAGGAGGGATTCAAGCATTGAGCCGCTCTTATTACGCAAAGATGATCCCAAAGGAACATGCTGCTGAGTTTTATGGCTTTTATAATTTTCTAGGAAAAAGTTCTGCCGTCTTAGGTCCCATGTTGATAGGAATGGTTACTTTATTCAGTGGGAGTTCGCGGGTAGGGATAGCTTCTATAGCCATCTTTTTTATTATTGGTATTATATTATTGATAAGAGTAGATGAGAAAAAAATTGCTGATGAAGTAAGCGCTACGATCACTTAAAGTTAAGTATTTATGGCTTTTTTAAAGCCTTCTTCATCCTTATGATTGTGAAAGATAAACCTTACTTCTATTTCATACGGCTCTTCTAAAAAAGCTTTTACTGCATTGTAAGCGATGCTTGCAGCTTTCTCTTTGGGATATCCGTAAATACCTGTTGAGATGGCAGGGAAAGCGATACTTTTACATCCAAGTTCCTTTGCAGTTTTAAGTGAGTTTACGTAGCATGACTCCAAACGTATTTTACAGTGGGTACCACATTGGCTATAGATAGGGCCAACGGTATGTATGACATACTCTGCATCCATATTCCCAGCAGTAGTTGCTACAGCTTCTCCTGGAGGAAGACCGTCAGGGTATTGGTCATTACGAATGTTACGACATGCCTCTAGTATCTCAGGACCTCCGGCACGATGGATCGCACCATCTACACCTCCGCCACCTAGAAGAGAGCTATTGGCAGCATTAACGATGGCACAGACTTCTTCCTTGGTGATGTTAGCAGTTTTTATGACAATATTTGGATGCATAATATCTCCTATATTCCATTTCTCTAATACTATCCCTAATTATGCAATAGAAATTATAAAATTAGTATAATATACACAAAAGGAGTTCTTCAAGATGATCGAGATCGGGAAAAATATGATTTTTATCGGGCTTATTATAATAGTCATTGGGATCGTACTTACGTTTAGTGATAAACTCCCATTTTCTCTTGGTAAGTTACCAGGAGATATTATCTATAAAAAAGAGAATTCCACTTTTTATTTTCCTATTACCACTTCAATTATTATAAGTATCATTCTCTCACTTCTATTTGCTCTTTTTGGAAAGTTTTTCAGGGGATAATGTGATGTTGAATATTCCAAACCTACTAAGTCTTTTTCGTATAGCTGCTGCGCCATTTTTGTTACTTGCTGGATGGTTGGAAATGCCAAAGCTTTTTTTTACACTTTTGGGACTGATGCTTTTTTCAGATGTCCTTGACGGTTTTATCGCACGTATACTGGATCAAACGAGCCCATTAGGTGCAAGGCTCGACAGTTATGGGGATATCGTAACCTATCTTTGTACACCGTTGGCTGCCTGGTGGCTTTGGCCTGAGCTCATAGAAGAGGAAGTTTATTATATCATCGCAGCTATCATCATTTATGTTTTACCTGCTTTTTTCTCTTTGGCAAAGTTCGGGAAGTTGGCTTCTTATCACACATGGATTACCAAGGCTTCAGCTATCTTGATGAGTCTGGGTGTTGTGATGCTTCTTGGGTTTGAAAATGCCCTTGTTTTTCATATGGCAGTCTACTTTTTACTGATTGAAATGGTTGAAAATATAGCCATTACCATCATGCTGCCAGAACAGAAGAGTGATATCCATTCTATTTGGCATGCATGGAAAGCAAGATAAAATAGGTTTTTTTAGCTATTTCCTTTTATCTCAAAAAATGTTATCATTTAAAAAAGGAGTATGTATGATGAAAAAGTTACAACGAATACTTGTTGCCATAGATGTCTATGCAAATCCAGATGATGTGCTAAAAAGAGCTTTTATGCGTGCAGAAGAGAATGATGCTGAACTATACATTGTGCAAGCAGTAAAAGTTCCTCTGTTCTCTCTGCCGGACTACTTTGGTTCAAAAGATGTTACGGTCAATATCAAAGGCATCAAAAAAGATATTGAGCAGAAGATAAAAAGTCTTAATGTATCTTCCAGAGTACCTTATCATCTCTTTGTTAAAGAGGGAAATCCTGATGATATTATACTTTACGAATCAAAATTGATTCAAGCCGAGATGATCATTATAGGGGCAAACACTAAAGGCAAAAAAAAGAAATTTGGTACAACAGCACAAAAAGTGGCACATCAAAGTCATATACCTGTATTGATAGTAAAAAATAAACCAAAGAAAGCATATAAAAATGTATTGGCACCTACAGATTTTGCCAGTCAGTCTAAACAGAGTATTGTATTTGCACAAAATGTTTTTATCTCTGCTAAGATTAGTCTTGTAAATGCTTATGAAGCCTTTTATGCAACCGACATTTATACTGCGGGTTCTTATAGTTTGGAAAATGTTGATATAGAAATGTATGACGAAGCAGCAAAGTCAGCTTCTCAAAATCAAATGAAAGCAATAAAAAAAGAACTTGGCATTAAAAAAGGAAGAGTGATCGATGGCTCCATGAACAGTAAAGAAGCCTTGGTCAAATATATCAATAAAGGTCATTATGATCTTGTCGTACTTGGTTCAAGAGGTACTTCTGGAGCTTTGGCACTCTTGGGAAGTGTAGCATATACGCTTTTACGGGAAGTATCGACCGATATCTTGGTGTATGTTCCATAGTACAGAGACAAAGAGTTTATACAGACTCTTGCATCACCTGTTTTAAAAACTCCATCATATGTCTATAGTGATCGCCCTGCCAGTAAATGCGGTCACACTCTGAACAGTATTCAAAATAGTCAAAATGTTTTTTTACCTTTTCAGGTATCCTGTCTACTATCTCTTCTTTTTTTATAACCTGCAAAGGACTGTTGCAGACAATGCACCGGCTTAAAGGAGCAGGGTGATCTTTTAGATGATAATGCTCTATCAGTGTTATGAGCTGTTCTTTTGTATCGGTAGGCTCCAGGAAAAATACAGGAGTATTTTTACGTTGAGAAAGTTCACGATCTCGTGTAAGGATGATACGCGCCTCATCATTGGCCATGATAACAAGATCATCATCTTCTATGTGAGGAAAGAAAAGGGTATCAAAACCCATAATACGCAAGTATTTTGCAAGCTTTCCCAAATGACAGTCAGCGATAAAACGATACGTATTTTTAGGATATTCCATCTTTATTTCCTTCTGACACTCTAAAGTACTAAAGACTTACTTTATACTTAATCATATTCATAGTCTATCATCTAAAAATGAAATATAAATTTTTATGTTATTTTTTGCTAAAATACCATTATTAATTATAGGAATGAAAACTATATAAGGAAAGATAGATGAAACTATACGCCCCATGGGAAAAAGCTTTTAACAAGATCTCTACACCATTTGAACATTTTATACATGCTCAGACCACTACAGGTTTGATCTTGATATTTATGACTATCCTCGCATTGATATTTGCAAATACTCCATTTTCAGAGGCCTATGCACATTTTTTTCATATGAAAATAGATTTTAATATTGGTGATTGGAAACTTTCTCATACTCTGCACCACTGGATCAATGATGGACTGATGGCTATCTTTTTCTTTATCATAGGACTAGAGATCAAAAGAGAGATCACAGTTGGCGAGTTATCCAATATTAAAGCTGCATTGCTTCCTGTCTTGGCAGCTATAGGTGGTATGGTATTTCCGGCACTTATTTACATTTCTATGAATTATGGTACGGAAGGTGTAGGTGGATGGGGTATACCAATGGCTACAGATATTGCTTTTGCCATTAGTGCTTTGGTGATCTTAGGTAAGCGCGTACCACCTGCTTTAGTTACATTTTTGGTTGCCCTTGCGATTGTCGATGACTTAGGTGCAGTAATGGTTATAGCACTTTTTTATACAGAACAGATACATATGCTACCGCTTATGTTAGCTGGAGCCTCTTTTTTAATTTTAGTACTGTTTAACCGTTTTGGTATCCATATGATATTACCGTATTTTATAGTGGGTCTGATTATGTGGTTCTTTATGCTCGAGTCTGGTGTTCATGCCACGATAGCAGGAGTAATAGCAGCACTGGCCATACCTACAAGACCTAAACTTTCAGCAGTAGGTTTTAGAAAAGATGCAAAAAAACTGCTTGATGAATATGAAACGTATCCTATAGATCCTAAAAAAGGTATGAATGAGAGACAAAAAGCGATACTTTTAAAGCTTGAAAGAAATATAAATTCCATTGGTACTCCTGCTGCAAGACTTGAAAGAGATCTGCATTTACCTGTTGCCCTGATCGTTATCCCTCTGTTTGCATTGGCTAATGCCGGAATTGCTATAGATTTTAGTTCTATAAGCACAACAATTATGGAACCTGTATCCTTAGGAATTATCGGAGGGTTGATACTTGGAAAAGTATTGGGTATCTTTGGTGTAGCATGGTTGGCTATTAAACTGAAGATAGCATCGCTTCCTCAAGACAGTAGTTTAAGTCAGATCTTTGGTGTGGCTTTTCTTGGAGGTATAGGATTTACCATGTCCATCTTTGTGGCAGACCTGGCATTTATCAATAACCCTGAATTAGTTTTCCAAGCCAAAGTAGGGATCTTGGCAGCATCTCTCTTTGCAGGACTCTTTGGGTATCTCTGGTTGAGATATATAGCAAAATAAGAAGTTTAAAAAGGCTTAAGATTTTCCTTAAGCCTACTTTTTAGTAGTAGCTACATCTCATCACTTGAGATAGTTTTTTTTCTCATTCTCAATAATAACTCTTTTGAACTAATAAGCTATAGAGGTTTTAGCATTTGAAAAATAGGGAAACATATATACAAAAATACTCAATAAGTATGAGTAACAATAATATATTAATATAATATTGTGTATACTCCGATGTTTACATTGTAAAAGCTACACTTGTCGCAAGACAAGGACGGAAAGCCATGGGTCTTTGATACTATAACTCTATAGTATATGAAAAGATCGCCAGGTCACACTCTCAAAATAACAATACTAAAATTAATAATGAAATTAACAAAGACAGAACATTAAGTCTTGTAGTTTTATAATATATCTATTCATATGGCACGATAGTTGATGAGTATTTCTTTATCTTATTTTACACCTTGTCCAAACATATGTATAAACTATCGTGCCTTCTGAGTAGATATAATTGATTTAGTATATTGTCGGTTTTAGATAGAACGTTTATGATTATTTTTTCAAGTTATAAATATCATTGTAGGACCTTTTATTAAAAGGTCCCACAAGTATACTATTAGTTTGAATTATCATTGTTATTACTGATCGCAGCACCTACAACAGCACCTACAACAGCTGCACCTATCATAGCACCTGTACTATGTCCTCTTCTATGGCGATGGTGACGATGGTGGCGATAGTTTGCACGACGATTGGCTCTTCTTCTTGCCTTTCTACGTGCTTTTTTATATCTTCTCTTTTTTCTTGCCTCTGCTTGTGTAAAGAGAGTAAAGGTGAACTCTGTTCTATCGAGTTTTGCCAAAAGTCCTTGTGATGTATTAAGATTACTTTGTGTAGCCATTTTTTCTGGGACTTCAATTTCTTGTACACTGATAGATGGAGAGAA
>CBFHPE010000092.1:0-7164 GCA_965657515.1 Sulfurovum sp.
ACTGTGAGATACGTAGAAATTATGAAGGTGATGTTGACTATGCGAATGACAAAGATAAATATAAATTAAGTGAAGTTAAATGATCCTCATTTAATGAGGATCAGCAACTACTTTGTACTCTTCAGAATCACCATCAAAATAAGGTTCAAAATACGTTCCGTCACAATTCTTATATGTGATTCCATTAACTGCTACATTCGTACAACTTGAAGACATTGATGCTGAAGAGATGACTGAACCTAAAGCCAATGCACTAAGTGTAACAAGTGTCCATCTGGCTACAGGATGATATGCACCACCATGATAATAACCGCCACCACGATAAAAACCGCTGTGTCGATGTACAGTACGTCTTGTTGTACGACGTGCAACACGACGTGCCGGTCTTGCTTCAGCTTCGTTCATCAAAGATATCGTAAAGTTCGTTTGTGCACTAAAAAATTTAGTCTCTTCTAATCCGACTGACTGGAATTCAACTGAGGGTGAGAAAAATCCCATCATCATTGCTACAACTGTAAATTTTACTAAAGTTTTGTTATTCGTTTTCATTTAACTACTCCTTAACTTTTCTTTTAAACCTTGAGGAAAGAGAAACTAAAACACTCTATCAACGTCGGTAAACTCTTCTTCGTGTACGACGACGGACACCACCCGCAGATACTGGAGTAAGCGGCATACCAACTACATCTATGAAAAGTGATGCATGTTCTGCATTTGCAGGGAGCTCACCATCTATAATATCTACACGATATGTAAGATCTTCACCATTTAATACAGGATCATGCAGTGTTATAACCACATCTTCCATTTTTTCATGATCTACAAATGAAAGTGCAGCATTTGGTGGATCTTTTAGGAAACTCTCTTTACCTTCACTCCAAAACGGGATAAAATCTTTCGTCTTCATATGTTCAGCAGCACGTACCGGTCTATCTGTAAACATGACTGTTACAGGGTTAACCCCTTTAAGTGTTAACTTTCCATCAGCATAAGTAAAAGCCTTTGAGTTTTGCACAAAGAGCCAATCAGCCATGATCGTCTCTCCTTGCTCACCTTTTGTTTCTACACTTTTAGTCACTTCTGCAGCTAAAGCCATAGGTCCCATTAAAGCTGTCGCAGCAATAAATCTTCTTCTTGTTATCTGTTTCATTTTATTCACCTTGTACTAAACTATTATTATATTCTATTTAATATGCTCTACTATGATTCCAGCTGCTTGAGTTAATGTAAAAACAACTACTTCTCCTACATTATGCTTATTTAAGTCAACATCCATACGTACAGCAAAAGTTTGTGTACTTCCATCTTTGAACTTCAGTGTAGCTCTATATCTCTCTTTATCGATGGCAATTACATCAGCCGTTATCGTTATACGTTCTGCCGCTATAAATCCAGGTTGTTTATCTGATTCTGCCACTACTCCTTCATCAGGAGCTATAGCAGGTACAGCATCAGCATTTTTATAAACCTTGATCTCCAATTCTGATCCTAAGGAAATAGTAATAGTATCATTCACTTTTATCTTGTCAAATTTTTTAGCTTCAGGTCCTACTTTAACATCAAATGACTTTCCATCAGGGCCCAAAAGTTTTAACTTTCGATTTTCAGTATCTATTGAAAGAACTTTTGCACTTACTTCCATAACATCTACCATAAGTATCCCGGCTTTACCCTCTTCATAAACTACTGCTTCACCTAACATAGGTTGAGGTGGAAGTGTTGTTTGCGCATAAACTGAGACTGTCCCTGCAACCAACACTGCTAGAGTGCTAGATATCATTGTTGTCATTTGTTTTTTCATTTTATATTCCTTATATTCATTAGAGAGGTCATAGTCTCTTTTATTCACTCGCAGGATTCGCGTGCATTGCATTCTGAAGCTTTTTAATATCTTCTTTAGACAATTTAGGACGATCAATAGTAAGCGTCAACTTGTCAAGTTTACCAGTAAATCTAAATGGTGTTTTATAATCTTTGTCATCTACAGGTGATCCGGTATCGGCACCTACATCAAAACTTTCACACCATTGCATAAGCATAGGTACGGTCTTTTCCATTTTATTCATAGCAACAACTTTCCCATCAACTTTGAGGTAACCTGTTCCACTACGACCCAATCCACTTGGCGTACCATACTTCAGAGTTTCTGCACCTAAACCATCGTATTTGAAATCAAACTCGATCGTGTGTTTACCAGGTGCTATGACATCTTTACCTTGCCACTTGACCAACTTAAGACCCAAAAGGTTCCAAGTATAGACCGGTTTTCCATCTAACAAATAGAATCCATAACCAGTAAATCGTCCACCATGTGTCACCAACATACCCTCAGCTCCGCCTTCAGGAATCTCAACTTCTGCCTTAATGTTATAAGATGAAGCTAGAACACTTGGTGCATTTCCATTAGGTGTACCTGTAACTTCTCCAGAATAAGTAAACACACTACGTCCAGCTGTCAAGTTTGGCCTTGGAAGGATAGAACGGGTAAATGTCGTTGTATCCATTGGCATTACCTGATTTTTCTCTGCTTCTGCATAGAATAATTTTTCCATCTCTTTTACTTTTTCAGGATACTTGGCAGCCAGATCATTAGATTGTGTCCAATCCTTACTTAGATCATAAAGTTCCCATGGCCAACTTGCAGGATCATGATTTCCTTTTCCACTGTTATCCCAAGGTACACGCATCACTTTTGTACTGAGGATCCAACCATCATGGTAGATCGCACGGTCACCGATCATCTCAAAATACTGTGTTTTATGTGTTGATGGTGAATCTGTATTTTTTTTGTCAAAGGTATAAAGCATACTTGTACCATCTACTGGCTCCTGTTTGATCCCATCGATCTCTTCAGGTAATGGAATACCTGTAGCTTCAAGAATAGTTGGGACAATGTCTACAACGTGGTGGAACTGCTGGCGAATTCCACCTTTGTCTTTGATCACATTTGGCCATGAAATAGCCATACCCTGCTTAGTACCACCAAAGTGTGAACTCACCATTTTGGTCCAAGAGAACGGTGTACCAAAGGCCCACGTCCAACCTACCGACATATGCGGATATGTTTTATCTGAACCCCATACATCATAGTATTTCATCTGAGCTTCTACTGGTAAATGTACACCTTGAACGGATGCAACTTCATTTGGCGTACCTGTTGGTCCACCCTCTGAACTGGTACCGTTATCCCCTGTGATGTAGATGATCATAGTATTATCAAGCTTGCCAAGATCTTCAACAGCTTGGATCACACGACCTATCTCATGGTCAGTATATGCTACATAAGCCGCAAATACATCTACCTGTTTGATAAATAGTTTTTTCTCAGTCTCATTGAGCTGTTCCCATCTCTTGATATGCTCTTCAGGCCATGGTGTAAGCTTGGCATCTTGAGGTATCACACCAAGCTTTTTTTGGTTTGCAAAGATTGTTTCACGTAGCTTATGCCAACCATCATCGAATAATTTCATTTTACTGATCTTCTCGATCCACTCCGGTGTCGGGTGATGTGGTGCATGTGTTGAACCAGGTGCATAGTAGACAAAGAAAGGCTGGTCTGGGTTCAGTGCATCAACAGTTTTTATGTATTCGATCGCTTCATCTGCCATAGCAGTGACAAGATTAAACTTCGGATCAGTTTCATATGGATAGATATATGTCGTATTTCGCACAAGGTTACCTGGCTGCCACTGACTGGTATCTCCGCCCATGAATCCATAGAAATAGTCAAAACCAAGGCCAAGTGGCCACTGATCATACGGTCCTATCTTACTGGTCTGTAGATCTGGTGTACCATGGTTCTTCCCGAACCAAGACGTAACATATCCATGACCTTTTAAGATTCTTGCGATTGTTGCTTTATCTTTAGTCATGATACTGTTATAACCTGGGTAACCAGTCGACAATTCAGGGATAGTACCCATCCCCATTTGGTGATGGTTACGTCCGGTAATCAACGATGCCCGTGTTGGAGAACATACAGCTGTGGAGTGAAAATGGGTATAACGGAGTCCATTCTCAGCAATGCGATCCATAGCTGGTGTAGGTATAACTCCCCCGAAAGTACCTGACACACCATAACCCGCATCATCAGTAATGATAAGTAGAACATTTGGAGCACCTTTTGGCGGTACAATACGAGGTGTCCAATAAGGTGTTGATTCTAAAGCATTGGCTTCTATCTTACCACCAAATCTCTTGTCAGGTGGTGGTGGGAGTTGATTACCTTCAATCGTTGTTGTAGCACCTGGTGAACCCAATTTACCAATGACCTCAGGAATAAACGTCTCAGCATGAATTGACGTCGCACCTACTGTGAAACAACCTAACATAGCAAGTACAAAGTACTGCTGAACTGAAGATCTTTTATTATCTTTATTCATTTTTTCTCCTTATATCTATTTATTAATTATAATCTAATCTTCAAAAGTTAAAACTTAAGACTAACACCAAGTACTGCACCACTCAATGAAAGGTCTTCCACAATAGCATCATCTTCCATATCATATTCTAAATAACGGTAACCCAGTTTAACATCACCCCAGTCATAACGATAACCAAGACCTGCAAATACTTGCCAACTTTGTTTTGAATCACCCGTACCTATATCAGCTTCATATGGAATATACCAATTTGCATTAATGTTTTTATATCCTCTTATACCTATAAAAAAATCTGTGAAGTCTTCTGAACCAGATAGATTTCTATTCCTAACAAGATCTGCAGTAAGATCTGCTTCAAGATCCATATAGCGTACACCTGCCGTAACATCAAGAAGTCCATCTTGAGTATTTACCAAGCTATACCCGACACCTGCATTGATAAGCAGTGTTTTCATATCCAGTTCAACATGCGCAACGTCTTTATTTGGAAATGTATGACTTTTGCTATCTCCTATATCCATATAGATGACATCTGCAAAAAGTGACCACGTATCATTTCTACCAGAATAACCACCTAAAAATACCATTTTTAGATTATCGATGATATCTTCTGCATCAATTGTTTCACCTGTATTAGGGATAGGTGTTGTAGCGCTAATACTAGGAAGCCAACCATATATCAATACCTCATTTTTCCAAGCATTTGATTCCTCTACAATTGGTGCCTCTACAACCGGTTCTACTGGCGCGATATCTCCACCTGCTAACGCTAAACTACTTGCAACCAGTGCACTCAACATGATTTTTTTCATTAGATCTTCTCCTTTTTCTGTACATGTAAATCTTCATTCTTTAGTCTCTACCTAATACCGTTTCTAAAGGTATAGATGTACACTAATTAAGTATATCATTTATTTGAATGAGTTTTTATCCGGAAACGCTAAATTAGATAAAAATTATGATGAGTTAAATGATGAAATATGGGGGGGGTTAATATGTTATTGAACTAAATTAGATGAATGTTTCAAGGTACATAAAGGAGTGATCCCGAACATGGATTTATATTTACTGCTAAATCGTCCCATATGAGTAAAACCATGATCATATGCGATACTTCCTACACTTTCTGTAGTAGGGTCACTTTGTAAAAAAGCATGATGTACTTTTCCCAAACGATAGGCTTGATGATATTGTTTCGGAGAGAGACCGAAAAGATTATTAAATCCTAGACGTAATGTACTTTCAGATAATTTATGAACATTACAAAGATCATGTATACTGATCTCATCTTTATAATTCATTTCAATATAGTTTCGAATCTCATTTACATTCACTTCACTCTCAAGTGCTTTTTTTCGTTCTTTCAAAAGATCAATATTTTTAAAAAGTATTTGTAAGATAGTATATTCAGATTTTTCGTGAAAGCTAGGATCATTAAGTATATTTTCATTCTTGCTTATTAGATCGTACAAAATTTCTTTCGCTGAAGTCCTAAAAGATATACCACCTTTATCGATCAACTGAATACGTTTATTGACCTTGTCATAAATAAACGGTTCGTTATAATACTCTTGATAAGCAGCATCAAAAAACTCTTTATCAATAGAAATTGAAACATCATTTACAGCAGAAGAGACAACAAAATCAAGTTCATCTTCATCATTTAAAACCACTAGCTCATCTTTATAAACACTCAATCCATTGTGAGTGACCTTACCATTTGATTCTATAGATGCAAACAAATAAGCATTTTTAGGTGTCTTTCCTTTTACAAAAATGCCATTTGTGCGTGTCGCATAAGCAATTTGTATATGAGATGTGTGTACAGCATCTATGGATCCTTCAAAGATACCATTATCAAATTGGTACTCTTCGATCTGCCAAAGTAAAGCAGCTTCGATCATTGCTTCATGTGTGCTAAAATTTAGATCAATAACATGTCCAAGTAACGCATCAAATGCAGCCATACACTTCCCTATCTTGAGTAAATTTATTAATTCAATACATTATAACAAAAAAACTATATTATCTGTTCAACCAGTAAATCAAACTTGGTATATTCTCAAGACCAAAATACAGATAATCATTGTTAGGTATGTCTCCATTTCTTCTCACATATGTCAGCCTCAAGATATCCATTACATCTACATAGGCGTTATATCCATACGCAGTATCAGACTTATAAAAAGATCCTTTCACATCTCCAAAAAAACTTACACCAGCCCCAAACTTCATAAAATCCTCATACTCAGTAAATATCCCAAGATCCCCACGTACAAAATCAGATTGATCGTCCGAAAAGACATATGAAACTTTTCCTTCAACACCATCGATAACATCTGACTTTGTATAATAAATGGCATTATAGCCCAGACTTACACCTCCATTCATCACATCCATTGAGAGATCATTTGGTAAAAGTCTTAATGCTGTTCTTAAGCCCTCTGATCCCTCATCTTCAGGAACATCAAATGGTACTATCTTTAATCCCCTTTTCTCTTTTATAAATGTATTACCAGCCCAGATCCCAGCGCTAACCCCTCCAGAAACAGGCGCATTCTGAGGGTAAACTTCAGTTCGGATATTCTCCATAGTAGCAATACGGGCCAGTATACGTCTTGCTGTTGGTCTATACCAGTTATCAATATCCTCTTTCACATAAGCAAGTCGTTCCACCCCACTTGTTTTATCTAGATATTTTAGATCAAGTTTTGTCACGAATGATTTAAACTCATCAATATCATAACGTCTTGCATCAGGTTTCTTTATGTTAAAGGCATTG
>CBFHPE010000093.1:0-7155 GCA_965657515.1 Sulfurovum sp.
AGATCTTAGCGGATACCATTATACACTATGGAAAGAGTTAGCGTTGGAAGAGAGATGGAATACAAAATTTTATGGTAAAAAAGGCACAGCAGACCATATCATTTTACCTCCTGCACTTTTTGATCAAAAGGGTATAGAATATGTCAATAACTCATTCAATGTCTTTAGAAAAGCATACCTCTTTACAAAACGCGGATATATCAACAGATGGCAATATAAAAAAAGTAAACACAGGGGTAAAGGGTATTCTGATCATCTCCCCATCTATGCGTATTTTGATACAAAACCTTATAGTGCCGGTGCAGATAAAATATCTAAGAAGCAAAAAAGAGTTAAAAAAAATATAGAATATTTTTATACAAAAGAGAGCTTAGAAAATGAAGTACGTCTTGCTGATGCTCTTGTGATATGGAAGCATAAACGAAATGCTATCATTAAACAGTCAAAAGAGGGTAGAGGTGTCTTTCTCTTTGGTAGTGCAGGTGATCTGGAAGTGGGTAAAAGATATGATCTGCTTGTCAAAGCGATCAAAACCTATAAAGGTTTAAAAGAGTTAACACATGTATATATCTTAAAAGAAAAAGGAGAAGAAGATATCTCTGCCTACCTTTTAGAACACTCTGATCTGTTAAAAGAGGTTTCATACAGACAAAATGAAGTATTTAGTGATCTTGTCGGCATTTATAAAAACAGACATTTTTATGTTAAGGGTCGGAAAATCCCCATCTATTTTAAAAATAAAAAAAGTACACCGCCCAATGGTGCAAAGCTAAAGATATACAATGCAGTTCTTGGGTATTATAAGAAGTTACAGTTAGTAGTTTATAGTAAAAAAGATTTTAAACTAATGGAGAGTTAAATGGAATATTATAGTTGGATCTTAGCGTTTCATGTAATGAGTTTTGTGTCATGGATGGCTGTGTTGTTTTACCTGCCAAGATTATTTATTTACCATAGAGAAAATGCTGATACAAAAGCATTTACAGATGTTGTAGAGGTACAAGAGTATAAACTTTATAAATATATAGGTGTACCTGCAATGTGGGCGAGCATTATTACCGGTGCTGTCATGCTATACCTAAATCCGGGTATTTTCTCATCTGGAGGATGGATGCATGCAAAGCTGTTAGGATTGGTTTTTTTAATAGCATATGATTATTCATTAGAACGTATTCGTAAGATCATGATAGATAACCCACATTATAAAAGTTCTAAATATCTTAGATTCTATAATGAAGTGCCGACTTTATTGATGATATTTATCGTTATTATGGTTATTGTAAAACCTTTTTAACCCATTTGTGTTATAATCGTTTCATTAAAATTTAAGGAGTGACGTATGACGTTACCAGATATCACTGGTTATATACCAAAGGTAGATTTACCTTTTGACATACCTGTATTATTACATCCGCTTGTTGTGCATTTTATGATTGCTATTCCTGTAATTGTATTACTATTGGAACTTATAAATATTTTTTCTAAGAAGAAAGCCATTGGTGTTGTTTCCTTCATTTTACTTCTTTTAACTGTTGTCGCTGCTGCAGGCGCGTACTTTACAGGACTTGTTGATGGGAAAGAGGGTTATGATATATTGACCGAAGCAGGCAAGGAAGAGTTAGCAGAACATAAACTTCTTGGAACCTATTTATTATTGGCTTCTGTTGTGGTATTGTTCTTTAAATTACTTTCAGCAGCTACGAGTAGCGGTATCATGAAATCATTATACGTCCTAGTACTTATCGCATTTGTTTTTGGTATCTTTACACAAGGTAAAGATGGTGGAGAGCTTGTGTATGAACATGGTATGAATGTTGCAAAGGTAAACACATTAGATGACAAAGTCTTTGAGCTTGAAGAAGCGCTTGAAGAAGCAAAAGAAAAAATGGCACAGAGTGTGAAAAAAGTAGAAGAGGCTGTAACGCCTGAGCCAGTACCTGAGGTGGTCAAAGAAAAAACACCTGAAGAGACTACACCTGTTGAAGCAGAAGAGACTACAACAGCACAAGTAGTACAAGAAGTACAACAAAAAGTAGCAGAAGATGTAAAGACAGAAGTACAAGAAGCGTCTGTACCGTATACAGAACCTGTACAAGTAGAAAGTATACCCGAAGCAGTAGAACAGGTAAAAATACCTACGCATTAAAACTTTTTATGACCCGCCATCTCCTACTGGGTCATACTCTATCGTATATCTATCCCCATTTATTTTTGTTTTAAGACTTGAAAGGTATTTTGCTATTTCTCTAGTTTTATTTTTAACAGAGAATTACCTTAATAGAGTATTTTTGCCAGATAGAGACCTTCTGGTGGCGCAAGTCTGGTAGTATGTTTTTCAGTACAATCTATCTGTTCTTGAAGTTGAGTGATTGACATCTCTTCTTTTGCACATTGCATTGCTGCATCTACCATCATCCGTACTTGTGAACGTAAAAATCCATTAGCCTGAAAATAGATGAAGTGATATCCATCACGTTCTTTATAAGTGGTATGGTAGATCTCACGTGTGGTAGTGTGTGTATCAGAACCCGTTTTATGGAAAAAAAGAAAGTCGTGTTTCCCTTCAAAACACTTGAGTGCTTTTTGAAGCATGTCAGGATTAAATGTTTGGTAAAAAGAGATATATTTTTGTTCAAAAACGGAAGGTGCAGTTGTTTTAAAGACATAGCGATAGAGTCTTTTCTTAGCCCAAAATCGCGCATGAAATTCATCTTCAACTTTGGTGATCTGCTTAAAAGAGATATCATGCAGCTTTCTGTTTAAATTGAGTTTTAACTTTTGTAGGTCCGACCAAAAATCAGGGAGATCAAAATGTATGACCTGCCCAGATGCATGCACGCCTGTATCTGTTCTTCCAGAACCTACGATCTTGGAGTCTATCTGTAAAGAAGAAAGTGCGGTCTCAATGGCAGTACTGACAGTTCTTTTTGTTGACTTTTGTCTTTGAAATCCAAGGTAGGCACTACCATCATAAGATATAACTGCTTTTACACGCATTGGGGCTCTTAGAAGTACTTGGATACACGTTTTTTAAAGGACCATTGTCCCAAAAGAGCAACAATGACAACGATGAAAGATAAACTTATGTATCCTCCCCATTTTTCAAGAGAAGATGCGATGAGATAGAGGAAAAGAGTTGTTGAGAAAATAACAAGAAACGAATGATTTGTCTGATAACGGGGGTTGATCATTGTAAAAGAAGCAACAATATAGACAGAGAGTAAAGGAATCAAACTGATAAAAATAAAAAACAGAGATCTTTTCATTCTATTTATACTGGTATCGACCTTACTCCAATACTCAACAGCACTTTCAAATTTATGGGATCTTCTTTCTACACTGTCAAAGACTTCAAGGGTTTTATATTCAGCCTGTTGTAGTTTGTCTTCTGAATAGGTATATCCATATCCCTCATTGAGAAGTAAAGATGTTACATCATTATTGTGTTTGAGTTCTCCTGTTTGTGAGGAGAAAAACTGTTCATTGCTTTTGTCAGTACGGTTATAAATGACCATATCGTGGAATGTGTCTGCATTCTCATCCTTCTCTTTGACATAGATGTAATAATCACCAAATTTTTGTCCGAGTTTTCCTGCGACGATGTTGAGTTTCGCTTCAGCTTTTTTATTATCTCTAAAAGCTTTATACTGTTGTTTTGAAAGTGGCATGGCTAAAAAAGAGATACTGCCTAAAAGTACAGAGAAAAGCACACCAAGAAGCAGCAGGCTGCGTAGTACTTTTTTAGCTTGTAGTCCAAGTGCATAAAGTGCGATAAGTTCATTATCTTGAGAAAGTTTCATAAGTACATTGGCTAAAGCAGCTATAAATGATAATGGCAAAGTATAAAAAACAATATCAGGAATAGAGTAGCTGTATAGGGTAAGCAGCTCAAATAAACTTATCTGTATTTTTGAAGTAAGTGATGCTATTTTTACCAGATAGACAAGTGATATAATAAGATAAAAAGGTAGAAATATCGTCAAAAATGCTTTTGTAAAGTTGGACGATATATACCCTTTGACATTAACCATAAATGATAGTTTCCAGTAGTTGTGTTGCTTGTGTATCATAGAGATAAACAATAAATGTAGCTAAAGCTAAAAAAGGTACAAAAGGTACACCTTTTTCACGGTGTATAAGTGCAGGGACCATGGCTAAGATCGCTGAGAGAAAAATGGCAACAAAAAAGTTTGGAAATCCAAGAAGTGCTCCCATGGTACCCGCCACGATAACATCCGCTCCACCCATAGCCTGTTTACGCGCTATGAGTGCAGCAAGTTGTCCTATAAGATAAAGGCCTCCTGCTGCAGTTATAGCAAAGATAAGCCCTGAAAGAAATTCGGGTTGTGCCAATGCAAAAAGAAGTGCAGCAAAATTTACATTGTCCGGTACAGCCATATATTTGAAGTCTATCATAACAAGTGCCAAAAGTGCAGCAAAAGAAGCTGCTACAAAAGGTAGATACCAGACAAGTCCAAGTTTAAAATACAAAGCAACAAAAATAGTACCGGTAAGAAACTCCACCACTGGATACTGTGCAGATATTTTAGCGTTACAAAAATGACATTTTCCTCTTAAGAACAACCAGGAAAAAATAGGGATATTATGCCACCATTTTAAAGACTTTTCACAGCTTTGGCATTTTGATGAAGGAAAGACTATACTTTCGCCTTTAGGTATACGGTAAATAACCACATTTAAAAAAGAACCTATCATCGCACCAAAGATAAATACGACCACGGCAATTTCTATGCTTACAGTTTCTAACATTACAGACCTCCAAATCGTCTAGTGCGATGTGTATAATTCTCTATTATTGTAGCTAACTCTTCTGAAGTAAAGTCCGGCCAGCGTGTGTTAGTAAAAGCCAACTCACTGTAACTCAACTGCCATAGAAGAAAGTTTGAAATACGCTGTTCTCCAGAAGTACGGATCATCAGGTCGATACTACTATAAGGTGTTTGTAAAGCAGAAGAGATGTCTTCTTCTGTGATCTCTTTTTTACCTTCTTTGATGAGCTTGTTTACCGTATCTGTGATCTCAGCACGACCACCATAGTTAAGAGCTAGGACCTGTGTAAGGTTTGTATGATCTTTTGTAAGTTCTTCTGTCTCTTTGATACGTTTTTGTAAAGCTTTAGAAAACTGTAAAATATTTCCGATCGCTTTAAAACGTACATTATGTTTCATATACGTCTTTAACTCATTTTTAAGATATTTGTCAAGCAGTTTCATAAGAAATTCAACTTCAAGCTTAGGACGTTTCCAGTTTTCAGTACTGAAAGCATAAAAGGTGGCAGTCTCTATGGTTTCATGCGCAGCACAATAGGTAGTGATACCACGGATCGCTTCCGCACCTTTTTCATGACCTTTTGTGCGTTTTTCACCACGTTCCTGTGCCCATCTCCCATTACCATCCATAATGATCGCTAAGTGCTTAAGTTGATTTTTGCTCATACCTAGATACTACCACTTAGTTTTTTGGCTTCTGTAAGAATTTTATCTGCAAGGGTGAGTTTATCTTCACGTCCTAGGTCAATCTGTGCTTCTTTGCTAATAAAAGTAATTTCATTTTTGTCTCCACCAAAGCTTGTGGCATCCTTAAGAAGATTGTAACACACTGCATCAACACTCTTCTTTGTCAAGAGTTCAACAGCATTATTGAGTCCCTCTTGGCTGTTCATCTCTGCTTTAAATGCCACAGTTTTAATACTTGACTTATCGATGTTTGAGAGTATGTCAGTGGTTTGTTTCAGTTCTATATTCCACGCTTCACCGATCATTGACTTCTTCAGTTTACCAACTTGTGGTGCTTTGGGTGTAAAGTCTGCAACGGCAGCTACCATGAACAAATAAGGTTCTATGTCTGCGTTTTTAGAAAGACCTATGGCATCTTTTGTATGTTCAAAAAGTTCCTGAGCATCTTCAAAGTTAATGGTATCGATGCTGGAAGGCAGATCATCATTTCCCATAGATGTGATGTATCGGACATCTGCACCTTTAAGATAGAGTGAGAGACATAGTGCTTTTGCCATCTTTCCTGATGAGAAGTTTGAGATATAACGTACTTCATCTATCTTCTCTCTGCTTCCTCCTCCGGTCACTATAATGCGTCTGTTTTCCCAAAAATTTTCTTTCAGCAACGCTTTTGCTGTTTCAAAAAAGATCTCAGAAGGTTCTGCCAATGCACCATTACCCAAGTCACCACATGCCAGTAGTTTCTCTTGAGGCTGAATGATCGTGTAGTCATTTTCATCAAGCACTTGAATGCTTTCATTGGTAAAAGGATTTACAAGCATCTGTGTATTGGCTGCAGGAGCCACAAGCATTTTACCTTTAAAAGCAAGTACGGTTTGGGTGAGGATATTATCTGCGATGCCTTTGCTAAGTTTATTGAGTGTATTGGCTGTGGCAGGAGCAATAATGAAAACATCACATTTTTTGCCAATGTCTATATGGTTCATCTCTGAACTCCAAGACTCAGATGTTTCTGTCAGTACAGGATTACGTGTCAATGCTTCAAAAGTAAGTGCTGAGACAAATCGCTCTGCAGAAGCTGTCATCACGACATGTACATTTGCACCAGCTTTAATAAAAAGACGTGCCAGATCACAGGCCTTATAAACTGAGATACTTCCTGTTACCCCTAGAAGAACAGATTTACCACTTAGATTAATTTGCATTTTATATCCTAGTCCTGTTCTTTACCAAAAAATTTATAGAAAAAGTTTTTGATCGTCTTCATTGGTGCTCTGGAAATTGCAAGCTCACCTTGGGCCACATCTTTGTTAATGGTCGAACCAGCAGCAATGATAACATCATCAGCAATGTTCACAGGCGCAACGAGTTGTGTATCTGAGCCAACAAATACATTTTTACCGATATTGGTCTGGTACTTGTTCTTACCATCATAATTACAGGTGATCACACCTGCACCAATGTTTGATCCTTCATCAATCGTTGCATCACCTATGTATGAGAGGTGTCCAGCTTTTACCCCAGTCAGTGTAGATTTTTTCACTTCTACAAAGTTTCCTATATGTGTATCAACAAGTTTAGAGTTTGGTCTTATTCTTCCCATTGGTCCCACATCTGAGTTTTCAACATGAGAGTCTTCTACCACTGAATGTGTTTTGATATGTGATGAGATTATATG
>CBFHPE010000094.1:0-7028 GCA_965657515.1 Sulfurovum sp.
ATATGTAAATGTTTTACCTATAGAGAGTATATGCATTGTTATCCTTATTTAATTGAGAGGTACATTGAGTATAATTATATCATGAAACTTGAGAATGAAGATGCCCTTGATAACTATATCATCTGCCATCAGTGTTTTACACTGCATGAAGAAGTACCCATTGAAGATGGGAGTAAAGCATGTTGTACTGAATGTGGAGGCATACTGTATCGTTATGACAGCAGATTAGTAACCCATGGTTTAGCACTTAGTATCACAGGCTTGATATTTTTTATCTTTCCTCTGGTCAAGATGGATATACTGGGAACAGAACAGTTCATTACTATACCTAAAACGATTTTTTCTTTGATAGACAATGGGTTTTATCTGGTAGGGTTTCTTTGTCTTTTTTTGATCCTGATCTTTCCCTTGATGATCTTTCTTATAAATATACTGCTTTTTTTACTTTTAAAACTGGAACGTGGAGTAAAAACAACAAAAGAACTGCTGATCTTACTTGCACATATCACCCCCTGGAGTATGGCAGATATCTTTTTTATCAGTATATTGGTAGCGCTTGTTAAATTAGTGGCGTTTGGACAGTTACATATCGGAATCGCATTTTGGGCACTGATGGTGTTTGTCCTTATAGATGTCTATATCACCAAACGTATCCGTCTTTCTGAGTTATGGATGTTAAGAAAAAAAATGCTGCAAAAGAATGAGGACAAATGATAGAAGTAGATGAAAACAAACTCATTCGTTGCCCCATATGTGATGCGGTAAACATAGATAAGGGCAAAGAAAACACTTGTCGTCGTTGTGCTTCTTCCATTTATCATCATAGAAGTTTTTCAACAGAAAAGTCCTGGGCATATCTGATCACGGCGATGGTTGCATATATACCTGCAAACCTCTATCCTATGTTGATAACCTCTGCATTTGGGACTAAAGATGAAAGTACGATCCTTGGCGGAGTTGTACTCTTGTGGGAACTTGGATCTTACCCGGTAGCTGCCATTATCTTTTTTGCATCTATTATGATACCGGTCATGAAATTTCTTATCTTGATTTATTTGTTAATTAGTGTAAAATACCCTATAGGAAAAGACAAGAAAGTAAATAAACATAAATTGTATTATGTGACTGAACTCATTGGGCCATGGTCAATGATAGATGTTTTTGTTGTTGCCATACTTGCAGCACTTATACATCTCACCAGTGTAGAGATATTGGCAGGAACAGCAGCAACAGCATTTGCGATCTCAGTCTTTTTTACACTTTTAGCAGCATATGCATTTGATGAAACACTTATTAAGGAAAATAGATAGATGGCACAAAAGATACCAGAGATAACAGAGTCAACAAAATTTAATCTTATTACTTCTATCTGGATCGTACCTATCATAGCATTGATCATAGCCGGTTGGTTAGCCTATCAGCATTTTGTGGAGCGCGGACCGGAGATAAAAATCATTTTTCCACAAAATGAAGGGTTGGTAGCAGGTCAGAGTGTAATAAAGTTTAGAAATGTGCCTGTAGGTAAAGTTACAGATATATATGCAGAAGAGGGGACAGACGGCGTGATCGTGGTTGCACGTATGAATAGCAAAGAATCTAAACCTTACCTTTCTGAACATGCCAAATTTTGGATCGTAAAACCTGAAGTGGGTATTTCAGGTGTGAGTGGTTTAGATACGCTCCTTTCTGGAACATACATTAATGTACATTCAAAAGCAGGCGGAAAACACTTGACAGATAAGTTTATAGGACTTACTCATGCTTATAGAGATGATCTTCAAGGAACTTATTTTCATTTGACTTCACCTACTGGGGATAGTGTAGCTGTGGGAACACCAGTTTATTTTAAAAATATCAGAGTAGGGCAAGTTGAATATCTTTATCTTGGGTTAAACAATAAAAATATTGAGGTCATTGTATTTATAGATAAAATGTATACAGAGTATATAAACAGTGATTCCAAATTTTGGTTAAAAAGTACAGTAAATATTGACTTTACAAGAGGTAATCTTGATGTCAGTATCGCTCCGATGAATTATCTTTTACAGGGTGGAATTGTCTTTTCTTCTTCAGGAAAGAATGATAAATCTCTTGTAGCAGATGACCATATCTTTAAACTTTTTAAAAATAAAACTGAAGCAGACAAACAGGTGATAGGCTCTGAGGTAAAATTTGTTAAAAAATTCATGTTACTCACGGATGATGCCATTGCTAATTTAAATGTAAATGCTCCTGTGCGTTTTGATGGATTTAATATAGGTGAAGTTGAAAGTATCGATATCTCATACAGTAAAGAAGCACGTAAAATGATAGGGAAGATATTACTGTGGATAGATACTTCAGTATTTGTAGATAATCATGATAGAAATTCCACAGGATTAGATAACTTTTATCAGGCAGTAGAAGAAGGTTTACGGGCCAAGATCGCATCTTTAGATCCTGTAACAGGTATGTTATATGTAGATCTGACATTTAAACATCAAGATGGGAATGGAAGCATCATACAGGGTTCTAAGCATGAACAACTTCCTATGGCAAGTACAAATAGTGCAGGTATCATGGATAGTGTCACTCAAATACTTAATAAACTTAAGGATCTTCCTTTAGAAAAACTTCTTGCATCTGTGACTGAAGTGGTTGATGAGAGTGTAGAACCTGTGAAAAATGCAAATGCATTACTGCTTGACCTGCAAACAACAGTTAAAAATATTAACAAATTAACAAGTAAAAAATCATTTGAGGTTCTACCCGATGAACTCTCTTCGGCACTTAAAGAAGTGACACGTACACTTAAAAGTACTGAAGAAGTGGTAAGAGGGTATGACAGTAACTCTCTTGTTAAGCAGCAGTTGGCAGATACACTAGAAATACTTACAAAAACATCGCAAGAGATGCAAGTCTTCTTACGTATGTTGAACCGTAAACCAAATTCACTCATCTTTGGAGATAACTAATGAAAAACTTATTATTGATATTTGTAACATTGTTTGGGCTGCAAGGGTGCCTCTCTACAAGCTCTAACTATTACGTACTTTCACTTGCACCACAACCTACAGCAACCTATGCAAATAAAAACAGGATCATAGGTGTTGAAAAGGTCACAATACCTGCATATCTCAATAAACGGGAAATTGCTGTTGCAAAGAGTTCAAGTCAGATCACGCTTTTGGGTAATGCAGTTTGGGGAGAAGAATTAGATACAGGTCTTACCCAAAGACTCATAAGTTTTTTACAAAAGAAGTTTGATCAACCAAATGTGTATGCTTACCCATGGGGTGTAGACAGACAACCAACCGTAAGAGTAAAAGTCGATATCACAAGATTTATAGCACAAGGTGACAAAGTCTATCTTGATGCCAATTGGGAATTAAAAAGTGCGAGTAAAGAAAAACGTAAAGCTAGTCTTTTTCATACAACAGTACCTACCAAAAGTGATGCAGATAGTATAGTTACTGCTATGGATAAAGCCTTTGCTCAACTTGAAGAAGAAGTAGCGATAGGTATAAGAAAGTACTGATCTTTATCATTCTTTCTCTTCTTTCTTAAATCAGATACAAACTCCAAGCAAGCACAAGCTATAATTTCCTAATATTATTAAATAAGGAAGCGTAATGCACGAACAAACACTCGCAATACATGCAGGATATGAAAAAGATGCCCAAGGAACAATGGCGGTTCCTATTTACCAAAGTACGGCTTACGAGTTTAGAGATACAGAACATGCAGCAAATCTCTTTGCCCTGAAAGAACTTGGAAATATCTATACACGTCTTATGAATCCGACAACAGATGTTTTTGAAAAACGTTTTGCTGCGCTTGAAGGTGGAGTGGCTGCGATAGGTACAGCTTCTGGAATGGCGGCTATTTTTTATGCTATAGCCAATGTGGCCGAGGCTGGAGATAATGTTGTTGTTGCAAAACAAGTTTATGGTGGAACTACAACACTTACGGGGCATACTATTAAACGTTTTGGGATTGAAACACGCTACTTTAATGTGACAAACCCTTCAGAAATGGAAGACCTGATCGATGATAAAACTAAGATCATAATTTTTGAAAGTATTACCAACCCAAGTATAGATGTCCCGGATTTTGATACGATCGTTGCGATTGCAGACAAACATAATATACTTACATGTGTTGACAATACGGTAGCCACACCTATTTTATGTAAACCTTTTGAATATGGTGTGGATATCGTGGTGCACAGTACAAGTAAATATACAACTGGACAAGGATTAGCACTGGGAGGTATATTGGTAGAACGACATGATCTTGTAGAGAAGATCAAAGGTAATGCAAGGTACAGTCATTTTAATGAGCCTGACGAGAGTTATCATGGGCTTGTCTATTCGGATCTTCCTCTACCACTCTTTACACTCAGAGTAAGGCTTGCATTGATGCGTGATCTGGGTGCAACACCAGCACCATTCAATTCGTGGTTAAATATTCAAGGTTTGGAGACCTTGCCTTTACGTATGAAACAACATTCGGCTTCTGCTTTGGCTATTGCTGAGTTTCTTGAAGCTCATCCAAAAGTTAATAAAGTAAATTACCCGGGTTTAGAATCAGATTCAAATTATACAAATGCAAAGAAATATCTAACAGGGGGGTACAGCGGATTACTCTCTTTTGAAGTTTCTGATAAAGAGACTGCACAGAAGATTGCAGACAGTACTGATATTTTTGCCGTTGTTGTAAATATCGGTGACTCTAAATCGATTATCACACACCCTGCAAGTACTACACACCAGCAACTCTCAGCACAGGAGTTAGAAGAAGCAGGTGTACCAGGTGGACTTGTTAGGTTGAGTGTCGGACTGGAAGATACGCAAGACCTCATTGATGATCTTACAAAAGCTTTAGGGTAAATCTTTGTAGCGGGGCATGCACTTCAATAAATGCCTACGCTACGTAATGCAAGCACAAATTAGATAAAATACTTACAATTAAACCCATCACAAAGTTATTTATGAAAATAGAAACTAAAACTGCACAATTCAGTTCACCACTATACTTGGAATCAGGACGTATTTTAGAGCCATATGAGATAGCGTATGAGACCTACGGTGAACTCAATGATGATAACTCTAATGTTATTTTGGTCTGTCATGCATTAAGTGGTTCTCATCATGCTGCAGGTGTGTATGAAGGTGAGAGAAAAGCAGGTTGGTGGGATGGACTTATCGGTGATGGCAAGGCCATAGATACCAGTAAGTATTTTGTGATCTGTACCAATGTTATAGGCTCATGTTTTGGTACATCCGGACCAATGAGTTATAACTACTCTACACAAGTACCTTATCGACTTAAATTCCCCGTTGTGACAGTAAAGGACATGGTACGCGCCCAAATGCATCTTTTATCACACTTAGGTATCTATCATGTACGTGCAGTTGTAGGTGGTTCTATGGGTGGAATGCAGGCTTTACAGTTTGCCGTTGATTTCCCTAACTTCGCAGATGATATCATTTCATTGGCTGCAACTTATGCAACCAGACCATGGACGATAGCATTTAACAAAGTAGCTGTTGAAGCGATACGAAGAGACCCACGTTTTAAACATGGTAATTATGATAAAGATGATTTTATTGAAGATGGTTTAGATGGCCTGGCTATCGGGCGTATAGCAGGGCATATTTCCTACCTTGCACCAGATTCTATGGGTGATAAGTTTGGACGTAACTATGTAAATAATGATGGACTCTTTGAACTTTTTGGACGTTATGAAGTAGAACGATACATGGAGTACAATACCAATAATTTTTCACGTATCTTTGATCCTCTTTCTTATCTGTATATCGTCAAAGCGATAAACACTTTTAATTTGGGCAGAGGGTATGACTCATTAGATGATGCTATCCAGCGTATAAAAGCAAATGTCCATTTGATAAGCTTTTCATCGGATTACTTGTTTTTCCCTTCAGAGATGGAACATATTGCTAACATGATGGAAGACAATGGTCAGTCTTATACGTATTTGGAAGTAGAGAGTAATTATGGACATGATGCATTTTTAGTTGAGTTAGATAAATTTGAAGAGAATATTAAAGAGGTTTTACAATGAAAACATTTGAATTATTTTGTGAAGCTCTAGTAAAAGGAGATATATAATGGCAAGTTTTGAAGAGAAGTTAGAACATTCAAAAGAGTTGTTGGAAAAACTCATGAATCCGGAGATCACCTTAGAAGAGTCTGTGAAGCTTTATGAAGAGGGTTTGAAAAACATTAAAGAGGCTCAAACACTTATTGAAGAGGCAAAAACAAAGATCACTGTGATTGAGCAGGCGAATCAAAATATAGAGGAGAGTCAATAATGTCTCAATTGGTTGTAGCAGCACTGCAATTACCTACTTTGGGTATGAATGCTACAAGACTTGAGTATTACTTAAAACAAGCAAAACAAAGGGATGCAGATGTAATGCTTCTTGGAGAGTATGTACTCAATCACTTTTTTAAAGAGTTCGCGACAATGTCTCCAAATATGGTGAAAGAACAGACACGAAAACATATTGAGCTTTTAAAAAATCTTGCAGTCAAATATGACATCACTTTTATAGCACCTATTATCATTACTAAAAAAGATGGGTACCATAAAACCATTGTGAAGATCACAGCGAAAACCATACGTTATTATGAACAGCAGATCTTACTCCCTTATGCACACTGGAATGAAAAGAAGTTCTTTGCTAACAAAATTGCACCACTGAAAGATGCGATGACCTTTACTATAAAAGGTTTTAAAGTGATGGTAATGGCAGGTTTCGAATTACATTTTGACCCTTTCTGGCAAAGAGTAAGCGAAAAAAAAGTAGATCTTGTTTTACTCCCGACTGCATCAACATTTGGATCTCATAATCGCTGGAGAGAGATCATCAAGACCAAAGCCTTTTTACATGGTTGTTACATTCTAAGAGCTAACCGCTTAGGTGAGTACAGTGATGATGAGGTCAAGTGGAAGTTTTATGGTGACACGATGTTGGTCAATCCTGAAGGTGAAGTGGAGATGATGCTTGAAGACAAAGAGT
>CBFHPE010000095.1:0-7028 GCA_965657515.1 Sulfurovum sp.
TTTAGATGAGATCTATGCCTTTGTGACAATGTTCTCGTACTTCAATACACTAAGTGCAGTTGGATTTACTGAACCTCTTATCTCATGGATACAAAATATTGAAATTCCTGAAGAGATATTGGAGATCATAAACTATTTTACAGAAGAGGGACAGATAAACCCTGAACGTGATCCTGAACTGTTTAAACTTGAACGCTCTCTGAAACAAAACAAGATAGAAATTAAAGAGACCCTCTATAAGTTAGCACACTCATCTAAACTTCGCGACTATCTAGTAGATACACAGGTACACTTTAACGGTGGAGAAGAGACACTTTTGGTACGTGGCGGATTTAATAATGCCATCAAAGCAACAGTTGTTGCAAGGTCTGCAGGTGGCTTTTTCTACATTATCCCTCAAAGTATCACACACTTAAAAGAGAAAGAGTCAGCACTGCTTTCAAGTAAAGAAGAGTTGATATTTAAGTATTGCAAAGAGATCTCAGCTGTCTTCTTTAAGTGGGAGCGTTTCTTAGCGTTTATCAACAAAGAATATGACAGGTTTGATCACTATCAGGCACGTGTGAGTTTTGCAAGAGCCAAAGAGTATGAATTCGTTTTACCTACCAAACAAAAACGTATTAAACTTCATGATTTTGCACATCCTGCTATCGATGATCCTGT
The DNA here is from genome assembly GCA_965657515.1 of Sulfurovum sp. Lineage (GTDB taxonomy): Bacteria > Campylobacterota > Campylobacteria > Campylobacterales > Sulfurovaceae > Sulfurovum. Next base: position 664 of record CBFHPE010000095.1, read on the forward strand.
ACCCATTACCATGGACCTTAACAAACAGATCATGCTGGTTACAGGGGTGAATGCCGGTGGTAAAACGATGCTTTTAAAGTCTATGCTGAGTGCTGTCTATATGTCTAAGTATCTTTTACCTTTCAAGTGTGATGTGGCTAAGACAGAAGTGGGGCATTACAAGAGTATAGAAGCAGTGATAGATGATCCTCAATCAGTTAAAAATGACATTTCTACTTTTGCAGGACGTATGCAGGAGTTTGCCAAGTTATTTGCTAAAGAAGATGCCATTGTAGGTGTAGATGAAATAGAGCTGGGAACTGACTCAGATGAAGCAGCATCTCTCTTTCGTGTGATGTTGGATGAGCTGCGTAAAAAAGGTATCACTTTTATTGTGACCACACACCATAAGCGTTTGGCTTCATTAATGGCAAGTGATGAGGAAGTGGAACTCATTGCAGCATTGTATGATGAAGAGCGACGTATGCCAACGTATACCTTTTTACAAGGAAGCATCGGTAAGTCTTATGCTTTTGAAACGGCGCAGCGTTATGGCGTACCTGTAAGCATTGTAAACAAGGCAAAAATTGTCTATGGAGAGGACAAAGACAACCTCAATGAACTCATAGAAAGATCAACGTCTCTAGAACGTGAGATGCGTATGAAGATAGCTAAGATAGACGAAGAGTTAGATGCAGTAGAGAAGAAAAAGATCAAGCTAGAAGAGGAAGAGTTCAAACTCAAAGAGAGTCACAGAAAAGCCATAGCAACACTTGAAAATCGTTACAATGCCGCAACTAAAAAAGCACGTGAAGCACTTAAAGCAAAAGAGTCTACAGAGGGAAGGCGTCTACTGAATGTTGCACATCAGCGTAAAGATTTTAAACAAAAAGAGATGAAAACTGCCGAGGAAATACCTCTCAAAGAGGGAGATAAAGTGAAATACCGTTCTCATAAAGGGGAACTGGTCTCTCTGCGTGGAAAAGATGCTACTATCGTTGTAGATGGTTTGAAAATGAGAGTACCTCTTTCTCAATTGAAAAGAAGAGGGGATACACCTCAGGTTAAAGTAAAACCAAAACCGAAACAAGCAAAGGTATCCGTAGAAAAATCAGGTGCAACAGTCTCTGTAAAACTACTAGGTATGTATGCAGATGAAGCGATAGATACTGTAGATAAATTCCTCTCAGATGCATTGGTCAATGGACTAAATGAAGTGCAGATCATTCATGGTACGGGTGGGGGAGTCTTGTCCAAGCTCGTCTCCGAATACCTTAAAAAGCATCCTAAGATCCAAAAATTTTACAGAATGCCCGGAAATCTGGGGATCACTGTCGTAGAGCTCTAGTAGACCTCTAATCAAACTCTTAACTCCAAAAGGTATAATAGTAGCAATAAAATGTTTTAGGAGAATGCAGTGGATATTGCAGATGTAAAAAAAGAGTTAAGCAGTGACGAAAAAGTACTTGAGAATGTTTTTAAATTAGAAACACTTTATAAAAAACACAAGTTAAAGATCTGGGGTGCTGTTGTGGCACTAATATTATTTTTTGGTGGACAGTCCGTAATGACTTCCATGAATGAAGCAAAACTCTCAACTGCAAATGAAGCTTTTTTAACTTTACAAAGCAACAGTGAAGATGCAAATGCACTTAAGGTACTAAAAGAAAATAATCCGGCACTTTTTGAACTATATACTTTTTCTCAGGCAAGTAAAAAACTAGATATAAAAGCTTTACAATCATTGTCACAAAGTAAAAATGAAGTGATCGCTGATGCGAGTAACTATACAGCTGGTGTACTGAGTAAAAAACCTGTAGATTCAAAACTTTACAAAGAACTTGCACTTTTCCAAGAGGCGTATTTAGCTATTGTTGCAGGAGATAAAAAGAGTGCTAAAGATAAACTTGAACTGATCGATGAGCGTTCTCCTCTAGCTGTGATCACAGGATTTCTAAAACACTCTATTATTAAGGCAAACTAATGAAGCACTTTAACGTTTTATCACTTATCTCATTTACAGCTTTAGCACTTGTCTTTTCAGGATGTAGCTCTAAAAAGTATTTTGAACCTGAACAGACATTTTCAGCTTCCACTGCAGAGTCTTCATATGGCGGGAATATGGTTGAACTCAGTCGTGATGGTGGTACACTTCAAACAGGTCAATATGTTGGAAAAGCAGGCATAAGCCAACTTACTTTAGGTGAAGGGTATAGATTTTTAAATGAAAACAACACATATGTCTTGGCAACTAATGCTGAGGGTATCTTAAAAGTCATCTCTAAAAATACAAAAGAGCCAGTACGTGCAATATCTTTACATATACCTGTGGTTTCAGCAAGTATGAAAAATGGTATGATCGCATATGTTTTAAATAATAATACCTTTGGTATCTACCAGATGGCAAATAATCGAAAAGTGGTAGAGAGCAGATCAGAAAATACATTTGCTATCGATACAAGAGCTGCAAGTCCTATTTTTATTGACAACCTGGCTGTAATGCCTATGTTGGACGGAAAGATCATTATTGTAAATGCTGCAGACAGTGCCAATGCAAAAGTTGTTTATATCTCCAGTGAAAAGTCATTTAACAATGTTATCTATCTCAAGCGTACGGGAAATACTATGGTGGCAGCAACACCAAGAAGACTCATCACTTTAGGTACAGCAGGAAAACAGGAGTATAAAGCAAATATTTCTGAGGTTGCTATAGATAAAGGGAAGATCTACCTATTTACAAAAGAGGGTGAAATTATTGCATTGAACGCTAACTTGGAAGCTGTAGCTTCAGCTAAATTCAAATTTGCACACTATTCAGTTGCAACAGCATTCTCAGACAAAGTATATGCCCTGGATCAGCAAGGATCTTTGATCGTATTAAATAAAAATTTAACAAAAAATAAGATCTATGAGCTTGGTGAAGTCGCTGAGCCTGCTTTCATCACAGGAACTAAACTTTATAAAGACGGTGATGTGATTGAACTCTCTAAATTAGGTTATGAGTAAGAGTAATCTTTTAACAGCTTTTGAAGAGTATCTAAGTGTCACTAAGGCACTGGATACTCTTACTATTTCCTCCTATCTTTCTGATCTCCAACAACTTGAAGAGGAAACCAAAAAAACACTTACCAAATTAGATACAACTGATGTATTGAAATTCCTGGCTAAATTTGATAACAAAAGAACACTCAATAGAAAACTCTCTTCTATCAATGCATTTTTTCATTTTTGCCATATACAGGATTTTACCTATGAAAAAATAAAGATCCCTATGGCCAAAGTCCCTAAAAATTTACCAAAATATGTGAGTAATGAAGAGATCCTTGATAGTATTAATCTTATAGATAGAACCACAGTGATGGGCTTACGTGATTATGCCTTGATACTTTTTTTATATGCGAGTGGCTGTCGTATTTCAGAAGCTCTTTCAGTACAACGTGCTGACATCGTAGACGGTTGGCTTAAAATTCGTTTTGCCAAAGGTGAAAAAGAGAGAGTAGTGCCTTTAGCACCGGTTGCTACACAGGCCATGGAACTTTATCTTTCTGAACAGACACTTGCAAGTCCATACATTTGGCTAAACTACAGAGGAGAACCTCTCAGCCGTATATCTGCCTATAAGATCGTTAAAAAGTATCTGGGTGTCTCTCCACATGTATTGAGACACTCTTTTGCTTCCTCTCTTATCATCGGTGGTGCAGACTTGCGTGTGGTACAGGAACTTTTGGGGCACTCTTCACTGGAGACCACACAGATCTATACACATATACAAAAACAGAATTTGGCTGACACTATGAACAGTTATCATCCTTTACGTTGATTTAGGTATGATACTTTTATGAAAGAAATCGTAGATTATTTACAAGAAAAACATATTATATTTAAATCTCTAAAACCTATCTCCCCTAAAGAGCTTGGTAGTAGAAAGAAAATTGACCTCTATTTGGGGGTTGATCTCAAAGACTTTTATGCTGCAGTGATGGTACTGGAGAAGAAAAGCAGGGTACTGCGAAAAGAAGCTGAAGAGTTGATGCTTTTACATGAAAAGTTAGAAAAGTATATCGACAGCAGTATTAAGAAGAAGTATATGATCATCAAAGCACCATTATGTTCAAAGGCAAAGGCAATGTTGGAAGAAAAGGGATGGAGGGTATGGCACCATGCATAGTACCTTACTTGCAGACATTGGTAATAGTTATTTTCATATCTATAACGGTAAGTCGGTGGAACATTTAAATTATGATGATGCGATCAAAAAATATAAAGATACACCTTTAAAATATATCTCTGTAAATCAAAAAATTGAAGCAAAGATAGGATGTATTGATCTTTGGGAAAATATCTCTTCTTCTATGGTGATAGAAGGACAATACGATACCATGGGCGTAGATAGAAAAGCCTTATGTTTGAGTCATAGTGAAGGTCTCTTTATAGATGCAGGGTCTGCGATTACTGTAGATGTTGTAGAAAAAGGACAGTACCTGGGCGGATTTATACTGCCGGGATTAAAAGCATCCATAAACAGTTATAAGTCCATTTCTCCTATATTGGATGTGGCGTTAAACAGAGAGCTGTCACTGGACTCTTTACCTAGCACAACTAAAGATGGGATAAGCTATGGTATAATCGCGTCTATAAAAGCACTCATAGACAAACACAGTAATGGTAAAAAACTCTACTTTACAGGTGGAGATGGAGAATTTCTCTCCTCTTTTTTTGAAGATGCCATTTATGATGAGATGTTAGTATTTAATGGGATGCAACAAGCGATAAAGTATAAGGGTTAACATGTTGACAGTAGCACTTCCAAAAGGAAGAATAGCAGAACAGACATTAGAGATATTTGCTGAGATCTTCGGTGGAGAGTTTAAGTTTGAAGGTAGAGAACTCATTTTAGATATGGGAGAATTTCGTTTTTTAAATGTACGTAACCAGGATGTACCGACATATGTAGAACATGGCGCAGCTGACATAGGTGTTGTTGGACTGGATGTGATCACTGAAAAAGAGTTAGACATCATCCAACTGCTTGATATGCAACTTGGGAAATGTAAGGTGTCTATCGGTATTAAGAATGAAGATGAACTTGACTGGTCACGTCCCAACATAAAAGTGGCAACAAAGATGGTAAACATCACTAAAAACTATTTTGCAAAAAAAGCAGTTGGTGTGGAAGTGGTCAAACTCTATGGTTCTATAGAACTTGCACCGCTTGTGGGTCTTGCTGATGCCATCGTTGACATTGTAGAGACAGGTAATACGATGAGAGAAAATGGACTTAAAGTAGCTGAAGATATCATGGATTCTTCAGCACATCTCATTTCAAATAAAAATAGTTTTTATGCAAAAAAAGAAGAGATTCTCTCTTTGTATGAAAAGATCAAAACAGTTGTAGAAAGCCGTGGCTAATTCTACAGCTGATGCTCTTGATCTCTACGCAAAAGTAGAGGACCTTCTCGGTGTCAAAGAGGCTGCTCCAAGCCTTTATGCCCATTATCTCCTTTTTTTAAATTCTGCACCTTTTGAAACACTCTTAGATGTCGGCTGCGGTTCAGGTGATTTTCTGTACCAAATGAAAAAAGCGTTAAATATACCTCACACCAAAGGAATAGATCTAAGCCCTTTAATGGTGGTTAAAAGCCAAGAACTAGGGTTAGATACAGAATGTATAGACCTTTGTGCTTTAGAGCCTAAATTTGACGTTATTACAGCAGTATTTGATATGTTGAACTATCTTGATAAAGATGCTTTAAAACATTTTTTATTTTGTGTATCTGACCATCTTAATGAGGGTGGTGTTTTTCTTTGTGATATCAATACCCTGTATGGTTTTGAAAATGTTGCAGTAGGAGCTTACATTGTAGATGATGAAACACGTTTCTTAACGGTTGACAGTGATTTTGAAAATGGCCAATACAGTTCAGAGTTTACTCTATTTGAAAAAGAGGGTGAACGTTTTACTAAATCTCAAGAAGAGATCAAACAGTATTATCACAGTGTTGAAGAGATCGTACAACTCAGTGGATTGGAATTACTGGTAAATGATGATGTAAGTCTGTATGAATTTGATGAAGCTGATAAACGCTTTATCGTATTACGAAAAGTTTAGAGGGGATTTTTGGTGATGTATGTCCCCATCAGGTGATGGGAGACATGTCTAATCTATTTTACGTTCTCAAATGGATTTTCAACAACATTCTTTCTATCTACGATATAAGGAATAAGTGCTGTTTGTCTAGCTCTTTTGATTGCTACTGTTACAAGCTCTTGGTGACGTTTACAGTTACCAGTCAATCTTCTTGGCATGATCTTAAATCTCTCACTTAGTGAGAATTTTAGTTGTGCCAAATCTTTATAATCTACGAAGTCTATTTTTGCTTCACAAT
>CBFHPE010000096.1:0-6997 GCA_965657515.1 Sulfurovum sp.
CTTGTGAGTCTTGAAGAGTATGTAAGTCGTGGTAATTCTGAGAAAAAAGAGATCTACTACATCATAGGTGAGGATGAAAAGGTACTTAGAAATTCTCCACTGCTAGAGGCTTATAATAAAGCGAACATTGAAGTACTCATCATGGATGATCAAGAAGTAGACAATATTGTATCACCAATGATAGGTACTTATAAAGAGTGGAGTCTTAAAGATATTACTTCTATTGAAGCACCCGATTCTAAAACAGATGAAGAGAAAGAAGAAGTAGCAAAAGAGTTTAAATCGTTAACCGACAAGATCAAAGAGGTATTGGGAGAAGAGGTAAAAGAGGTGAAGACTTCAACAAGACTTACTTCAAGCCCATCATGTGTACTCAAAGATCCTTCTGACCCAATGGCGGGTATGGCAGCGATGTTTGCTCAAATGGGACAAGAGATGCCAGAAACACCTCTTATATTAGAGATAAATCCTGACCATGAAATGATTAAAAAACTAGATGCTCTTGAAGATACATCTCTCTTTAATGATCTTTCCTGGATATTGTTAGACTCTGCAAAACTTTCTGAAGGTTTAGAGCCAAAAGATAAAGGTGCATTTGCAAACCGCGTAGCATCTTTGGCAACGAAAGCACTCTAAGATATGACCACTCCTTTAGAAGAATATTTGGTCTTTGCACTACTCTTATTGGGAGTAGTGGGGATCTATATTCTTCTAAAACTCCATTATATTTTTGCCTTTGGATTGGTGAAAAACACTTCTCTCTCTCAAGAGAAAAAACAAAAAATTGAAAAGATCAAAAAATATGTTTTTGTTTTTTTGAAAGTTTTGCTGGTAGTAGGGTTAGTAGCCATGCTGTTTTTTGGCACTGTCACACTCTATGAAGGTAAAAGTTTAAAAGCGTTTGTCTTGAAATCATGGGGTATGATCCCCGAAGGTTTTTGGCTTTTTTTACTCTTTACGCTCATTAAAATAGCACTCTTAATAGTAGTTTCACGTTATGTCTTGAAAATAATTTTTGCCTTTTTAGATAAACAACAGTGGAAAACTATAGAAAAAAAAGTATATAAAAAGATACATATCGAACGTGTTTATACGCGAATACATAACATGATAAAGTATATGGTGGTAATTGGGATCATATATAGGATCACATACTTTTTCCCTTTTTTAGAAATGATCAGTAGTCTAATACTCATAGGATTGATCTTTTATGCAGTGATATCTCTCTTACTCCTTGCTAAAGAAGTAAGAATGGTGTTTTATGATAAACAGAGATTAAGTTAGAGGAGCGTTTTTTTATCTCTAAGAATAGTGAAAAAATCATTTAATGACATAGGTTTATACCCAAAGTACCCCTGGTATGTGTCACAGTGTATTTGCTTAAGGTATTCAAGAGCGTTATCTGTCTCTACTCCTTCAGCTATGATCTTTAGATCAAATTTCTTTCCTATGGCAATAACGGATTCTACGATCATTGCATCACCTTTGTTGGTATTCATATTGAAAATAAATGATTGATCTATTTTAATAGTATCCACTGGTAGTTCTTTAAGATAGGATAGTGAAGAGTATCCCGTACCAAAGTCATCAATGGAAAAAGTGAAACCATAGCTTTTTAAGTCTTTAATTTTTTGAATCGCATCATCAATATTACGCATAATACCACTCTCTGTGATCTCAAGCTCTATCCATTCAGGTTGTATGTGATACTTTTGGACCAGTATCATAAGTTCATCAACAAATGTAGGCTGTAAAAAATGAACTGTACTGACATTGATCGCGACATGTTGTAAGTCACTCTCTTTAGCAAATGTGAACAGAGCTGATATATCTTTAAATACAGCATCAAATATCCACTCTTCAAGTTTAATGATACTACCACTCTCTTCTGCAATAGGTATGAATTTTGCTGGGGAGATGGAACCTTTCTCCGGATGGGCCCATCGCACTAATGCTTCAGCACCAATGATCTTGTTACTTTTTACATCCATTTGAGGCTGATAATGGATCGAAAATTCATCATTGAGAATAGCTTTATGTATATCACTTTCTATGGCAAGAATTTCTTTGGTAGCCTCACTCATATGGCTTTTATAAAATATTTTACTACCACGCGCGTTTCGTTTTGCTTCATACATAGCCGTTTCTGCACGTTTCAGAAGGTCAAATGCAGAGTGTTCATGGGTAAATAAAACCACACCAGTACTGAATGTCAGATGATAAGACTCTCCTCCAACTCTCAATGGTTTTTCAAACTGCGTATTGATCATATCTATATATTTTAAAGTCATCTCTTTTGCTTCTGCCTTATCTGTTGGTAAAGAAGGTACAAGAATGACAAACTTATCACCACTGACACGTGCAAAAATTTCATGGTCACCAATAATATCTTCAATGGTTTGAGCAACCTGTATGATGAGGTTATCTCCCACATCATGACCAAATGTTTCATTGACTTTCTTGAAATGATCAATATCTAAAAAAAGTAAAGCTGCATAGTTATCACTGTTTTGTGAATTATTTATAAACACTTTTAAATTGTCCATGAGAAGTGTTCGATTTGGAATATTGGTGAGTAGATCATAATAAGCATTACGTATCATCTCTTCTTTTACTGTGACCTCATTAGTGATGTCATTGATAATGGTAATACCACCTGCGATATTACCTTCTGCGTTCAACATTGGTACAGTGGAAAGTTTGACATAAAGATCTTTGTTATTTATTGACTCATAAGGACCTCTATAGTTTCCGCTTTGCCCTCTAAACACATCTTCATGTGCCTGGAGAAGTTTTTTATTGGCAAACCTAGAAAGATTGAATCCGAGAAGCTCTTCTTTATCTTCAAGATTATTCATTTTTAGAAAATGGGTATTGATATCTTCAAGTTCGAGTTTTTCATTATAATAATATATCCCGACCGGTGCACGCTCAAATAGAGAAAAAAAGCGGTCTTTTAGTTTTTCATGTGAATGTTTAATGTCCATGAAATATTGTCTATTTTGAAGTGAATGGTTAATGATCTTACCGTAGTAGTTTGCAATAATGAACATGATAAGCATGAGGGCAAGTGTCACATATGCGATAGAGAGATATACTTTGTCCTCCATAAAAAAGAGGCGAAGGAGTATAGGTGCATAGGTCACTAAAACATAGGTAGTAAGTAGATCACGTTTAGAAGCAAGTACACCCATGGCAGTGAAACTGATCGCAAAAAGAAAAAATAGCAAGATCATTTGATGCAGAAGATTGCTTTCTGGGAATATTAAAAAAGCACTACTACCCCAGATAATACCATTGATCAGTGTATTGGTATAATATTTATCAAGCCAAACATCAGAGTTCTTAAGTTTATTGTCTTCACTCTCTTTTCGAAATAAAGAGTAATGGTAAATACCATAAAGGAACATGATAACGCTTAGCGATAGCCAAACAATGATCGAATATAGATCAACAATCGTGAGTTGGATGGCACTTAGGAGAAGTGCTCCCATGAGATTACCAAAAAGCATAATGGGTAATGAGAGATAGTAAAAGCTTAACTTATCATAGATAAGTCTTTTTTTAAATGATATCTCTGTGTTGTCAATGGCTTGGTTCAAATCATTATCTTCCATATCTTGAATATCCCCCATATCATTATTATTTGTATTGTGCATTCTTTAGTATACCAACTTTTTTTACAATTTCTATATCTACAGTTTTACATCATGATATAAATGAATGCACAATTACTATATCACACATCTATAGATATATCCTATATATATAGGTATTTGTGTTATGATAACTTTTTATATGATACTACATTTTAAGGAAAAATATTGAACTCAGAAATGTCTCCTCAAAAACGTGCAACCCTGGTTTCGAGTTCCGTTGCAACCATACTGGTTATTGTTAAGCTTGTCATCGGTGTAGCAAGTGGTTCTGTAGCTGTGCTCGCTTCGGCAATAGATTCATTATTAGATACTTTAGTCTCGATCTTTAACTTTTTTGCAATCAAAAAGTCTGAAGAAAATGCTGATGAAGCCTATCAGTACGGAAAAGGGAAAATACAAGCTATAGCTGCAGTGATAGAAGGTACAGTCATTAGCATCTCAGGGCTATATATTATTTATGTCGCCATAGAAAAACTTAGTAGCGGATCAGTGACGACACTTCTTACACCCTCTATCATAGCTATGTTATTTTCTATTATCGTGACTTTTTTATTGGTAAAATATCTTTTGAAAGTGGCCAAAGAGACAGATAATCTTGTGATCAAAGCAGATGCTTTACATTATCAGACAGATCTTTGGTCAAATGCCGCAGTACTGATAGCATTAGGGTTGGTATATATAACAGGGATCGATGCAATTGATGCTATCTTTGGTTTGGGTATAGGACTTTATATTATTTACTCAGCGTATGAGATCATACAAGAGGGGACAGAGATACTTTTAGACCGTGCACTTGAGGGTGAAATGGTTGCTACGATAGGTGAGATCATCTCTCAACATCCGGAAGTGACGAGTTATCATTGGCTTAGAACACGAACGGATGGTACTACAAATTATGTAGAATTCCATATGGTACTGCGCCCCAATATACTTTTGCTTGAGGCACACCGCATTGCTGATGAGGTAGAAGATAAGATATTTTTACTTGATAAAAAGAAAAGGTGGATCATCACTCCGCACTTTGATCCTTATGATGATGAAGAGGTTAATGAAGCACTGTTAAACGGTACGTCCATGGTGAAGAATAACGTATGATATATCTTCTCTCTCCAATTCCAAAAGAGGGGTGCGTTCATCTACCGATGATATCTTTCACTCTTATAGAACAGGAGTTAGCATTGGATGTATATGACCTTTTAATGTTTACATCAAAACAGGCAGTCAAAAGTGCTGAAGTATTAAATAAAAAATGGAAAGAGAGACCTTGTTTGGCTATAGGTGCTTCTACAGCAGAAGAGATAAAAAGACTCGGTGGTAAAGTTTTATATCAGCCAAATTCTTTTTATGGAAAGTCGCTAGGTGAAGATATTATCGAAAAGTTTTCTAATAAAAAGATCTTGTACCTGCGTCCAAAAAATGTTTCTTTTGATTCAAAAAAGTTTTTAGCACAGGCAGGTATTGAAGTTCAAGAAAAAATCATTTATGAAACTACTTGCATAAAATATACAAAAGAAAGTGCACCTGAAAAGAATGCCATTATTATTTTTACTTCACCTTCAACGATCCATTGTTTTTTAGAGAACTTTGAATGGGATGATTCTTATACAGCTGTAGTGATAGGAGAAGCAACAAGAGAACATTTGCCTGCAGATACACAGTATGAGGTGGCAGATATACCACAGATAGATGCTTGTATAAGTAAAGCAAAAATGGTGGCTAGTCACAAGAATTAGCTGAAGAAGTTAACATAGTGTAGCATGTGAGCAGGTATTAAAGACGGCCAATTTTTATCAAGTTTAGCTAGAAATACCTTCTTAACTATAGCGATTTTAATCACTTCTAACTCCAAATAGGCTATAATCTAAATTAACCTAGGTGATGCGACGACTGTATTTGGGGTCCAACATTAATCTTAGTGGGACATGTAGTCTCTTGGTGCGAGGAAGTTTTCGTTTGAGTCTGAGTTATGCAGGCGAGAGATCATCCCCTAAAGAGAGGCTCTCTCCTACACCGTTGGCTATTTAGGGCCGACTTGACACAGAACGCTCACCCGGGCCTATTTATTAGCGGCAATCCTTGCACGCATAGAGCTTTGCAAAATGCCATCGACGAACGCTAAGTTCGCTTTTAGGCATTTTACAAAACTCTCTACGCACAATTATTACCGCTACTAAAAACCCCTTATAATTGGTTATAACACACACTTTTGGAGAAATTAATGAACGTATTGATATTAGGTGCAGGTGGTAGAGAGTATTCTATTGGTTTGGCATTAAGCAAAGATGAAAATGTAGAGAAGATATATTTTGCTCCGGGTAATGGTGCGACAGATGAACTAGGTGAGAATTTAAGTATTTCTGATTTTTCTGCATTGGCTGATTTTGTAGAGACCAATGGTGTTGACTTGACGATTGTAGGACCTGAAGGTCCTCTTGTTGATGGTGTGGTAGATGTATTTGAGGCAAGAGGCCTAACTATCTTTGGACCTACGGCTGAGGCAGCACAACTTGAAGGTTCTAAGATATTTATGAAAAACTTTTTGGCACGTCATAATGTACCTACGGCTAAGTACATAGAGACTGATTCTTTGCAAGATGCCTACAAGTTTATTGAGACTCTTGAGGTACCTATTGTAGTGAAAGCTGATGGACTTTGTGGCGGTAAAGGTGTGATCATCGCGCAGAGTCATGATGAAGCGAAGACGGCAGCGGGTGAAATGCTTTCTGGTAATTCGTTTGGTGATGCTGGTACGAGCATTGTTGTGGAAGAGTTTCTTGACGGGTATGAGCTTTCGGTTTTTGCTATTTGTGATGGGAAAGACTATGTGGTATTACCTGCAGCGCAAGATCATAAAAGACTGCTCAACAATGATGAAGGTCCAAACACAGGTGGTATGGGTGCCTATGCTCCAACTCCTTTGGTCAATGATGAGATCTATGCAAAACTCGATGAAAGAGTGATCATTCCTACACTTAAAGGGATGGAGGAAGAAGGTATGCCATTTACAGGTGTACTGTTCATTGGTGTGATGGTAGTGAAGGGTGAGCCGATCATCTTAGAGTATAACGTACGTTTTGGTGACCCCGAGTGTGAAGAGTTGATGCCTTTATTAAAGTCTCCTGCTTCAGAACTTTTCTACAAAGCAGCAACAGGTGATCTTAAAAATGCCAATATCGAATTTCATGATAAGTATGCAGTAGGTGTGGTGATGGCATCTAAAGATTACCCATACAAGAGTACACCTCCAGCTGAGATCATTATTGATGACATTTATCATGAAGAGTTAAATGAAAATGCACATATCTCTTATGCGGGTGTTTCACGTGCTGAAGATGGAA
>CBFHPE010000097.1:0-6851 GCA_965657515.1 Sulfurovum sp.
TTTTATATTTAAAAGAGCATTTGGGAATTATTAATTTCCGCCATCTCCACTTGGAGTAGTCTTACTTGCATCAAAGCCAATAGTCACACCACTTTTATTTACAAGTGCACTTGCATCTTCAATGTCATCATCTTCTTCATCATCTTCTGGTCTTAAACTACTATGTATTACTATTTTATCTCCATAGTCTACTGCTTCAAAAAAGTGAGTCATACAAAATTGTTGGTTCATAAGGCACTCCATAACACGTGCTTTATTATACATATCTTCTCTTGATTCAAATGTTGTAACTTTTTCAAATCCGTGCTTTTTAACACATCCACACTCTTTTTCAATTTCTATTGTGTACAAATTATTTCCTTTGTTATCTAATTATAGGGGGGTTATATCATTTATAGCTTTAATATATAATAAAAGAGCTATGTAAGCTCTTTTATCACGATAAACTCTCCTGATTCGTAAGAGTATACCTTTTTAGCTGCCTTATCTATGATGATCGGGCGGATCCATTCATTGAGGATGAATTCCTTCGCGATAGAGTTTTCTACAGCTTTACCAACTATTTCCAATGGTGCTTCCATGTAAGTGAGTAGACGTACCGGTTCATGGTAGGCTTTACCTTCTTGAAGAACACTTTGTGTAGGAAGACCGATCTTTAAATCACTATAGTTTCCGTTATACACACCAATTTTAGAAACGACATTGTGATATACTTTTGAACCTGCTCCGTAGATTTTATTATCAACTGTAGAGAAGTAGTGCTCAAGGTTGATCCATTCACCAACCACAAGAGGTCCATTAAAGATACGTGTGAGTATCTCTGCATCCTCATTATCTATATTTGAGTCATAAGAGTGCAGGAATAGCCTGTTGTTGAGTTCCATGTGTCTTACAGAGTCTCTAGGTCCGGCAAATACACCCATATTCCCTGCTAGACCCCATTCTGGTCTTGGCTCGGACCAGTCCATGGTTTTGATGAAAAGGTCTTCTTGTGTGTTGGCATTAGGTAAGACTGCTGCTCTTTCTTCTCTTGATGCAAGTGATGCCTTTTTGAAATCTTTTTTCATTTTCATGAAAACTTCTAATTCTGAAGCACTTAATATATCTGTGTCATAAAATGTCATTTCATCTGTAGTTGTAGTATGTAATGCAGGTAAAAATTTGGTCTCAGCAGGGATTTCTATACCTCTTTCTTTAAGCTTTTGACGTATCTCATTTTTATTACCGATCATACAGAGTGCTCTTGCATTTGGTAAGCTAATGCTACCACCACAGGCACCACAGTCAAGTGCAGACTCAAATGGGTTATTATCAGAAACACTTCCATGCCCAGAGATGACCACAAATTTAGGGAAATCTTCCACAAGACCTATCATCTTCAGAAGGTTTTCTAAATACATTACCTGTTCATCGATGGTAAATCCAACTTGAGCTAATTTTCCTTTTTGAATATTATAATCTTCACCTGTGATATGATAAGCATGCTTTAATTTACTAATCATATCTGGAGAGATCTTAATACATAAATTTTTATTAAAAACAAGATGTTCCCATAAGATGAGGAGCTCGTCTTTTGTAAGTTTTGTATCAGATTGTGTAGTTAACACTTCATTGATAATATTTGTATGGAGTCTTCTGATATATTTTTCGATCTCTTTAATTGTTAGTTTATCAAGCGTAAAAGTGGTTTTTGGTTTTTTAGCCTTCATATTGCTGAAGAGTTTGTTTGTTTTTTCTGGAAAAAATGTTTTTCCAAAAAGTTTAATACCAAACATCCATCCAATTGCTTCAACCATGATATAAGGTGTATAAGGGTTATTTTTAAGATCACTCAAGACTTTTTTTGTGGTTTTATTTATACCTTTTTTTGAATTATACTCTTCATGAGACTCAACTGGTATTTCAAAAACAATATTTTGAGGTTTAACGATGGCAGGGGCCAGGGCTAATTCATGTGCTTTGTCAAACTCAACAAAAGAGATTGGGATGCCAAGGAATCCTCCTGCACCATAAGTGTTGTATGGACCAGATTCTTCTACTTTTCTACGCATTACTTCTGATCTTACATCCAGACAGAATATAGTGGAAGAAAGAGGTTTTACATCATAGGTATGTGTCGTTGTTAATTCATCTACATGTTCCATGATATAGCTGTCTTCTAGTGACTTCAGCCAAAGAAAGCCTTCCTCTTTTTTGAGTAAATTTGAAAAATTTGAAAACTCAATAAGAGACATATCAAGCTCTGGTAACTCTTTTTTTGCTAATTGTACTTGAAGTGAATTTAAATTGATCTCATCTTTTACATACGCATCTAAGATCTCCTGATAGTTTTTATGATCTTCCATTGCATCAATATAGGTACCGGTAAGCTTTCCTTTTTCCCACAAAAGTTTTAATATAGCATATGGTGTATTCTCTTTGATATACGCTTTGAGTTTATCAAAGTCATTGATTTTTTCTTTTTGCATATATTTTAACTCAAAATGCAATCTAACAGCCATATAATCCATCATGGTTGAAGGATGCTCTTGTTGAGGAAAGTAATCTTTGTCTTCTGAACGGTATTTGATATATCCGGCCCATCCATGAAGTTTGAGTATGTGGGTTAAAAAGTATTTTTCTACATCTTCAACTTTAAGTTTTTCCAGGGCTTCTAGTACAAAATCCTCTGCATCGATCACATAGTCTATATTTTCATAGAGTTTAAAAGTATGGAACATACCAAGGTCTCTATCTGACATACTAAGTGTGGTCTGCTGCTTATCAAGAAAACGTGTAATATATTCAATGACCTCTTTTTCTATCGGTTCTTTTTCTCTTGTACCAAATATTGCATCATGTATTTCATAGAGTGTCATATGCTCTGTAAGTGACTCTAGCCATGCATCAGTGTCCATGTAGATAGAATTTTCTTCAAGATATGTGTGAAGTACTTCATCGATCTCATGTACTTTTAACTCTTCATAACTTCTCAAACCGTTCCACAGTGGACTGAGCTCTAGCATAAATTTTTTAGCTTCTTCTAGGTTGTTTTCAAGGTTTGCTTCTTTTAGAGGTTTTAGTAAGTTTTTTTCCAATTGCTCTGTTTTGATCTTACCTTCATTATATAGACTTATGTAGTATTCGGGATCCATATAGACCTTACCGCCAAAGATACTTTGGGCTTTATCAAGTCCATCTTTAAAATTAAGATGTTCAAAACCTTTTAGAGGATTATGGTGAATAAAAGCACCTATAGGCCAGTAATGTGGTACAGTATCTTTCACCGCATTTAGTTTTTCCAATATACTCATGCTAGTAACTCCTTAAGTCCTACAACACTTAGGACCAGTAATATAATAAATATAGTTAAATGTAGCCAACGCTCTTTAGGGGCTAAGTCTATGTAATGTACATTGCTATTTGGTCTCCCAAAAACTGTTTTTGCCATGACTCTCACAGCGATCAAAAAGTTTCCAAAAAATATAACTACAACAGCTAAATACCATAGATCGTTGATCTCTGAATTGAGTATTCCATTGAGAAACATAAGCGAGTTTGGAAAAGGAGGGTAGAGTGCTAAAGCAGTCAGGTAAATGGTTAACATTAATCCTGCATAGGGTGTAACAAGTGTGATACCTGTGATAGGACGATAGTTTGCACTACCATAGTTACGCTCATAATATTTCCCTATCATGAAAATACCTAGTAGGGTTACCAGTAATGATACTCCATACAATGTGCTCTCTTTTGACTGAAACATGATAAGCATGGGTGCATTAAAAAAGAGTATATAATAAGCCAATTTATATAAATTGGTTGTCTTGTTTGCTTTATAAAGTGAAATCAAAGAAGCGAGCAGTGCAACAATAGCAAACGGCATGGAAGCTGTTTGTGGAACTTGATGAGAAAATATCATCCCTCCAATAACCAATAAAGAAGAAAGATAAAATATCTTTTCTTTACTTAGCATGTTTGTCGTTTCAAAAAAGAGATAATATGGTATCCCTGCAAATAATAGTAGTAAAATAAAATCTATTAACATGACATTTTTTCCTTAAAATACTTTAAAATATTTGATATACAGATCGGATATATAACCTTCTTTTGCCAATATCTTATAGACACGCCATTTAAACTTATTAGGTTTATGTTCACCTTCTGGTATACCAACAAAGTGTTGTTTATAGGTAAAGTACCACCCTATAAACATAATAACAGCTAACATAAGAAATGTCATGCTACCTGTTACATGGAGTGTAGCACCTTCATAGAAAAGAAGACCATGCTCACCGTATAGGAAGTGTTCAAGGGCTAATCCTATAAATTCATATGTAAATAGAACTAAAATAAATGAACTGATAACACCAATAATAACTTTTGGTGAATTTGCTTTGGATACCTCAAAGAAAGATAAAAAGAGCTGTGTACCAGTGAGCCATGCAAATGCAAGTATAAGAGTAGCTGCATTAAAGTGGAAAAAGTCTTCTCCAAGTAGTAATTTTACACCTATGAAAACAATCACTGGTAATACAGTAAAGAAGGCAACCATACGGAACATGTTTATACTGTTATACTGTGGTTTCTCTTCCCAGAAAAGCTCGTGTGAAAGTCTTCTTGGAACATTTGGCTCTTTTCTTGCAGCATTGATAAGACTACCGGACTCTAAGAAGAGAGAGGCTTTGAAGATCCCGTGTACCATAAGGTGGTAGATAGCAAGAGAGAATGCTCCAAGACCTACTTCCATGATCATATATCCCATCTGCCCGACTGTTGAATAACCAAGAGATCGTTTGATATCTGATACTGCGAGCATAAGAATTGATGCAAATACTGCTGTGATAAGTCCCATAACAAAGGCAACGTTAAGTACAGCAGGTGTAAGCAATAATAAGAATGCTATTTTGTTGAGTAATATTCCCCCAACATTCACAACACCTGCATGCATCAGCGCTGAGACAGGGGTAGGGGCTTCTGAAGTATAAGGTAACCATAGGTGAAAAGGTATAACAGCTGATTTCATCATCGCCGCAAATAAGAACAGGAACCCGATGACATAGATCAGAGGGTTATCTATAGGTCCACTTTGCGACATATCCAGCCATTTCTGACTCAGTTGTGCCAACTCAAAACTACCAAAGATCTTATAGGTAAGAATAACTGCAATGATGAAGAGTAGATCTGCCAGTTTATGCACAAGCATAGTCCATCCGCCATTTTTAATGGCAGATTTTGATTCGACATTAAAGGTGATAAGAAGATAAAGACTGATACTCATTAGTTGCCATGCGATAGTCAATATGATAAGGTTATTACTCATTACAAGAAGATAGATCGCCGAGAATATAAAATTCAAAAGGACAAAAAATCTTTTGTATCCAGGTTCATCCCACATGTATTTTGTAGAATACTTACGTATAACTAGGCCTAGTATGGCAACATAGGGTACAAGTATGGCTGAGAGTTCATTGAAAATGAGATACCCTCCAAAACCATCAATCACTTGATCTGTACTCATCACATAGTAGGTACCATACAGTCCTAACAGTGCAACGATAGATGAAAAAAAGATAGCAACTTTAGGCATTAGCTCTTTTTTATTTAAAAAACCTATCAAGATCGCAATCATGATGGGTATAAATGGAATGAATAAAACCAATTTTTCCATACAAACTCCTATAATCTATTTCGTAAAACTTTTCAACATTATAGTATTTTTAAAATATAGTCTTATGAATAATAAGCGATATTGTGCCCAAACTTACTTTAACTGTTTCTCATGTTCAATTTTATAGTTTGATGATAGCCCTTGACGATATTGAATATGAGTAATTAGGTAACATAAAATTATAGTTGCATCTTATATATATTATATCAAACAGCAATTGAGAGTAAGTATCATAATGATCTATTACTTACATTATAATATAATATGCTGCTACGTATCCTTAAATTCTAAAAAGTGTTACCAAATCACTTTTATAAATAACTCTTTCATATAAGATAATTTGATTTTAAATATTTCTAAAGATTTTATCTGATACTATCATTCCAACGATATCAATGTACACAGATAATACTTCTGTCTGAAAAACGTTATGTCTAATTTAAATATTAAGGAGTCAACTATGACGAAGATAGTAACAGAAGGCCCCGCTGGTTATATGCCTGATTCAGCACCTATGATGGGTGTTGAGCTTGCACCAGAAGGTCAAGCTTTACTTTATGGTAACGCCGTAACACCAGAAGAGGCAATGAGGGATGCTGCAGTAGCATTATTAACTAAGAAGAACCCAACAATTTTCCCTGGACCACAAGTACTATGGGACTGGAAAGAAGATGTTGCAGCAAAATCTGCAGCGATATTGGACCTCGCATCTGAAATTCCAAATTGTAAGATCATTCCAATGCCGGATTACAGACCAAAATATCCAAAAATTGATGTTAAAGCTGAAATCAACCCGAATCACCCGAACCTTACAATCCTTGATAATAAGATCGATGCTTGTATTTTTGTTGGTGTACACTGTCATTACGCGAACCTTTCACTTAGAATGATCCGTGCCGGTACTAGTTGTTATACTGTTGCATTATGTGCTTATATGGGACATGAAGAAGCAATGGCATCAATTAGAGATCTACATGCATCTGATATTCAAAAGTTTAAAGAGATCATAATTGAAGAAAGAAACAAATTAGGTATTGAGTGGGAAACTACTTTACCACCAGAAAATCCATCTTTGGAAGAAGAGGATTATGGTACATTATCACCAGCTGATTATGGCGAGTACAGAAGTCTCATCATATCTAGAAAAGGTGAACATGTTGCAGATGTTGAATAAAGGAGAATAGAGATGAGTTATTTAGATGAT
>CBFHPE010000098.1:0-6540 GCA_965657515.1 Sulfurovum sp.
TCTTTGAGTACTTCTTCGGGTTTACCATCTCCAACTATTAAGCCTTCATTCATTACCAATATACGGTCTGAAAGTTGATAAGAGGCATTTGTATCATGGCTGACCATAATAGTAGTGGTACCGAATGTTTTATGGAGTTTTAATATCTCTTCTTGAAGTTTAGATCTCATACTAGGGTCAAGTGCAGACAGTGGTTCATCCATGAGTAGAAGTTTTGGTTTTTTCATCATGGCTCTACAAAGGCTTACCCTCTGCTTTTGTCCACCACTTAGTCCTTGTACATTACGTTTTGATAGTGCTGTAAGTTCTGTCATTTCAAGAAGTTCAGATGCCAACGCTTTATCTTCATTAACAAAAAGAAGATTCTCTTCTACGGTCATATTCTCAAAGAGTGCATAGTCCTGGAAGATAAAACCTATCTCTCTTTGCTGAGGAGGAAGTCTCTTTTCCCCTCCCAACCAAACTTTATCTTCAACAAATATCTGACCCTCTGCCTTTTCAAGTCCTGCCAAAACTCTAAGCAAAGTAGTTTTCCCCGAACCACTTTCACCCATCAAAGCGATGAACTCGCCCTCTTGTATGGTAAGTTCGATATTAAGATCCATATCACCTTGGCTGCCGTGTAACTCTTTTTGTATATCTATATGGATCATTAGAGGATACCTATCTTTTTTTGTTTATGGTTAAATATATAGACAGATAAAAGAACTATAAAACTCATAAGAACCATAATAGCACTGTAGATATGTGCATTTCCATACTCCATCACTTCAACCATTTCATAAATAGCCACAGAGGCCACCTTGGTCTCTCCAGGGATACTTCCACCAACCATAAGGACAACCCCGAATTCACCAACTGTATGAGCAAAAGTGATGATAAGTGCAGTTATAAGAGAAGGTTTAATGTTTGGTAATGCAATGTACCATAGGGTTTGAAGTTTACTTTTACCTGCAAGATATGAAGCTTCTATCATATGTTTGTTCAATGCTTCAAAGCCACTCTGTAAAGGTTGTACCATAAATGGCAAAGAGTAAAAACACGAAGCAACTACCAAACCGGTAAAAGAGAAGACAAGCTTCACACCAAATAGATCTTCAAAAAATCCACCTACCGCAGAATTTGGTGAGAGCACTACTAAGATATAAAAACCCAACACTGACGGAGGAAGGACTATAGGGAGTGCTGTAATGGCTTCTAAAACAGGTTTAGATCTTGAATGGGTTTGAGAAAGCCACCAGGCAAGTGGCAAGGCAAGGACAAATAAGATAAGTGTTGTTATACCTGCTAGTTTAAAAGAGAGGATAAACGGGGCAAGATCTATCATAAGACTTTATATCCAAAAGATATTAATATCTCTTTTGCTTTTGCACTTAACATAAAGTCATAAAAAGACTTTACTTCCTCATTGTTTTCACCATTTTTCAAAATAACCATACCCTGGTCTATAGGTGTATAAAGTGCTTCATCTACATCTGACCAATGAATCGCTTCTTTATACTTCAACATTTGCGGAGAAAAAAGAGATGACTTAGCTATGATGCCTATATCTGCAGCATCAGTGGCATATATCACTGTTTGAGAGATAGACTCACCATACACAAACTTATTTTGAAGTTTTTTATATAATCGTGCATTTTTTAAAGCTTCTACTGCAGCTACACCATAAGGTGCAGTTTTTGGATTGGCAATAGCGATCTTCTTTATATCAGGACCTTTAAGCACAAATATTTCGCCACAGTAGTTTCGTTCTTTTGTTGAAAGTATGGCTAAGGACCCTTGTGCATAAATGACAGGTTTAGTGACAGTCAAATTATTATCATAAAGAGTGTTTGGGTACTTCATGTTTGCAGACATGAAAAGTTGGTATGGGGCACCATGTGTTATCTGTGCTGTGAGTTTTCCTGAACTGCCCAATATAACATTGATTTTTATATCAGGATGTATTTTGCTAAATGCCTTTTTTAAAGGTTCAATCGCATAAGATACATTTGCTGCAACAGCTATACTTATCTCTCCGGAAAAGAGAAAAGTCATTGTCAACAAAGTACTTAGTATGAGCTTTTTCATATTTTACCTTTAAAAGAGATAATTTATCTCAAAACGTATCTCATCATAAGAAGGATCAAGTTTTGTCGTACCAGAGCTTGTTGTTGTGTCATCATCTCCTGCCACATGCGCGTACCTGGTCTTTAAATATAATGATGATTCCCCTAAACCTTTTAAAAGATCTATGGTAAAGACATTTGAATCTGCCTGTACACCTACTTTATCATCATCAAAATCTTGTACTGCATAACGAGATATAACTTTAAATTCAGATATCTCTGGAAATTCATAATCAAGCTGTACCATGTAACTTTCAGTATTTGCATACCAGTTATACTGTGCCATGGCACGTGTAAACCCTGCAGTAGGAAAGCCTCTCCATGGAGCAACGATATCGCCTTCATCTGCTATTTTTGTGTATCCAAATCTCAGTTTAAATGCATCTTTAACAACATCTACTCTTGCACCATAAAGTGCCGTATCTAAACTATCAGGGTCACTGTAGCCATCTGTCAATGTCTTCAGATTTGCTCCCCCTATTTCGCCCGCACCATCATCAAACTGCTGCATATATCTTAAGGCTGGTATAACAGACCACTCAGTAAGTTTTATCCTATAGTTAGCCTGTATCATTGCTGAGCTTACCAATTCAGGTACAGCAGTGTAATTCATCCTGAGAGTAAGATTTTCAACACTATTGTTCTTTACTTCAGCAACTATAAGCCTATCATCGATACCTCTTGCTTTAAGTTCTGATTTCTTCAAGCCAAAATGCATCGCTGAATCATCATTTTCTGAATATATGGCATAAGGATCATTACCATAATCACCTGCGGCTAGGACATGATGGAATTTAGAATGATCTCTTAACTTTTGCCTGATTAAATATGCCATTTTGTATGATGTATTAGTAGGGTCATCACTCTGTAAACTTATACCCTCAAAGGTATTGGGTATCATTTTAGTATCGTTACTTTTAGTCAAAAAGCTTTCAAAGATCTGCCGTCCTGCTTTTGTAGATATATTATTATATTTATACTCGAGATAAGCCTGTGCAAAAGTATATAGATTCTTATTGCCATCAGTCTGAAAATCATAACGGCTAAAAGCACCTTTACCTGCTTTATATAAGTATGCCTCTGAATCATCTAAACTACCAATGGCACTACTTGCATAAAACCCTGCACCTATACCAAACCCATTCAGGTAGGCACTTCTATATATCAGGCTTCCACCTAAAGCTCCAATTATATGGTTTTCCCTTAACTTGATACCATCAGCTTGTAACTCTTCTTTCCATTTAAAACCAAAACTATTAAAACGTAATCGTCCATAATACTTTCCTTCTAAAAACATAGCCCAAAGGTTATCTACATTTTCAGGTTCTTCATTATATAAATGGAGCATATTACATTTTAAACTATGTTTGAAAAAATCTTCGTCTACATCAACATCTTCATCATCAAATTCTGTATACAAAGATATAACAGTTACATTGTTTTCAGTTACATTTTCCTCTGCATATACAGATACTCCCATTGTTAATAGTATTGCAATAATAAACTGTTTCATTCCCTATTTCCCCAACATTACATCATTACTTTTTATATGTACAAAAACACATTTTCCCTCTTCAAGATGCAATGTGTTTATGATCTCAGATGGCATCACAGATACAATTTTGTCATGATTACCTATATCTACTATAATTTTTGTGTTTTCTTCATCTCTTTCTATCTTTGAAACCTTACCTTCTAAACTATTTTCATCACTTACATGTTCCATTACACTAACAACTGTAGATTTAAACAGTGCAGTAACAGTTTGCCCGGCTTCTATGTGCAAGTTTTCTACTGCTTCTTGTGTGATAATAGATGTGAGGTTCTGTCCACTTTTAAGTTCTAAGACTATCTTTGCATTGAGATTATGAGATATTACAGAGATTATCTTTGCTTGTATCTGATTACGCGCAGAGAGCTGCAAAGAAAGGCGACCAATGGTCTTAAATGTACCACTTTTTATATCTGTTAACTCTGATAATCTAGATAAAAACCGTGTATGTTCTTCTTTAAGCAAGTTATAGTTTTTTAAAAGATTTTCTCCGTATCTGGTAATGGTCGTACCACCACCATCCTTACCTCCGGTTTCTCTGCTGACAATGGGTTCAGGTGACAGTGAATTCATAGTATCAACAGCTTCCCAGGCACTCTTATAACTCATAGGTACTGATTTAGCTGCTTTGGAAATAGACCCATGCTCTTGTATGGCATTTAATAGAACTATACGCTTCTCAAGTAAAAAGGGTTTTCCCATCATTTCCAAAGTAAGTGCTGAAGAGAGTTCCATTACATGCCTTATGTCTTTAGGTATATAACGATTATTCTAGCATTATATACTTAAAGACATAACGGATAAGTATTGTTATGGCCTAAAAATCAAATGGCTGGTTGACCATTACCCACATATTCCAACTCTCTTCACCGTAAGCAACATCAAACCGAACAGGAAGTTGTGCAGCCAGAGCACGTAGACTTAAGCCCACATCATACTTCATATCACTCAGAAGGTCGAAGTTATACTGGTCATGAACACGCCCTACTTCAACAAAAGCCACTACTTGAAACCAGTCTACTGCAACAGGAACATACGAGTTATCTTTTAGAGGATTGTAGTCAAGTATTGCACGGTACTCTGCAGTGGCATAGAAGGATGCTTTGTCTGAGAAACGGTTGTTATCATAGCCTCTCATCTTAAAGAAACCACCAAGTCGTGCACCCTCCCATGGAGGAGGTCTGTGTGCATTGATTCCTGATACTATCTCTTTATCGTTATCCCATGAAAAAGAGTATCCTGTCCACATACTCATTGCCAGTACATTCTGCTTGGTGAATGAGAAGGTATCTAGATCAACATAATGGTTATACTTGAACTCTAAAAAATCCCAACTCTGTAAAGAGTCACCCCATCCAAAATCTTTTGAATATTGAAGATCAAACGAGTAACCACGTGATGGGTTAAGATCAAAGTCAGTGTTATCGTGTTTTAGAAATAAACGTAATCCATTCGTATCCCATGAAGAGTATTCTGGATGGGAAGAGTTGTCAAAGGTGTCCTTCTGATAAAATGTTTTGAGACCAATAGATGTGCGACCTGTAATAAAAGGTTCATTACCACCACAACCTTCCCTATCGGTACAAAAACCCCCTCTTAAACTGTAAAGTCCCTGTGGATTATCTTCTCCCTCACCTATGGGTAATACATATTTAAATTGTGTGTTAACAAAATTTGAATCACCTGAAGTTTTAAAAACATCATCTTTATCTGAATCATTTGTGCCGTCAATATAATATTGGGTATTTGGAAAATAACTTTTTAATGCCATCACAGAAAAAAATGTTCTATTAGTAAAAGGAAGCCTATAATCAGAAAAATAGAAAAATCCACCGGAAAAACTGGCTTCTTTTTCTCCCTCATTCGTAATAACATCTTCAGGTAAACCCCCAAAAACTGAGGCTACAAGGGTTGTTTGTGGTTGAAGTAAACCTTGTTTTATAACACCTACCCCTCCTGCCGTACCAGTGGATTCTGAAGAGAAAGCAAAAGGAATGATGATCCAATCCTTACTCTCACTACGGTTATCATCTTCAGAAGTAAAGGTAAGCGTAGCTTGTGAAGACGTAGTCACCAACATCAATGAAACTAGAGCAGGTTTGAGAAATGATTTTTTATTTTGCATAAGTGATTATAACTAAAGTTTAATTATTATCTATCATCCCCATACGGGCCATCAGTCCGGCAGTTGTGGTGTACCCTACTTCTGTAAATGTCAACTCTGCATTTTTATCATATATAAATGTTGTGGGGAACGCTTCTATCTTAAACTCTTTGGCCCAGTTTCCATGTGTGTCATTGATCACTTTAAAATCAAATCCATTTTCATGCATATATCTATTTAATGCATCATCTGAACCTGATTGTACGGCGATAGTGAGAACTTCATATTTTTGGGAAAGTGTTTGTATGTTGGATGCTTCCAGCTTACATGTTGGGCACCATAAAGCCCAAAAATGTACAAGAAGTGGTTTCCCTTTTATGTTATTAGTTTCAAAATAACTACCGTCGATAAGTTGACTTTTAGTCTGAGGGAATGTTGTACTTTCTAGGTCAGGTGTACGTATATAGCTCAAAACATTTGAAAGCACAAACAGTATAAGTAGCCCAATGACTATCTCTTTAAGTATCTTTTTTATGTTCCACTTATTTGTCATATTTTTAGCCTTTTTATGAGATTTTCCAAACTGTTCAAATAAGAAGCTCCATAGAGTGCCACATGTACCAAAGTCGGATAGATCTGATAAAGAGGTATTTTAATATCATAGAAATCATCACTCAATGGATGTACTTCAGTGTATTTATTAAAAAATGTCTCACCAAAGGTATCGAACATCAAGATAAATGCCAGCTCCATCTCTTTATCTCCAAATGAGATGG
>CBFHPE010000098.1:6550-6826 GCA_965657515.1 Sulfurovum sp.
CCATACATCACCGTGTAGCAATGAAGGAGTAATGGAAGACATATCTATGCGCTTATAGAGATCACGACATAAAACTTCTAGACGATGCATAATATTTTCACTTATTTGGCCTTTATCATAACAGATCTTGACCATAGGCAGTATGCGCATTTGTCCTAAAAAGAGTGTCCAATTATATTGGGTTTGTTCATTTTTCTGTCTAAAAGGCCCTATGGTCGTGTCATAGTAGTAGCCATACATTCTACTCTCATTTGTTACTGCATGCAGATCAGAAAG
>CBFHPE010000099.1:0-6769 GCA_965657515.1 Sulfurovum sp.
ATTCTCTTTGAGTGATTCATCACCAGTAATCGTGGTCATAGACTTTAAATGACTTGCACCTAGGTTTGGCATTGTTCTAATGTATTTTTTAGCTTTTATCTGTGTTTTTAAACTTTCTATGGATGTTCCTGCCAACACAGAGTATACAGCCTCGGCCTCTCCAGATAATTTTGGAGCCAGGTCAGGAAGAGAGTAGGGCTTAACACAGAGTATAATATTTTTACTACTAATATCTTCAGATTCTTTTATAGTGTGAATGGTGATATCCGGTATTTCCTCTTTAAAGGCCTGTAAAGTATTTTCATTACGTCCAAGTACCTCGATCTCATAGTTTTGTATTAAACCTTTTACTAAGGCTTTTGCCATATTCCCATTACCAATAAATGTTAATTTCATCATTTCTCTTTTTTTTCTTGTATTTTTTTTGTAAAAAGAGTCCCATTTTTATGGACACCATTCATCAAAAATTCTCTAGCAGATGTTAAGTTATAGCCACTACATAAGAACATATCTCTATTTTTACTCATCATATACTCTGCAGCTTTTAGTTTTGTAACTATTCCACCTGTTGCAAATTCAGAATTAGGCGTATGTTCCTGGTTTAATTCTTCTGTATCTATTTCTGTTACAATTTTTTTTATTTTTGCTTGAGGATTATCTTTAGGGTTTGAATCATAGTAACCTTCAATATCACTCAATATTACGAGCATATCTGCATCTGTGTAGTGAGAAACATGTGCTGAGAGTTGATCGTTGTCTCCAAAAAGTTGGTCAGGTGTTGTAGAAATATCATTTTCATTGACAATTGGCAAAATGTCATTTCTTAATGTTCTTTCAATAATGTCTTGAAAAATTCTTGTGTGGACTCTTGAGTCAAAATCTTCTTCTGTTAAAAGGATTTGAGAGATAGTCACATTATAAATATCAAATTTACTTTTATAAGAGCTCATTAGTATAGGCTGACCAATAGAAGCTAACACTTTTTTACTTGTAGGTATATTTCTATTAAGTTGCACTGCCGTATATCCTGCAGCAACTGCTCCGGATGTCACTAAAATAACTTCATATTTTTTTCTTGCTTCAGCGATCAAAGAAACAAGGTTTAACATTCTCTCCTTTGCCATATCTGTCGTTTCTGTTAAAACACTACTTCCAACTTTAAAAACAATTCTTTTCATTAAAAGCCCTCTAATTTTATTCTTATTATTGTAACAAATTACACTTCTTCTAAAGTTAAACATCAGCTATGAACTGTAAATAGGAGTTTTTTGCTCTTATATAACTTTAAGTAATTTATACTATAATCTGAAAAATATATATTAAGGATGTTATTATGGATGTAAATAAATTAAGAGCAACATGTAGACCTATTAGAATTGTTGTTGGATTGGCACTTATCGGATATGGTGTTTTTAGTGGAAATGCGTGGTTTTACTTAGGAGCTATCCCACTTATCGCTGGTCTTGTGAACTTCTGTCCAGCATGTATCATTACTAAAAAGTGTGATATAGAAGAAAAATAATTGCACTTTAAAAGATGAAGGATTTTCCTTCATCTTTTGTTTTTTCTCCCCAGTATTCAACTTATTAAAGTATAATTCTATAGCGCTCATAAAGGGAATCGTATGGATAAACTTACAGAATATTTAAAAAATCATACAGACGAAGAACTACACCCCTCTGAAATAGCAAATCTTCTTAAAGATCTAAGTGAAAAAGATTTTAATAAAGCCATTGAGTTTATACCAAAAGAGCTGATCGCTGATGTTGCGTTGGAGCTTCCGGATAGATATTTTGAAGATATTGTAGAGTCTTTTACAGTTCAGGAACTAGCCGAGTCCGTTACTGAACTTGAGTCTGATGACCAGACTGACTTTATGCAGGAACTTGAAGAGGTCGATAGTCAAATGGCCCAAGAGGTCTTTGATGAACTTGACAGTGAAGACCAGGCAGACATATTACAACTTAAGCAGTATGATGAAGATAAAGCCGGTGCCTATATGCAGATCGAAGTATATACGGCGGGGTTGAACCAGAATGTGCATGATGTTATACGTGATTTTGCAGAGTTGCGAAAAAGAGATGAATTAGAAAACATCAACTATCTTTTTGTGACTGATAAAGATAAAAGGTTGCGATATGGTATCGGACTGGATAATCTACTGGTATTTGATTTTAATAAAACACTTAAAGAAAATATAGAAGAATCACCTGAAAAATTTAAAACTGTTGTTTCTACAGACCATGATGATATTGACGATGTTGTACAAAAGTTTCAAGAGTATGATCTAAGCTCCATGGCTATTGTTAATGATGACGGCGTACTACTTGGTCGTATCACTTCAGATGATATTTATGATATTATCAATGAACAAGCAACTGATCAGATGTACCACCTCGCAGGGGTAAATGATGATGCGGAAGAAGATGAAGATATCTTCAAAGCGGGTAAAGCAAGGGCGATATGGCTCTCTGTGAATCTACTTACTGCCATCGTTGCTTCTTTGGTCATAGGACTTTTTGAAGAAACCTTGCAGAGTATCGTTGCATTGGCTATACTGATGCCGATCGTTGCTTCTATGGGAGGTAATGCCGGTACACAAAGCCTTACGGTTGTTGTACGCCAGCTTGCCCTTGGAGACATTGCAAAACATGATGCATTCCGTACCATACGTAAAGAAGTTACACTTTCATTGGTAAATGGATTCTTTTTTGCGTTAATCATGGGTATAATAGCGTCAATATGGTTCGACAAAGGAATGTTGGGTGTGGTCATAGCCATGTCCATGATCATCAATTTGCTGAGTGCCGGTTTTTTTGGCTCAATGGTGCCGTTACTACTTAACAAGCTGGACATTGATCCGGCCATAGGCAGTACGGTTATACTAACTACGGTAACTGATGTAGTTGGTTTCTTTAGCTTTTTAGGGTTAGCAACCCTCATTTTATTATAAGGATTTTAAACAAAAATGGATTTATTACTTCTCTATTTCTTTGGAGCTGTCGGGATATCATTTCTCTGCTCCATACTGGAGTCTGTTCTCCTCTCTGTCAATATGGCATATGTATCTGTACTTGAAAGAGATAGTGGCAAAGCAGCTCAGTTACTTAGGAAACACAAAGAGAACATCAATGTATCTATAGCCTCTATATTGATACTCAATACTATAGCTAACACTTTAGGGGCTGCTGCAGTTGGTGCACAGGCAAAAAGTCTGTATGGTAATGAAGCGGTATTTTATGTTTCAGCTATTTTGACATTCGCGATCTTGTTCTTTTCAGAGATCATCCCTAAAACCATAGGTGCGGTTTACTGGAAACAGTTGGCACCGACAGCAGCGTATATCATTAGGTTCTTTATTTGGCTGACATATCCTATCATTTTACTTACACTCTTTGTGACAAACCGTATCTCTAAAGATGATGACTCTATGTCTTTAAGTAAAGAAGAGTTATTGGAGAGCGCACTGTTGAGTGAAGGTGAGGGGGTTCTTGGAGAGCAGGAATCTGATGTGATAGAAAATGTATTGCTATTAGACAAGATCAAAATTAGAGAAATATTGACACCAAGAACTGTGGTTTTTGCTTTAGATGGCAGCCGAAGTATTAAAGATATAGTAGAGAATGAACCGGCAATATTTAAGTTTTCAAGAGTACCTGTATATGATGAGAGTATAGAAAAGATTACAGGAATAGTGATGACCAAAAAGATATTTAAACAGGCACTTCAAGATGACAGTGTTCCTTTGAATAATGTTCAAAAAGATATCTTTAAGATCTCAGAGAACTTGCCAGTATCAAAGGCACTCAACCTTTTCATCAAGAAAAAAGAGCATATGTTTTTGGTACTTGACAGTTATGATCAAACTGAGGGTATCGTAACCCTTGAAGATTGTGTTGAGACCATACTTGGTGTTGAGATAGTTGATGAGAGTGACTCAGATGCAGATATGAGAGAAGTAGCAAAACAAAAGATGCGTTTAAAAAGACGTTTAGACCAGAACTCTAGTACTGATGAGTAGTCATGTCATTAGCCACACTTGGATTTTCATCTGATATCTTAAAAGCCCTAAGTGACAAAGGCTACGAGTCAGCAACACCTATCCAAAAGTCTCTCATACCAGCGATGTTCACAAAACGTGATATCATGGCAGGTGCACAGACAGGTACGGGAAAAACAGCAGGTTTTTCTCTGCCTATACTTCAAGAACTTTCCAAAACATTTGTAGAGGGACAGCATTACCCTAAAGCAGTCATCTTAGTACCTACTAGAGAACTGGCAAAACAGGTACAGGCTTCTGTAGAGGCATATGGTAAGTACTTACCTTTAAAGAGTATCGTGCTTTTTGGTGGTGCAAACCTTACTTCTCAGGCCAATAGACTAAAAAATGGTGTAGACATCATCGTGGCAACTTCTGGGCGTTTACTTGAACATATACATCAAAAAAATGTCAATCTTGAAAGTGTAGACTACCTGATTCTTGATGAAGCAGATACCATATTAGATATGGGGTTTGTACATGAGGTGAGTAAAATACTTCAACATTTACCCAGCAGACGTCAAAATGTACTCATCTCCGCAACACTTTCTGGTGCAGTGAAAAGACTGGCAGAACGGATACTTACTAAACCTAAACTCATTGAAGTGGACTCTATGGGTACTTCGGCAAACACTGTAGAACAGATAGTATATCCTGTGGAAAAAGAAAAGAAATCTGAGCTTCTCTCATATCTTATAGGCTCACGAAACTATCAGCAGGTTTTGGTCTTTGCACGTAAAAAAGAGGTGGCAGATGAAGTAAGTAAAGAGCTTAATATCTCTGGACTTAAAACAGCTGTTATACATGGTGGGAAAAGTTCAGGAGAGAGAAGCAGGGCACTGGAAGGCTTCAAAGAAGGAAAGATACGTGTACTCGTAGCCACAGACATCGCAGCACGTGGACTGGATATACCTACTTTGGGTGTGGTGATGAACTACGACATTCCTCATGTTACAGGTGATTACATCCACCGCATCGGGCGTACAGGTAGGGCAGGTGCTGAAGGTTTAGCTATCACACTTATATCTCCACTGGAGATGGTCGCGTTAAAAGATGTAGAACGTCTTATGGGAAAAAAGATACCTCAAGAAAGACTTGAAGGTTATGCCCCTAAAGTGATGGTAGAACAAAGAGGTGCCAGAAAAAAAGAAGAGACAAAGAAAAAGACAGACGGTGCCTTTGGTAAGAAGAAAAAGTCTACCACTTTCTCAAGTACTAAAAAACGAAAGACCACAAAACGTGACGGCTTTAAAGTCTACGATGCCGCAAAACCCAAAACAGATAAAAAAGCTTCAAATAAAAAGCGTGGAAAAAGAAAGTAAGAAATATATAGGATTTTTTAGCTTCACATTATAAAACCTCCCATATAGAATATTTTATAAGGTTTTCTATTGAAGAGGTAGATTTTATGCCTCGCAAACGTCGCTACAACGTATAATCTTATAAAATATGTTAGATTATAAGGTTTTCTTTTTCAGGGGAATCACCATCAATTCTTTGTCTCTAAGTGTACTAAATTATCGAAGGTGTATAGACATGTATTTTGGAGTTATAGTATACTTAGGATTATTATATAAATAATAGCTGTACGAGTTAAATACAAATTAAAAAAAGGAGAGAAAAATGAATAGAAAAAGTAAAAAACTATTTTTAGCCTTGAGTTTGAGTGTTGTGGCAGTGGTAGTGCCCACACAGTTACTATCTGCAGATAAGCCTAATATATTGGTAATATGGGGTGATGATATTGGTCAGTCCAATATCTCTGCATATACAAGAGGAATGATGGGTTATAAAACACCGAATATTGATCGTCTTGCTGATGAAGGATTAATGTTCACAGATTATTATGGTGAACAATCTTGTACTGCAGGGCGTTCAACATTTATATTAGGTCAGTCTGTACTAAGAACAGGCTTATCAAAAGTAGGAGTCCCTGGTGCAAAAGAGGGTATTTCTGTAGAAGATCCTACTATAGCAGTACTTCTAAAAGATCAAGGGTATGCTACAGGTCAATTTGGTAAAAATCACCTAGGTGACCAAGATGAAATGCTTCCTACCAATCATGGTTTTGATGAGTTCTTAGGAAATCTTTATCACTTAAATGCAGAAGAAGAACCTGAAAATGTTGATTATCCGAAAGATCCTGAGTTTCGTAAGAAGTTTGGTCCTCGTGGGGTTATCCATAGCTTTGCAGATGGGAAAGTTCAAGATACTGGACCATTGACTAAAAAACGTATGGAAACTATAGATGATGAAACAGTGACAGCAGCTATTGACTTCATAGAGCGACAAACTGCTGCAAAAAAACCGTGGTTTGTATGGTGGAATGGTACGCGTATGCACTTTAGAACGCATGTGAAAAAAGAAAACCAAGGTATCTCAGGGCAAGATAATTATGGTGATGGTATGGTTGAACACGATAGACATATCGGACAAATACTTGACACACTTGATAGATTGAAAATTGCAGACAATACTTTTGTATTTTACTCTACAGACAATGGACCACATAAAAACACATGGCCAGATGCTGCGTCTTCTCCATTTAGATCTGAGAAAAACACAAACTGGGAAGGTGGTTGGAGAGTGCCTGCACTTGTAAGATGGCCAGGGCATATTAAGCCAGATAGTGTGAGTAATGGAATTGTTCGTGGTATGGACTTCTTGCCGACACTACTAAGTGTTGCAGGTAAAAAAGATATCAAAGAAGATCTTCTTGATGGATATAAA
>CBFHPE010000100.1:0-6640 GCA_965657515.1 Sulfurovum sp.
AATTTTTACCTATCATATTAACCTCTCTGTGCCAAAGGTACAAATTTTAGATCTTCAGGACCTGTGTAATTTGCAGACGGACGTATGATCTTACCATCTTCTCTTTGCTCAATAACATGTGCACCCCATCCACTTACTCTTGAAATAATAAACAATGGTGTGAACATATCCGTAGGAACATCCATTTGGTTGTAAGAAACTGCCGAGAACCAGTCAAGATTAGGGAACATTTTCTTCGCATCCCACATTACTTCTTCCAAACGTGATGCCACATCATACATAAGTGGTGTACCATTCTCTTCAGATAGTGATCTTGCTACTTCTTTGATCACAACATTCCTAGGGTCACTTGTAGTATATACAGGGTGTCCAAAACCAATGACAATTTCATTATTTGCCATACGCTCTTTAATATCTGTTTCAGCCTCATCTGCAGAGCTATAACGTTGCTGGATCCTAAATGCAGCTTCGTTCGCACCACCATGCTTTGGTCCTCTAAGTGCACCAATAGCACCTGTCACTGCTGAGTACATATCTGACTCCGTACCAGCAACAACACGTGCCGCAAACGTAGAAGCATTAAACTCATGCTCTGCATAAAGAATTAGAGATATATGCATTGCTTTTACCCATGACTCACGTGGTTTTTCACCATGTAGAAGATGTAAGAAATGACCACCGATACTGTCATCATCAGTTACAAGATCTATACGCTTGTTGTTATGCGTATAATGATACCAGTAGAGTAAAATTGAACCAAATGATGCCATTAGTCTATCTACCAGATCTTGTGCTTGCGCTTTGTTATGATCTTCAGCTTCAGGTTCTAGACAACCCAGGGCTGAACATCCTGTTCTCATAACATCCATTGGATGAGTGTCTTTTGGAAGTTGCTCTAAAATAGTTTTAACACCTTCAGGGATATCTCTCATAGACTGTAATTTTGCTTTATATGCGTTCAACTCTGATTGAGTTGGTAATTTTTCATGTATCAACAGGTATGCGATCTCTTCAAATTCTGCCTCTGTAGCAAACTCTAAAATATCATATCCACGGTAGTGCAGGTCATTACCTGTACGCCCTACTGTACATAATGCAGTATTCCCCGCAGCAACACCTGAAAGTGCCACTGATTTTTTAGGTTTGAATCCTGATTTTGTTTCATTACTCATGGTATATCCTTTTATTTACTTTTAGAAAAAAGTTCGTCTAATTTATCTTCGTATGCATAGTAATCTAGCATGTCGTATAATTCTTTTCTTGTCTGCATAATAGGTAAAGTACTTTCTTGTGAACCTTCATTGATGATCGCCTTGAATACTTCAAGAGCAGCTTTATTCATAGCTCTAAATCCTGATAGAGGATAAAGGACCATGTCTATACCTGAATTACCAAGTTCTTCAACCGTAAACATAGGTGTTGCACCAAATTCTGTAATATTTGCAAGTACTGGCACTTTGATCACATCTGTAAATGCTTTATACTCTTCCAGTGTGTGGATCGCTTCTGCAAAGATCATATCTGCACCAGCTTCTACATATGCTTGAGCACGAGCTAAAGCTGCTTCCTGACCTTCACTTGCATGTGCATCTGTTCTTGCCATTACAACAAAATCTGGATCTGTTTTACCATCTACAGCTGCACGTAGACGGTCACACATCTCTTCAGTACTTACAAGTTCTTTATTAGGTCTGTGTCCACATCTCTTTTGTGCAACCTGATCTTCTATATGACAACCTGCTGCACCAGCTTTTGTCATCTCTCTTACTGTTCTAGCGATGTTAAATGCACCACCCCAACCTGTATCAGCATCAACCAAAAGTGGAAGATCAGAACGTCCTGTGATACGTCTAATATCGATACATACATCTTCAAGCATCGTCATCCCGATATCCGGTAGTCCATAACTAGCATTTGCAACACCTGCTCCTGAAATATAAAGTGCTTTAGCACCTACCGCTTCTGCTTGAATAGCACTGTATGCATTTATAACACCTACAATTTGTAATGGTCCATTCTCTTTTAATGCTTCTCTAAATTTTTTTCCTGCGCTCATATTATAATTCCTTTATTTTTATTTTGTTTATTTTTTTGGGTAACCAAGTGCGTTAATAGCCTTAGTAATTTCTGGTAATACGGATTGATCTTCAATAGTTGAAGGCATGTTCCACTCTTTTCCATCAGCGATGTCTCTCATCGTACCTCGTAGAATCTTACCACTTCTTGTCTTAGGTAATCTATCAACTACTGTTGCAATTCTAAAGCTTGCAACTGCACCGATCTCTTCACGTACAAGTTGTACAACGGCATCTACTATAGAAGCGTCATCTCTTTCGATACCTTCTTTAAGTACCACAAAGCCCATAGGTGATTCACCTTTAAGAGCGTCATCTACTCCTATAACTGCACATTCTGAAACATCAGGGTGTTTTGCAACGATCTCTTCCATTTCACCTGTACTTAAACGGTGACCTGCTACATTTATAACACCATCCATACGACCCATGACCCATACATAACCATCTTTATCTATGTATCCTGAGTCACCTGTAAGGTAGTACCCATCATAGAACTTTAGGTAAGAGCTTTTATAACGCTGGTCATCATTCCAAATACCCATTAAACAGCTTGGTGGCAGTGGTAATTTTAATACAAGGTTACCAAGTTTCCCTGGTTTACACTGTTTACCTTCAGCATCTAGTACTTGCAGGTTAAATCCTGGCATTGGTTTAGTAGGACTACCTGCTTTTACTTCCATTGGGTCCACACCCGTCGGGTTAGCAGCGATAGCCCAACCTGTTTCAGTTTGCCACCAGTGGTCAATAACCTCTTTACCAGTTACTTTTTTAGTCCATTCGTACGTTGCCGTATCACATCTCTCACCTGCCATAAAGACTGTTTTGAGTTTACTTAGATCATAGTTTTTAAGGAATTTACCCTCAGGATCTTCTTTACGAATAGCCCTAAATGCAGTAGGTGCTGAGAAAAGTTGCGTTACACCATACTCTTCACATAGTCTCCAAAATGCACCTGGGTTTGGCGTACGTACAGGTTTACCCTCATAGATAACCGTTGCACAGCCATTCATAAGTGGCGCATAAACGATGTACGAATGTCCAACTACCCAGCCAACATCACTGGCTGCCCAGAAGACATCACCTGGTCTAGCATCATAGATATTGTCCATAGACCATTTCATTGCTACAGAGTGACCACCATTACTTCTGATAACCCCTTTAGGTTTACCCGTAGTTCCTGAGGTATATAATATATAAAGTGGATCGATCGCATCCACAGGAACACAATCTACAGGATCTGTTTTAGCCTCTTCTTCTTCCCAGTCAACATCTCTCCATGGCAACATATTTGCACGTTCTTGAGGACGCTGCCAAATAAAACAAGTAGTTGGTTTATGCGTAGATCTTTTAATGGCTTCATCAAGTAGCGGCTTATAATGGATGACTCTACTTATCTCAATACCACAACTTGCACTCATAATAACTTTTGGCTTTGCATCATCGATCCTTGTTGCAAGTTCGTGTGCCGCAAATCCGCCAAATACTACTGAATGAATCGCACCGATTCTGGCACATGCAAGCATGGCAATTGCCGCTTCAGGGATCATAGGCATATAAATGACTACTCTATCGCCCTTCACCACCCCTTTATTTACAAGCATACCAGCAGTTTTTGCCACTCTATCACGTAATTCTCTATAGGTGTACTGTTTTTTTGTATCCGTTACCGGGGAATCATAAATAAGGGCTGTTTGATCACCCCTACCATTATCTATATGCAGATCAAGTGTATTGTAACACGTATTCATACACCCACCCACAAACCATCTGTAGTGACCATCTACTACATCAAGTACTTTATCCCACTTGTGGTACCAGTGTACTTTTGTTGCAGCTTCTGCCCAAAACTTCTCAGGGTTTTCTATCGACTCTTTATATATATCATCATAGATTTTACTCATTACATCTCCTTTAAAAAAAGTATACCACAGCCCTGAATAATTAAATAGTATAAAAGATGATTAAAAAAATTTTCTTTTATACATAAAAATATTTTTTACATATTTAGTATACATTATGTATAAAAACTGTACAATTGTTATAGTTTTTAAATAGGAGATTTTTTTAATTGTATATGAACAGCATAGATAAAATGATTGAAATATATCAACGTTCAGAACTCAGTATGTCAAAGTTTGCCAAAATACTTAAAAAAGACAGAAGAACAGTTAGTTCCTGGATATATAGAGAAGTAAAAGTAACACCTAAGAAAGAGATCCTAGAGCATGTATCCACATTTTTCAGGTATCCTGAGGATATATGGAACGAGAGTTGTGAAAAAGAAGAATTTCTTGATATGATCACTTCTGTTCCTACAAAAGATGTCAAGATCATAGAAGCAAACCGTGAAGGTAGATTAAAATATAGTTTAAAAAATGAATCTGAACAGCGTTTGGTTATCCACCCTAAATTTCCCGCTTCAGTTTATAGAGATTTCATTTCTCCTAAGTATTATGTACAAAAAGAGGACAGTAAAATAATTGCACTCAAAAAAGAGCGTATACATACTATGCTAAATTATGCTTATAAAAGTGATGAATGGCATGATATAAAATCATTGCTAAATTTTTGTTTCAGTGATATTGGAAACTTCTATACAAAAGAAGAGAAAGTAGCTACGCTCGATCTGTTGTATGATACATTTAATGAAAATTACAACAAAAGACTTTATCTGTTTGATTCATTTTCCACAAAGATCTATGGTTTAGATATTATGTATACTTCTGTAGATATCAAAAATAGTATCATGTTCTTCAAGTCTCCATTGGAATCGGTCTTTATAGAGATCAGAAATAAGGAGATCGTTGAGAAGATTCATCGGCATTTTACACTCAGTAAAGAGTCTCCTGCACATGTCAAACCTAATGATGCAGGGAAAATACTGCTGATTCTCATTAATATATTAAAACAAAACAAAGGTCTGGTTGATGCCTATGAAGAGATCAATCTCAAAACCTCTTATGGGGATCTTTTCAAAAATAATCTCAGTCTTTCCATTCAAGAAAGTCTTTTATAACATAGGGTGGGAACTAGATAAGTGACATACTTACCTAGATCTTCACCAAATATCTTCCTACAGACTTTCCTGCCAATAATGTCTCATAAGCTGCTTTGATATCATCTAATCCGATCTCATTACAGAGTGTTTCAAGCATAGGAACTTTATATTCATTTGCGATTTTATTCCATGCAGCCTCTTTTTTATCTAATGTCATTTCAACAGAATCTATACCTATAAGTCTTACCCCACGTAAAATAAAAGGGAAAACAGTGGTATTTAATTCATGTGATGCATTAAGTCCACAACATGTCACGACACCATCATAGTTTGTTATTTTCAATGCATGGGCCAAAATGTCACCACCAACTGTGTCTACGACTGCTGAGAACCTGGTTTTTAACATAGGCTTTTTATTTGTTATATCAAAATCATCTCTTAAGATGACCTCATTTGCCCCAATTGATTTGAGAAATGGTATCTTTTCTTCTTTTCCACTTAGCGCAACCACATCAAAACCAAGTTTGCTTAAGATAGCCACAGCCACAGAACCAACACCACCTGTAGCACCTGTGACCAATACTTCACCTTTTTCAGGGGTTACACCATTGGACAAAAGCTCCTGTACACTGAGTGCAGCTGTTAGCCCAGCTGTTCCATAGATCATACTCTCTTTATCACTTAACTCATCTGATATCTTTACTATCCACGAAGCTGGTACTTTTACAAACTCACTGTGTCCACCATCAGTGTTCATACCCATGTCATACCCTGTTACCAACACGCGTTCTCCAACTTCGAACATATCACTATTTGAAGAATCCACAACACCGACAACATCTATACCTGTAATATGCGGGAAGGTTCTTGTAACACCGGGATTACCTATAGAGCTGAGTGCATCTTTAAAATTAAGTGATGAGTATGATGCTTTTATAAGTACTTCATCATCACTTATAGTAGGTATAGACACATCTTCGATGCCAGAGACAAAGTCTCCATTTCCATTTTTATTTACAACATATGCTTTCATTGTTTACCTTTTGTTTTACTATATAATTGTGGTTAAAGTTCACCACTGTGTTGTTTTACTCATTACATCACATTAAAAAAGTATACCACAGCCCTGAATAATTAAATAGTATAAAAGATGATTAAAAATATTTTCTTTTATACATAAAAATTATTTTTACAGATTTAATATACATTATGTATAAAAACTGTACAATTGTAATAGTTTTTAAATAGGAGATTTTTTTAATTGTATATGAACAGCATAGATAAAATGATTGAAATATATCAACGTTCAGAACTCAGTATGTCAAAGTTTGCCAAAATACTTAAAAAAGACAGAAGAACAGTTAGTTCCTGGATATATAGAGAAGTAAAAGTAACACCTAAGAAAGAGATCCTAGAGCATGTATCCACATTTTTCAGGTATCCTGAGGATATATGGAACGAGAGTTGTGAAAAAGAAGAATTTCTTGACATGATCACTTCTGTTCCTACAAAAGATGTCAAGATCATAGAAGCAAACCGTGAAGGTAGATTAAAATATATTTTA
>CBFHPE010000101.1:0-6626 GCA_965657515.1 Sulfurovum sp.
AGATTCTGGTTCAACTGGTCCTAGTGGAACTCTAGAGTTAGAAGTCAATCAGGCTGAAACTGTCTATCCGGGCAACAAAGTTGTTAAAAACTCTGAAGACACCTTGGTTCAAATTAATCATACGGATGGAGCAGAAACTTCCACTATAGTATTACTTCAAGGAAGTGCCACTATTATCCGTAATCCCTAAAATACACCTAGAATAAAGGGCATCATGAAAGACATCATAGCTAAATTTATTTTTATCATTTTTGATATTTTTATGATCATTCTTTCTCTTTATTTGGCATTCATACTTAGAGATAGTTTTAATACACTAGAACCCCATACCATTCCATATATTACATATCTATCA
This sequence comes from Sulfurovum sp., assembly GCA_965657515.1. Classification (GTDB taxonomy): domain Bacteria; phylum Campylobacterota; class Campylobacteria; order Campylobacterales; family Sulfurovaceae; genus Sulfurovum. The sequence continues at coordinate 356 of CBFHPE010000101.1, forward strand.
TTTTATCCTATATATATTATCACCATAGGACTTTTTGCATATGAAGGAATGTACCATTATCGCTATGATTTTTGGCATGAAAGTCGCTTGATCATTAAAGCTATTATTTTCTCTTCTATTTTTGTTTTTGCTTATTTAGCCATGACAAAATCAATAGAAAACTATTCAAGACTTGTAATAGGTTTTTCATTTTTATTTATGATGTTTTTTATCCCTCTGGCAAAAAATATAAGTAAAAAGCTCCTTCATAAACTCGGTCTTTGGTGTAAAAAAGCTGAAATTTATGGAAAAGATCCTTTTTTAACTGCAGAGATCTATGGAAACCCCTATTTAGGCTATGTAAAGCCGAAAAAAGACGAGGAACTCTCAACTATTTTTGTAAACTCTTCAGGAAGTAACTCGGAATCACTGAAAAAAGTACTTGCATGCCAGATCAAAAAAAAGCATGAAGTCATATTTATCCCTTTAATGAGAGATTATGACCTAACACATTCACATATTTATGAACTCTCCAATACACGTACAAACCTCATAGTGTACAAAAATAGATTGAAAAGCTGGTACCGTAGAATATTTCAACAGACATTCAACTACTTACTCGCACTTGCCTTACTTCCCGTGCTCCTACCTCTTATTGGTATACTTGCAATACTTATAAAAAAAGGATCTAAAGGTCCAGTATTTTTTGCACATAACCGCGTAGGACAAAATGGAAAGGTCATACCAACGTTAAAGTTTAGAAGCATGTACAGTGACGCAAAAGAGAGGCTGGACAAACTTCTTAAAGAAGATGCAGATATTAAAGAAGAATGGGAGAAAAATTTTAAATTAAAAAATGATCCCAGGATCACCAAAATTGGAAATTTTTTAAGAAAGACTTCACTGGATGAACTGCCACAGATCTTTAATGTACTTAAAGGTGAAATGAATTTTGTTGGTCCAAGACCTGTAATTCAAGAAGAGATAGATAACTATTACAAAGAAGATGCAGAGTATTACTTTATGGTTAAACCTGGCATTACTGGTTTATGGCAAGTAAGTGGACGTAGTGACACGGACTATGACTTTAGGATCGAGACTGATAAATGGTATGTACTGAACTGGTCACTTTGGGTTGATATAGTGATATTATTTAAAACAGTTAAGACCGTACTTAAAAGAGAAGGTGCTCACTAAGAGTAAGAGATCCATTGTTCCTATGTAAAGAGATTCTATGTTAAAAAAAGCATTATTTTTAGATCGTGATGGCATCATTAATATAGATCACGGTTACGTATCAAAAAAAGCTGATTTTGAATTTTCAGATAATATTTTTGATCTATTACATATTTTTACTGATGCAGGATATCTACTCTTTATCGTAACAAATCAATCTGGTATTGGTCGTAAATATTATACACAACAAGATTTTGATACCTTAACGCAATGGATGCTTGATGTGTTACATAAACAAGGATTAGATATCCAGGAAGTACAATATTGTCCACATACTCCAGAGGACAATTGTAACTGTAGGAAACCTGCCACAGGAATGATAGATAATATTTTACAAAAGTATACTATAGATTTACAACACTCATGGATAATAGGAGATAAGCAAAGTGATATTGACCTGGCACAAAATGCAAATATTCAAAACAGCATTGCTATTGGAAATAGAAATATTATCCATAGTACGTATAGTTTTGACTCCATCATGCAATGTAAAGAGTATTTAGAAGAAAATCAAGGTAAAATAGTATAAAGATTATACCTAGGATTAATACGCATGGATAGAATACGTAATAAAAAGCCACATATTGCTGTCATAGGTGACTTAATGATAGATCACTATATTTGGGGTGATTGTAAACGTATCTCTCCTGAGGCACCGGTTCAGATAGTATCAACAAACAAAGAAAGTACTGTTCTTGGTGGTGCGGGAAACGTTGTTAACAATTTGCACTCACTTGATGCAAAAGTATCGCTCTTTTCTATTATAGGTGATGACAGGAATGCAGAAGAGTTAAATGAATTGCTTTTACAAACACCTTTACATGAAACAAGTATCATTCATGAAACTGCCCGTATCACGACTAAAAAAAGCCGTATCATAGCATCTTCACAGCAAGTGATACGTTATGATAGTGAAACAACAGAAAATATATTACTCGCTTCACAGTTTGCACTGCTCGAAGCACTCAAAAAAAACTTCTTCCATTATGATGCCATTTTACTTTCTGACTATGGGAAAGGTGTACTTACCCCTACGCTGACAAAAGATATCATCAATATGGCAAGAGATATGAATAAACCTGTACTAGTAGACCCAAAAGGAACAGACTATAGTAAATATACTGGAGCTACCTTACTTACACCAAATAAAAAAGAAGCAAGTCTTGCTACACATACAGACATTGTAGACAGTTATTCGCTCAAAGAGGCAGGTTACAAACTCAAAAATGAGTTACAACTTGAAGCTACACTTATTACACTTAGCGAAGATGGTATCGCATTATTTGAAGATGAAATGTCCATTATACCAACAGTAGCAAGAGAAGTTTATGATGTAACAGGTGCAGGTGATACGGTTTTAGCTTCACTGGGTGTAGCCATGGTATCAGGACTTACGCTTGAAGAATCCTGTATATTTGCAAACAAAGCTGCTGCAGTTGTTGTTGAAAAAGTAGGATCAGCTACAGTAACACTCAATGAAATTGAAGCTTATGAGCACTCTCTTAACAAAGGTCAGGCACATAGTAAAATAAGAGATTTTGATCAGATCACACGTATTGCCAAAAGACTTAAAGAACAAAAAAGAACAATCATCTTTACCAATGGCTGTTTTGATATCCTGCATCGAGGTCATGCCAGTTATTTAGAACAGGCAAAAGCACTTGGTGATGTCCTCATAGTGGGACTTAACAGTGATGAAAGTGTTAGTAGACTCAAAGGTGACAATAGGCCTGTCAATATACTTGAAGATCGCGCATTCTTACTTGCAGCATTGGAAAGTGTAGATTATGTTGTACCCTTTACCGAAGACACACCTTATGAACTCATAAAACGTATTTTACCCCAGATCTTAGTAAAAGGTGCAGATTATGCAGATAAAGAAGTTGTTGGTTCAGATATTGCCAATGAAGTCATACTCATAGATTTTGTAGAGGGTAAAAGTACAAGTAATCTGATTCAAAAAATTGAAAGTAACCTATGTTAAATATGATCCAAAATGAACTCCAGGCGCATCAAGAAACCATCAAGAAAACGATGGATTCAATGATCCAAGATATCCAAAGTGCTTCTGAACTTTTGGTAAAAGTACTAAAGTCAGGGAATAAGGTACTTCTTGTTGGAAATGGTGGATCTGCCGCTGATGCACAACACATTGCAGCTGAGCTTACTGGTCGATACAAGAATGAAAGAAAAGGTTTACCTGCTATTGCTCTTACTACAGATACCTCAGCACTTACTGCTATCTCTAATGATTATGGATATGGACGTGTATTTGACAGGCAGGTTGAAGCATTAGCAAACCCAGGCGATCTACTCATAGGTATCTCTACATCGGGAAATTCAGATAATATCATCTCCGCATTTACACTAGCCCAAGAGCTTGGATGTGCTACACTTGGTATGTCTGGAAAATCTGGAGGAAAAATGAATGAAGTCTGTGATCTAAACCTTATCATCCCCTCAGACGATACACCGCGTATACAGGAAATGCATATATTGATAGGACACATACTGTGCCAAGCAGTAGATGATGCCTTTTCAAGTTAATATTTATTATTGACTGATCACACTTTTAAACTTCTCAAATGCTTCAGTTTTACGTAGCTTTTCACCTCTATCATCTACTAAACCATACCCGGCAGCTATGAGCTGATGCCAGTAAACCCGCTGTATCTTTCCACTCTCTTTTGCGGTGCGTAAATACTCCACCATAAACCTAGCATACTCCTCTTCACTCACACACTCTACTTCAGAGGTAGGGGCATAAGGGGCAGTGTTTGAAAGTGGCCAGTTAACTTCTGTAATATATATTTCATCACTTGTCTTAGGTGAGAGTTTTACAAGACTATAAAGCATCGAGATCTTGTTATTCGTGTTAAAGATACCCATTTGTGTATTGTCTGGTGCACCACGTCTGTCAACATATAAAAGGGAAGAAAATTTATCATACTTAATAGGAAAAAAATTAAACAGTGTACGTATAGTATAGTGATATTCAAAATCTATAACAGAAGAGCCTATGAGTTTTAGATCTGGATATTTTGCATCTCGTATTTTTTGAATGCTCTTATACCATTTCAAATACTCTTTCATAGAGAAAAATCCCCATTTTGTACGGTTAATCGCATTACCGACCTGATACTCATTAACAAAAGAAGAAAAATGTTCAAAAATGGTCTCTATATCTTTTTGAAGCAATACATCATCTTCTATATGTTCTCTATCTTGAAGTATATTTAAAAGTATTTTTTTATCTTCACCAAATGATCTTGCAAAGTCCACATACTTCTCTACTCTATGCATCTCCCAAAGTGGCATCCGTATCAAAAGATGTTTCACTCCAAGTTCCTCTATAATCTCTTTTTGTTTAGCACCCTTGTCAAGATCTACTCCCATACCGTAAAAGCTCTCTTTTGCTACTTTCTTGCCCTTAAACAAGACCATAAGTAAAATACCCAGTGGGAAAAAAAGTATATTTGTAAAAAATAGAGGAATATAGTCCCACATATGCCTTTTTCGCATCTCTTTTTTATAAACTTTATCTTTGATAGGGTATGGTTGATCTGAATATTTATCCCAAATGAAAGGCTCTTTCATAGTTTCACCTTTCAAACTTTAACTGTTTTAATTTTTGACGGATCTTATAGCGCCTGATAAGATTTAAAGGTTTTTTCTTGACCACATCATGTTCTAAAAAATCCAAACAGGCATCAATTACTCTTTTACTTGATTTTCCATCACTATAGGGGTGTGTTTCTTCTACAAATAAGTCAATATTTTTCATGATCATATCAGGTCTACTCAATGCATACTCAAGTGCTTTTTCGATCTCGTCTGCCTGGGTTATATTGATCATATAGTTTGCTGGTTTATTATTATTGATAGTCACCACAGGTTTTTTCTGGAGAATAAATTCTGTGATGGCTGACGTGGTATCTGAGAGCATCACATCTGCTCGTTTATATAAAGGAACAAGATCTGTTGTATCATGAAAGCTAAAGTGGTCATTCTGAATAGATTTAAATCGTGATACAACCTCTTGTTCCATTTTAGGGTGTAAGACTGCTATGAACTTCCACTTACCACTCTTAGAGAGTTTTTCTATCTCTTTTACAACTTCTGAATTTTTAGCCAGACTTAAACGCGTAGTAAAAGTAGAACTGATCATAATAGTTGGAAGTCCATCAGATATTTTAGTATCTAGAGGGAAAAGAGGATCGACTTTTGGCCATCCTGTCTCCACCACCTTAAAATGTTTGTGCTTTTTCTGTAATACTCTGAAAGGGGCTGTAGTTGTTGGGCCTTGTGTACAATAGAGATCAAAACAACCTCGTATGTTGAAATGTCCTTTGGCTTCGGATCTTTTACCTACAGAAAAACCATGAAAAACCTGTACCTTGAGTCCTGGAAAAAAGTCCGGAACTACATTACTTGATGCAAGTACCACATCTGGATCATACTTCATGACCTCATCAACACTTATAAATGATACGCCACTTAAATTAGGGACACTCTCTGACTTGGGTTCATCACAAAACCATTTTACCTCATATCCTCTTCTCTTTATTTCTTTTTGCAGAGGAATACCTATGGGTATACCGTACGTTTGTGAAATGTAGATCAAAAAGCGTTTCATATCTGTTCTTTGTAAAAATCTCTATACCAATGAACAAATGCTGATATCCCCTCTTCTAAAGGTGTATCAGGTCTATATCCAAAATCTTTTATCAATCCACTCACATCTGCATAGGTAGAGACGACATCACCATCTTGTATATCCATAAAGTTCTTTTGAGCATCTTTACCGAGTATTTGCTCTAGAGTTTCCACAAATGTCATCAGTGACAGTGGTGCATTATGTCCGATATTGTAGATCTTATAGGGCGCAGAAGAGATAGAAGGGTCCGGTTTTTCAGCATCAAACGCTTCATCAGTTTTTGCCGGATTGTCGATGACTTTAATGATCCCATCGATAATATCATCTATATAGGTGAAATCCCGACTCATTTTACCATGATTAAATATGTTGATAGGTCGATCATTTAAGATAGCATCA
>CBFHPE010000102.1:0-6568 GCA_965657515.1 Sulfurovum sp.
ATCAACAAAGCTTGCTGTATCGTATTCTATAGTGACTTTGGCTTTTTTTAGTTTACCAAAAATACCAACTTTTAAATCTTCTATGAGGCAAAGTGTCGATGCTTTAAGTGTCATCATATCTAATGAACTAGTTGTATGATTGACTCCACATGATTTGAAATATTCCTCTTTTTTTATATAAGACGAAGTTTCTAAAAAATTTTTAGCCGGCACACATCCTTCATTAAGACATGTACCACCAACAGAGTTTTCACCTTTTTCAATGACACAGACAGATTTTCCACCTTTACCTAAATGTGAAGCCACTTCGTAACCTGCAGGTCCTGCACCTATTACTATTACATCAAAATCATACATCATTTCCCTTTTTATTACCTAGATATATTCATGAGCCATATATGAGCTTCTCGCATAAGGTGAAGAGTGCACATACTCAAACCCCATATCCAGTGCTATTTGTTTATACTCTTCAAACTGCTTAGGTGTAACATACTCTACAACTTTTTCAAATTCATTTGATGGAGCCAGATATTGACCGATACTTAAAAGTTTACAACCTACCCCTAAAAGATCCTTCATAACACCTACTACTTCATCTTTAGTCTCACCTAGTCCCACCATAATGGCACTTTTGGTTTTCACACCTTGAGGTGCATGCTCTTTGATCTCTCTTAGTACATCTAAAGACCTTTGGTAAATAGATGCTTTCCTAATATGATAGAGTCTTGGCACTGTTTCCATGTTATGCCCCACAATAACAGCACCACTATTGGCTACAGTTTTAATAGATTCAGTGTTGGCTTGGAAATCAGGCACTAAAAGTTCAACTTTTGTATCCGGAAGTGTCTTTAAAATATTTTGTGTTACTTCGAAGAACTGCTGTGCCCCACCATCTTTAAGATCATCTCTTGCAGGACTGGTAATAACAACGAATTTTAATCCTAACTGCTTAACGGCATCTGTTACTTGATCTATCTCTTTTTTATTGACGGCATCAGGACTGCCTGTTGTGACGTTACAGTAAGTACAACGTCTCGTACAGATGCCACCTAAAATTAAAAAAGTTGCCGTTTTTGATGCAAAACATTCACTGATATTAGGGCATTTAGCTTCCTGGCAAATTGTGTGAATACCATTTTCTTTTAGTAGTTGATCCATATCTTTTTGTGCTGAAAAAGATATTTTTTTTCTTAGCCACTCTGGTTTTCGTTGTGGTTTATCAAGACGCATACGCTATATCCTCATTTTTTTCTTCATAAAGCACATTAAAAGTATGTGCAAATGACTTAACAAGTAATTCTTTTGCATTTTTAAAACTAATTTTTACACCTAGATCTTCAAGTGTATGACCCATATTGTAAGTAGAATTATCAATACTGATCGATCCATGTTGAAAAATGGCTTCTTTGGACCTTCTTTGTGCATTGCCACCAATTTTTTTACCATCGACTAAAATATCATAAGGCTCAAAACCTTCTTGACAATAGTGACTTTTTGATAGATTTATATCTTCTAGATCTTTAGCATAAACAGGGTTCAAGCCAAGCCTTTTATAAAACTCCATCAAAAAACCACATATGACTTCATAGCTTTCTTTGACACTAAGACCTTTCACGTAAGTTGTCGGTATCACAAGTGAGTAGGAAATATCATTCCCATGAAAAAGTATGCCGCCACCTGTCATTCTCTGAGCATGGTTATCATCATATCCGCCAAGATGTTCATCATTTTTAAGGTTATCCATACTTTGAGAAAGTCCATAAGTGAATGAGGATTCCCATTCATATACTCTGAAAATTGGCATATTTGAGGGTATAAAACCTTCAAAGAGCTCTTTATCAATACGCATATTATCTTTTGCACTTAAACTTGGTGAAGTAAAAAGTGCAAAAGTTTTTTTAGTGGTTGAATTTAACATCTAATTCTTTTATAGCCCTTGTATCATCAGGTCTACATACTCCAAGTGTTTTTGGATAGAGTTGAAACTCTTCAGGGTTTTCATCTACTAATTTAACTGCATTTATCATTGTGTCACAAAAATAATCGATGGTCTCTTTATTTTCTGTCTCTGTTGGCTCTATCATAATAGCCTCTTTGACAATAAGTGGAAAATAGACCGTTGGTGAATGTAATCCAAAATCTAGAAGATATTTGGCTATATCCATCGCACTCACACCCTTTTTGGCTAGTGTTTTAGCACTTAAAACACACTCATGCATACACATGCCAGCAAATGGCACATCAAAATAATCTTTGAGCCTTACTCTTAGGTAGTTTGCATTGAGTACCGCTTTGGTACTGGCATTTTTCATCCCATCTGAACCAAGTACTGTCATGTAGGTGATCGCTCTTAGTGAGATACCATAGTTTCCAAAAAATGGAGATATTTTACCTATAGAGTTAACCCCACCTGTTGTAAACTCATATATATCATTCTCTTTTTTAATACCTAAGTCCGGTAAAAAAGGTTTGAGTTTATCATTCACTCCAACAGGTCCAGAACCCGGTCCACCACCACCATGCGGTGTTGCAAAGGTTTTATGAACATTGATATGTATCACATCAAAACCGATATCACCAGGACGTGCTACACCCATAATTGCATTCATATTTGCACCATCATAGTACATTAAAGCACCATACTCATGGGCCAGATCACAAAGCTCTTTGATGCGTTTATTATACATACCCAGTGTATTAGGTACCGTTAGCATCACAGCTGCTACATCATGATTCATTTTGTTTTTAAAAGTTTCGAAGTCCATAGCACCATTTTCATCAGACTTGATGGTAATGACTTCATATCCTACCATAGATGCAGTGGCAGGGTTTGTACCATGTGATGAATCTGGAACAATGATATATTTTCTTTTTTCACCTTTACTTTTATGATACTTGTCGATCATCATAATTCCAAGCATCTCACCATGTGCACCTGCTTGTGGCGTTGTTGTAAAAGCACTCATACCAGTAACTTCACATAAACTTTTCTCAAGCATATCAATGGTCTCTAATGATCCCTGGACATCATCATTAAAATTATTAGTCACAACATGAGGGTGCAAATTTAAATATCCATCAAGGTTGGCAATGCGCTCTGCGATCTTTGGATTGTATTTCATCGTACAAGAACCAAGGGGATAGAAGTTTTTATCGATAGACATATTTTTATTTGACAAATTTGTAAAATGTCTCACGACATCAAACTCGCTCACCTGTGGTAACTTTGCTTTTTCTTCTCTCAATAATGCACTATTTATCTTGCTATCAACATCAACGTCTAAAGGCGGTAACTTTATACCTTTTCTACCATTTTGAGATTTGTCAAAAATCGTTTTTATCTTCATATTTACACTCATAGTACATCCCCGATCGAACTCACAAGAGCATCCATCTGTTCTTTAGTTCTTTTTTCAGTCACAGTTACCAATATCTCATTTTTAAACTTACTATCAATATGCGCCAGATTAATACCTGCATAAAAACCTTTTTCTCTTAATTGATCCAAAAGATCATCACTGTCTAAAGGTGTAGCAATGACAAATTCATTGAAACTGTCTTCTTTATTTAAAACAGAGACACCATCAATTTTAGAAAGTTCCTCTTTTAAATACGAAGCCTTAGAAAAACATAGATTTGCCATTTCAGATAAACCATTTTCACCTAAAAGTGACATAAATATGGTAGATCTAACCGCTACCAAATTTTGATTTGAACATATATTGGACGTAGCCCTATGTCGTCTAATGTGTTGTTCTCTAGCTTGCATGGTCAATACAAAAATTTCATTTTCATCTTTATCAACTGTTCTACCTATGATCCTTCCAGGAAGATCTCTGATATACTTCTCTTTTGTTGCTATCATTCCAAATGATGGTCCACCAAAATTCAGATAATTACCAAGACACTGTCCATCTGCACAAAAGATATCTGCACCCATGCTCGCAGGATCTTTTAACATCCCCAGTGATATAGGATAAGCAGATACGACAGCCAAAGCTTTATATTCATGAAGTTTTTCAACAATAGCTGTAAAATCATCAATGGTTCCAAAAAAGATAGGATTCTGGAAAAGATACCCTGCCACAGACTCATCAATTTTATCCAGTACCGTTTGACGGTCTGTTTTAAAATCTTTAACATCGATGACTTCAAATTCAATATCTCTAAAAGATAAATAGGTTTGAACAACTTTGATGTAAGTTGGATTAATACCACCATCGATAAGTATCTTGTTTCTTTTACGAGAAATTCTTACTGCCATCAATGCTGATTCTGCCAGTGCACTCGCTCCATCATACATAGATGCATTAGATACATCCATACCGCTGAGTTCACATATCATACTTTGGTATTCATACAATACCTGAAGTGTACCCTGTGAAGCTTCTGCCTGGTATGGTGTATAGGATGTGTAAAACTCAGATCTTCCGGCTAATGCATCAACGGCACTTGGTACAATATGGTCATAGTACCCGCCACCCATAAAGATTGTTTTATTGGTTACATTTTTTGAGGCAATTGATTTAAACTTTTCAAATGTAGAAAATTCATCTAAACCTTCTGGAAGATCAATTCCAGATATCTGTAGTTCTTTAGGAACCGATGAAAAAAGATCAGACTCATTTTCAAGCCCGATCACATCAAGCATTTCTCTCACTTGTTCGTCTGTATGTGGAGTATATGGCATGCGTATCTCTTATAGTGAATCTACAAAGTTTTTGTATTCATCTTCATTCATAAGTGAATCTAACTCATCTGCATTGGTTACTTTTAATTTAAATATAAATGTCCCCTGTGCATCCTGATTTATAATTTCAGGTTCATCAAGAAGTGTTTCGTTGATCTCACATATTTCACCAGATATCGGTGAATAAATATCTGAAGCTGCTTTCACAGACTCTACAAATGCTACACTATCCCCCATACTTACTTCAGCATCCATCTCAGGAAGCTCAAAAAAAGTAAGGTCACCTAATTGCTCAACAGCATACGTAGAAATACCTACAGTTGCGATTTCTCCTTCAACTTCAACCCATTCATGTTCTTCATTGTATTTTTTCATCTTTTCTCCTTATTACTTTATTTTACTTTTTGATAAATGGAAGCGTTGTAATGTTCGCTTCTAAACTTGACCGTGAATCTCTTAGCTCAATACTTTGATTTTGATCAAAACCATCTACATCGATCATCGCAAGCCCTATTCCGACATTTAAGATAGGTGAAAAAGCTCCTGATGTTACAAAACCGATTTTTTTGTCATTTTGGTACACTTCAAAATCTTTTCTTGCACTTCTTCTTGTTGTTGTTTTAAATGGCCATATAATTCTTGTTAGACCATCTTCTTTTTGTTTTTCTAAAGCTGTTTTACCAACATAGTCTCTTTTTAAATTGACGAACTTTGAAAGATTTGCTTCAAGGGGTGTAATGGTTTCACTTAGATCATTTCCATAAAGACTATACCCCATTTCAAGTCGTAAAATATCTCTAGCCCCAAGTCCCGCTGGTTTTACACCATCTGATATCAAGGCATCCCACAACTTTACCGAGGTATTTGCATCTATATAAAGTTCAAATCCAAGTTCCCCTGTATAGCCTGTACGACTCAGTAAACAATCACCATCAAATACTCTTGTTTGTACAAAAGAGAAGAATGATAAGGCGTCTAAGTCAACATCAAAATATTTTTCTAAGATCTCTTTTGATCTTGGACCCTGTACATCTAATTTGGCATACTCCATAGATCTGTCTTCTAAAATCGCGTTGGTGATTCTTTCGTTCAAAGTCACAAAATCAATAGCTCTTCTTGAAGCGTTCACCACGATCATCAGTTCATCTTCACTTAATCTGTAAATAATCAAGTCATCGATCACACCACCTTGATCATTTAACAAAAATCCGTATTTACACTTTCCAATATCCAGAGCATCGATATTAATAGAAGTTGCTTCATTGATGCCTGAAGTTTTTATGTCACCTTTAAAAAAGAACTCTCCCATATGAGAAGTGTCAAATAAAGCAACATCATTTCTACAGTAGCCATGTTCTGCGATAATACCATCAAATTGGATAGGCATATCCCAACCACAGAAACTAACATTTTTGGTTTTTAATTCTTGTTGTCTATCATGAAGTGGCGTTTTTAGTAATTCTTCCATTTACAAGCCTTATTTAAATTTTATCTCTTACTTTACAGTAAACAAAGTTGGCAATAATAAATTCATTTTTATAATAAAGGAGAACTAAAGGGTATCACCTAAGCAACACTTGGGAGGAGTTTAATATCCTGGAGACTTAGCAATTTAGTAATAACCAAATTAATAAAATGAATTTATTATATCTTTTTTCAAATATAATTAACCCCTCTCACCTGACCAGGAAAAAAACTTTTTTTATAGCAGACTATTGCGATACCGATCGTTACAGATATTTCACAAATATAAACTATTTCCAGTACGTATCCAAGCGAACATTCCACCCTTTTCTCCAACGTTCTTCTCCACGAGCAGGTGGTGAATTTTTAATGCGTCTTGAGAGCATGCGGCTTGCAGACTGGGCAAATGCTTTT
>CBFHPE010000103.1:0-6464 GCA_965657515.1 Sulfurovum sp.
TAGCACAAGAGGTTCCTTCTCTCAAAACAGGAGAAGTGAGTGATGGTTCTGTCTTGCCATTTCCCGAACCGCCTTCTTCGAGTGTAACAGGTAAAACACTTGCAGATTCAAAACATAAGTGGCGTAGCACGCCCAATCGTTTGCCAAAAGATGCCCCAAATATTGTAATATTTATGACGGATGACGCAGGATTTTCAAATCCAGAGGTATTTGGGGGACCAATTCATATGCCAACTATGGAACGTCTGGCTAAATCAGGTATCAGTTACAATGCTTTTCACACGACGGCTATGTGTTCACCGACAAGAGCTTCTTTATTAACAGGGCGAAACCATCACCGTGTGGGCGCGGGTCAGATTGCTGAGTTTGCTTCAGACTGGGACGGCTATATTGGAGAAATACCAAAGTCCACCGCTACTTTTGCAACGGTGCTCAATAACTACGGTTACAACACTGCTGCGTTTGGGAAATGGCATAATACACCAGTAACTGACATTACAAAACTTGGACCTTTTGACCGTTATCCAACGGGATTAGGGTTTGACTACTTTTATGGTTTTTTAGCAGGAGAAACATCGCAGTATGAACCCGTACTGTTTGAAAATACCAATCCTATAGAAGCACCACATGATCCTAAATATCACTTGACCGAAGACTTGGCAGAAAAAGCCATCCAGTGGATTCGCACGAGCAAAACCCTCAATCCTGACAAGCCTTTCCTTGTGTATTTTACGCCTGGCGCTGTACATGGTCCTTTTCATGTTTTTAAGGAATGGGCGGACAAGTATGACGGAAAATTTGATGAAGGTTGGGAAGTATTAAGGACAATGACCTTTGAAAAGCAAAAGGAACTAGGCTGGATTCCTCAGGATGCCGCTCTGAATCCGATTGCTTCAACCCAGCAGAAATGGGAAGAAATTCCTCAATCGCAACATGAATTTCAAACTCGATTGATGGAAATATTTGCAGGATTCCTAGAGCATACTGATGTACAGTACGGAAAAATTGTTGATGAGATAGAGCGTCAGGGGCAACTGGACAATACGCTGATTATCTATATTAATTCTGACAACGGCCCATCCTCTGAAGGTCAGAATGGATCGATTTCTGAATTACTGGCACAGAACTCGATGCCAACAACTATCGAACAGCAAATTGATGTCCTTAATAAAGATTATGGAGGTATGGATGCGTTGGGTGGACCAACCCTTGATGTTATGTATCATCACGGCTGGGCGTATGCAGGTGCATCGCCTTTTCAGAGTACAAAACTGGTCGCCGCTCATCTAGGCGGAACTCGGACGCCAATGGTTATATCATGGCCTAAAAAGATAAAGCATGATGGAAAAGTCCGCTCTCAATTTCACCATGTCAACGACATAGCCGCTACTCTTTATGATATACTAGATATTACAGCACCTAAGACAGTTAATGGCATAGAGCAGCAAGAGCTCGACGGAATATCTATGGTTTACACCTTCGATAACCCTGAGGCCAAAGCTACCAAGACTACCCAGTATTTTGAGATCATGGGTAGCCGTGGGGTATATCACGAAGGTTGGTTTGCAGGAACCTTTGGTCCTAGGGCACCGTGGTCAACAGATATAACAGGTATGATTAACTGGGAACCGGAGAACGATGTATGGGAACTGTATAACCTTGAGAACGACTATTCCCAGTCGAAGGATCTCGCGAAAAAGAACCCTGAAAAACTCGCTGAGTTAAAAGAGGTGTTCGATAAAGAAGCAACGGAGAACCTCGTATATCCTATTGGCGCAGGCTTGTATACTTCATTTTACAACTCAAGTGAGATGCCTTCATCACCGTTGACAGAATGGTCGTTTTATGAGGGGCAAACCCGGATCCCAGAAGGCTTGGCTCCAAAATTTGTAAGCGGACGCTCTACCATAGCAGTGATTGATGCAGAGATCAAAAAGGATGCCGAAGGAGTGTTTTTTGCTGTGGGTGGCATCTCTGCGGGGTTCACCGTTTATATGGATAAGGGATTCTTAAAAGCTGAATACAATGCCATGACCATGAACCGCTATAAGGTTGCTTCTAAATCGGTAATCCCAACCGGCAAGGTAAAAATAGAAGTAGAAACCAAATATGACACCAAAGAACGCATGGCCCCAGCAACCATTACACTGAAGGTCAACGGAGAAAAGGTCGGTCAAGGACGTGTAGAACGATCGGTTCCAGCCATCTTCACTGCATCTGAAACTTTTGATATAGGGGTAGACCTTGGCTCACCTGTTGCACTTGATTATTTCGACAGAGCACCGTTTAGATTTAACGGTAAGATCGAAAAGATCCACATCAGTTATATAGATTAATATCTAGAGGAGAAAAGCTAGTCTCAGCAATGCATTGTCGTTGCCAAAGGGGCTAGTCATCCCAAAGTAGATATATGTTCTTAACATGCTTTTTTGTACTATTGAAACCTTATAAAATATATAACTTTATGAGGTTATTTTGCCAATTATATTCTATGTTAGATTATAAGGTTTTCATTTCAGCAGAAGGATGATGTAAAAGGGAATATTCTTGCTTAAGTGTTTGTGAAGGGTTTCTATTAAAAGTTGCTAGACACACTTTTGGAAATACACTATACTTTTGCATTATAGTAAAAAACAATCTGCTGAAATAAACAAGAAGGAAGTTTGATGCAAACCATACGAATTTTACAGTTACTCATACTCGCTATACTGTTACATGCCTGTACCCGTGTGCCAGAACCAGTGTACCCGCCAGCAAATGCTGTTGAAGATAAAACAGTGAATGATATCTATAAAATTCGAACATGGGTACCACCTTCTAAACTTGCCATTGATCCTATAAAACTCGGTAAAGAAGCGCAGATCCCAAACAATATTACCAGTGCTAAAATTATCGGGCCATCACGTGACGATGCGATGAATTCGCTGGCAGCAAAGATATGGCTGATCGAGAACGCGCAACATACCGTTGATGTGACCTATTATATCTTCAAAAATGACCTTGTAGGTTATGCGGTACTCGGGGCCTTGTGTAATGCGGTAAAACGTGGTGTTGATGTGCGTATTATGGTTGATTCTATTGGTTCTTTCAACTTGGGACACTCCTCATTGAGAGCAGTTGAAACCTGTGCTGTCGATGCCGGATTTATGCGCAATGCTGAAGGTAAGCTAACGACAAAAAAAGCACGCGTGCAGGTGGTAATATTTAACGCCATAACCAAGTTTCAGTTCAATCGGCGTTCACATGACAAACTGTTGATCGTTGATGGTTCATTTCCTGACAAGGCAGCAGTAATGACCGGTGGTCGTAATATCTCACTGGATTATTACGGTATCAATTCAGATGGTTCAGCAGACCTTGGTACCTTTCGTGATCTGGAAATATTACTCAAACCAAGTATGAAAGGCAGTGATAAAAAGCACTCGATCGGAATGGTAAGTGAGATATATAATTCTTTATTGTTCTCGCATAAGGGTAATCGGCGTATTCTGCCTAATAAAGCTTATGATGAGTTTTCTGAGGGTAAATATGACGATAGTTATATACGATACCGTAATAAAGCGCAGAAAAGCCTGGCAACCTTAAAAGCTTTTCCTGAAATAAAAAAACGACTGGATGATATGCCTCGTTACATGCGTACGGGCTTTCATAAAACAAAAGTACGCCTGTCACACCAGCTAGATAATCTTACGAACAAGAATGTAACGACAGATGTTGTCCAAAACCTGGAGCGCAATCCAAATTCTATTTTGTATTTGATTAGCAAAATTTTAGAGGATGCGAAAGGGCGGGGCATATCCAGTGGTACGTTAAGGATCGTTTCGCCGTATTTATTCAGTGGTGTTTACTACGATAAAGACGGAAAACTCATCTATGACGGTGCGGCAGAAACACTTAAGTTGTTAAGTGAACATCCTAATATGAAGATTGAAATCATCACAAACTCAGTTCTTACCAGCGATAATATCTTTACCCAGGCAATCATCGACATGGGTATGGCACCACGCTTTTTACTGACACCCCAATTGCAAAAAGTATGGCTCTCCAGTGTAGAGAAAGGTGAGTTCAATCCCGAAGTTGTAGAAAGTGAAGAGTGGAAGCGTCTCATCAATCATCCACAACTGTTCTTTTATCAAACGGGTGGTGTTGATTCGGTCATCATGGGTGGGGATGTAAATTATGGAAAACTGCATGCCAAGTTCATCATTGGAGAGAATGTCGGTTTTGTCGGCACCAGCAATTTTGATTATCGTTCCAACCTGTACAACAATGAGCTGGGTTACTTTTTTATGGGAGATGCCGTACGTGATGAATTGAACGAAGTCTTTGAAGCGTTAAAAGCGACTTCTTACCGCTGGGGTACACCAGAATGGCTGGAAATGCGTAGGAAAGTGATGGAAAGTGACAGTAGTAAAGCTAGTCCAGCCCGTAAACAACGTGGTATTTACAAAACCGTACGTGCTCTTGGATTAGAGTACCTGATGTAAATATGTTTATAGATTGGTTACCAAAAGTACTTAAAAAATTACTCGTTATTTTGCTAGGTTTCACTATTGCTCTGCTTTGTGGATGTACAACAGTAAAGAAGCAACAATACACTATCCATAACTCGGAGATTGAGCCGGATAATACCATTGTTCTTCAGCAAGGTTATCCGAATTCAGTTTTACGTGTGGCAACACTCAATCTTGCTCATGGCAGAAAAGATAGTTTTAATCAATTGTTTGTCGCAAAAGGTACCCATAAAAAAAATCTTGATGATATAGCTGATGTACTGACTAAACATAAACCGCATGTCGTTGCTTTGCAGGAAGCCGATGCAGCATCTCACTGGAGTGGAGGTTTTGATCATGTAGCTTATCTGGCTTCGGCGGCACAATACCCATGGAGAACGCATGAGCGTAATGCAGAGAACTGGCTGTATTCGTACGGAACAGCGTTACTTTCTGCACTACCGCTTATTGAGACAATAAAACATACTTTTGAACCTTCACCGCCCACGCTTGATAAGGGTTTCGTTCTCGCACAAATCAAATGGCCTGATAATGACGGAAAAAAGTCACAAAAGGTTGATGTCATCTCTGTACATCTGGATTTTTCAAGACAGTCAGTGCGGGACAAACAGATAAAGGAGATGATGGAAACAGTGTCGATACGCATGAACCCAACAATTATCCTGGGTGACTTCAATAGCGAATGGCTTGGCAAGGCTTCGGTCATTAAGGCACTTGCTACAAGATCTCGTTTTTCAAGTTACAGACCTGAATCGGGTGATTATAATTCCTATAAAGACAAGCGTCTCGACTGGATATTAATTAGCAACGACATGGAGTTTGCTAATTACAAAGTATTACCAAAAATTTTGTCTGACCATTTGATGGTTGTAGCTGAGATACGCTTCAAAAGTAACTGAATGATTAATTATTAGGTATCTGGCTAACTTGAAATAATCGGATATATTGTATTTTTCATCGTATACTGCAATGTGCAAAGATTTGATGGTTTGAGAATTAAGTTAAACTATTGAAGCACAATATATAAAGGACGATAGGAGATCTGGTAAAGCAGAAATAAATATCTATTTGTAAAACCTTATAAAATATATAACTTTATGAGGTTTTCTTGACTTACTTTAAAACACTTCATACCGCTGTATTTTGTCAAACATTGCTTAGGAATAAAATTAAATCAGGATGTAAACAGCTCACTATTATCTTCGAATGACTTAAATTCTAATGGGTTCCCACTATAGTCAAGCACAAACATGGTTTTTTGTTGGCCACTTTTTCCCTCATATCGAACTTGAGGTTCAACAATGAACTTAATTTTTTCTTTTTCAAGCCTTTCTGACAGTTCTGAAAATTGAACTGATGTAAGTAAGCAACCGAAATGGGGAATTGGAACTGATACTCCATCAACATTTCCACAATAATCTAATTTTTGCTCTACAACACCAACATGAGCAGATAATTGATTACCATATAGATCAAAATCGATCCATGTATCAGTGGATCTTCCCTCTGTGCAACCTAATATTTCTATATAGAAATCTCTCGTACTAGCAAGGTCTTTAACCTTAAATGCATAATGAAAAATATTGCTCATTAAATTTACACTCCATAATTGCATGTGATAATTGCCTATCTGTCTCAGTTACTTACGATATTTCACTATTAAGAGTATATCACAAATGTCTTCTTTCCAAAACCTTATAAAATATATAATTTTATAAGCTTTTCATTGTTAAATAATCACCACTTTAATTTATACAGTGACAACCTTCTCAATCATCAACTGTAAAGTAGTGTTACCTCTAAAGTGGTTTTCGTTGACAGTGTAGACTATGTCAACTTTATCATCTATATGAAATTTTTCAGTTGTTTTAAACTTTACCCCTGTAAACACTTGTCCATTCTGTTCAAACAGGAAGCGTAAATGTTCACCCTCTTTTCCCATCGTATTGA
>CBFHPE010000104.1:0-6411 GCA_965657515.1 Sulfurovum sp.
TCGGACCAAATGATTAACAGTCATCTACTCGACCGCTGAGCTATGCCGGAACATTGATTGAAAGAAGCGAGTGCTTGTTTCGTGGGTGAGATTATAGACAAAAAGTCCTTTAATGTCAAGAGTTTTTTAGGCTTTTTTGTAAAATTTTACACCATTTGTCTCAACAAGCTTTATTTTGCTTTGATTTAGGAGATCTTCTACTCTTTTTTGACTCTCTTTATCACATAATGCTTCTATGTCTTCAGAAGTAAGTGGACGTTTTGAAAGTGTTTCTAAGATTTGCTCTTGAGAGTAGCTAGAAGGCTCTATGTCTGCTTTTTTACGTGAAGCTATATATATGGGTAGTGAAGCATCAAAAAGATGGCTGATGTGCAGTAACTCTTCATAACTTACAGGTTTTACATCAAATGCCGGTGGTCGGTCTATGGTACCTATGTCTATACGTGTTGGTTGGAGCTTGAGTAAGTATTCATTGAGTTTGGCTATCTCTTCTTTAGAGTCATTGAGCGTTTTGACTATGAGTATCTCTATGACTAGTGGTTCAGCATACTTACTTTTGAAGTTTAACATCCCTGCTTTTATATTTTCAACGTCTATTCCACTATGAGAACGATCTAACTTTTTCAAACATTTTTGTGTGGCACAATCTAAAGAGAGTTTCACTTCATCGAGTTTAAGTAAAGCGTCTTGAGTTTTTTCATCATCTATAGTAGCCGCATTACTAAGTATGAGCGTTTTGGTTTTACCCTTAAAGGTGTTGATCTCATCTATGAGTTCTGAAAGATGTGGATAGAGTGTAGGTTCGCCGTTTGCAGTGAGGGTTATGAAGTCTATACCGTCATGTTCTTTAAGAGCAGACTTGAGTGCAGAGCTTATCTCCTCTACACTGACAACATCATCATAAGCATCCATTGTCTTAGCAGGCTCAAGTTCGCAGTATAGACAGTCAAAGTTACACTGTTTTTTACCTGGACTCAGGTCGACCCCTAAAGATTTACCAAATCTTCTAGAGTGGACTGGACCAAAGATGATGTTCATAGGTTATTTTTTACCAGAAACTCTCTGGCATTCAGCTACAAAGTGCTTAGCATTGTCAACCGGAACATCTGGAAGGATCCCGTGTCCAAGGTTAAAGATGTGTCTTTTACCACCCATGATCTCTTGAATTTTCTCAACAGATGCTGTGGTTTCTTCTTGTGAGTAAAGACGTGTTGGCTCCATGTTTCCTTGGAGCACATACTTGTCTCCCAGTTTTTCCTTAGCAAGTGCCATAGGCGTTCCCCAGTCTACACCAAATACATCAAAGTTTCCATATACTTGTCCAGTAGCGATGAATGCTGATACCCCTTTAGGGAACATGATCACAGGAATGTGTGGGTATTTCTCTTTAAGGTACTCCGCTATCTCAACCATGTACTTCCATGAAAACTCATCATATCTGCTTGGTTCTATAGCTGCTGCCCATGAGTCAAAGATCTGTACTACATCTATACCAGACTGGATCTGCTTTTCCATATAGAGTTTAACCACATCAGTTACTTCTCTAAGGATGTTATGAAGAAGCTCAGGGTTTGAGTACATCATTTTTTTACAAATGTTGTATGTTTTTGTTCCCTGTCCTTCTATCATGTATGTTGCCAATGTCCAAGGTGCCCCTGTGAAACCCATGAGGGCTATCTCATCACCTCTTTCATCAAGTTGTTTTCTAAGAAGTTTGATAGTGTCATACACATAAGTAAGTTTAGATGCTGCTGCTTCACCACCGATGAGTCTATCCAAGTCTTCTTGAGAAGTTAAAGGATCAGAGAACTTTGGTCCCTCACCTTTTATGAATGAAAGATCCATACCCATCTCATCTGGTATCACCAAGATGTCTGAAAACAAGATAGCTGCATCCACACCCACAATGTCAAGTGGTTGGATAGTTACTTCAGCTGCTTTTTCAGGATTGTGACATAGGTTAAGAAAGTTTCCTGCTTCTGCACGTACTGCCATATATTCCGGTAGGTAACGCCCTGCCTGTCTCATCATCCATACGGGTGTGTATGGTGTCTCTTTACCTAGACATGCGTCTACAAATATTTTACTCAATTGTTTTTCCTTAAAAATAATTCTCTTCTTTTTTACAAAAAGAGCTTTCCTGACCTTAATTGTCTAAGTAACAGGAGATAATTCCTTTTATAGCCTATCTACTTCTTACCTACTTTTCCTAAAAAGTATAATCCTACTGCCAGTGATGCAATTGCTAGAGCAAAATACAACATTTCTAATGGTGTTGTAAATTTGGTATGTAAAACCCTTTGAAAAAAGTTTACAACAAGAACCATTACGATCACTTTTGCGATCTTATCTTTAAGTTCATCTATAGAGTGTATAGCAAGTAATTTACTACCATTTTTTCCTTGTGCTTCATCTATATCTGAGATAAAAAGTTCATACACACCAAAAGAAAAAATAAACATCACTACGGCGATAAGATATAAGTCCACTGCACCAATGATACCTGCTACGATATCTTCATGAAAATTTTCAGGATGTGCACCAGTCATGATAGTGTTAAATGTATATACTCCAACACTCCAAATATCCATAGACGCTACTACAAAAAGAATCACAGCTCCAAGCAGTCCAAAAACAACAGCCAAAATAACGATAAATCTACTTCGCCAAATAGCACCTTCAAATAATTTTTCTAACATTAAGCATTTTCCTCTAACTTGATCCACTTTTGAGCAATACGTACTGCATTGGTTGCAGCCCCTACTCTAACCTGGTCAGCCACACCCCATATATGTAATATATTGTTTGCATAGATATCTTTTCTGATACGTCCTACATATGTTTCATCTGTATCTGTAGATGTGATAGGCATTGGATATTCATTCTTTTCAAGATCATCTATCACTGTAACGTTTTCAAAATCTCCAAGTACTTTTCTTGACTCTTCCACAGATACATCTACACCTTCACCAAAAGTGATCGTGATAGACTCTGAGTGAGATCTAAGTACGGGTACACGTACACACGTTGCAGAGACTGCAAAGTCTGACTTCATGATCTTGTTGGTCTCATTCACCATTTTCATCTCTTCTTTGGTGTAACCATTCTCTTGTGGTGTATCGATATGAGGAATGACGTTGAGCGCAATCTGATGTGCGAAAGCTTTACATTCACTCTCCCCAAGTTTAAAGGCAAAGAACTCCTGCATCTGTTTTACAAGTTCTTCCATACCTATCTTACCTGCTCCAGATACTGCCTGATACGTACTTACATCCACTCTTTTGATACCATAAAGGTCATGAAGTGGTTTAAGTAACTGTACCATCTGGATCGTTGAACAGTTAGGATTGGCAATGATACCAGTATCTTCCCATAGTTCAATGTCTTCAGGGTTTACTTCAGGAACTACCAAAGGTACTTTAGGGTCCATTCTAAAGTGAGAAGTGTTGTCTATGACCACTGCTCCTGACTCTACTGCATACTTTGCAAACTTCGCAGAAATACTACCACCTGCTGAGAAAAAAGCAATATCAATATTTTGATCTATAAAAGCCTCTTCTGTCAACTCTTTGATTTTATATACTTTACCTTGACACTCAACTTCTTCCCCAACACTCTTTGCAGAAGCAAGAGGCAGTACAGTTTCTATAGGAAACTCTACCTCTTCTAAAACTCTAAAGAGCTCTTCTCCAACGGCACCTGAGGCACCTACTACTGCTATATTATATTTTTTCACGTTATTCTAACCCTAATGTTTTATCTGCTTCTTCACCATCATCTAGATTTGGTGTCTCTTCTTTTTGACATTTTGCAATGCTTACCACTTTGTCTTTCGCTTCAACATTGACGATCTTCACACCTGAAGTATTACGTCCTGCCTTACGAATGGTCTCCATATCAACACGTATCATCTTACCAATACTTGTTAAACACATCAAGTCTTTGTCTTCTTCTACAAATACTACACCTACAACATCACCTGTCTTAGCTGTGAGTTTCATAGAGATAACCCCTTTCCCGGCACGGTTCTGTTCACGGTACTCATTTGCAGATGTACGTTTACCAAGACCTTTTTCACTCATCATAAGAAGTTCATCTTCTTCATTTTCAATAGTCGTTGCACCACAAACGTAATCACCCTCTATTTTAAATTTGATGGCTGTTACACCTCGTGAAACCCTACCGATTTCTCTGGCATCTTCTACCTTAAATCTGATACATAAGCCTTTTTTCGTTGCCACAAAGAGCCACTTTGTATCTGGCTTCACGATCTTCGCATCAACGATAGCATCATTTTCATCAAGGTTGATCGCTCTTACTCCATTTGATCTAATGTTTGAGTACTCTGACAAGTTCGTTCTCTTCACGATACCATTTTGAGTAAAGAATACCAGTCCTTTGTCCGCTTCAAAATCAGTAGTAGGAATGATCGCCATGATCTTTTCATCTTGCTGAAGATTAATGAGGTTCACTACTGCTTTACCTTTAGCAGCACGTGATCCTTCTGGTATACGGTAAACTTTCAGCCAGTAAAGTTGTCCTCTGTCTGTTACGAACATGAGTGTATCATGTGTATTGGATGTAAAGAATTTCTCGATAAAGTCATCATCATATGTCGTTACGGCTATCTTACCTTTACCGCCACGATGCTGTTTTTCATACTGTTTCACCGGTACACGTTTTATGTACCCTCTATGCGTGATAGTCACAACCATTGGCTCATTTGGAATAAGGTCCTCAATGTCGATGTCATCATAATCATCTACGATCTCTGTACGACGTGGTGTAGTAAATTTATCTCCGATCTCAACAAGCTCTTCACGAATGATCTCGTTGATCTTCTCTTCACTTTTCAAGATACTTTCAAGCTCTGCGATGAGCGCAAGAAGTTCTGCCAATTCCGTTTCGATCTTTTCAATCGCAAGACCGGTAAGACGTCTAAGTCTCATCTCCAAGATAGCTTTTGTTTGTATCTCAGAGAGTTTGAAACGTGACATAAGGTTTTCTGAAGCCTCTGCATCATCAGAAGAAGCGCGGATGATCCTGATCACTTCATCGATGTTATCAACAGCGATCTTTAGACCTTCCAAGATATGTGCTCTTGCTCTTGCTTTTTCAAGATCAAAGATCGTTCTTCTAATAACCACTGTTTTTCTGTGTTTCAAGAAGAGGTCAAAGAGTTCCATAAGTTTAAATACTTTTGGTTCTTTATTTGCGATCGCAAGCATGATAATACCAAAGGTCACTTGCATCTGTGTAGATTTGAAAAGATTATTGAGAACGATCTCAGACATAGCATCACGCTTAAGCTCGATAACCACCCTAATACCTTCTCTGTCTGACTCATCACGTAATTCAGAGATACCCTCTATATGTTTATCACGTACAAGTTGCGCGATGTTCTCTATCAGTCTTGATTTATTGACCTGGAAAGGAAGTTCATCTATCACGATAACCTCCTTAGATCCTTTTTGTTCTATATGTGTCTTAGCACGTACTTTTATGCGTCCACGTCCAGTTGTATAGGCATCAGTGATTCCTTTACGACCAAAGATGATTCCACCTGTTGGGAAGTCTGGCCCATGAACGATCTTCATCATGTCTTCAATAGTTGCTTCTGGATTATCTATGCGAAGCACCAATGCTTCTATAAGTTCATCAAGTCTGTGAGGAGGAATATTTGTCGCCATACCAACTGCGATACCGCTTGAACCATTGAGTAACAAGTTTGGTACACGTGCAGGAAGAACATCTGGCTCAGACATAGAGTCATCGTAGTTTGGTACGTAATCTACAGTATCTTTATCAAGATCACTAAGTAATTCTTCTGATATTTTTGTCATACGTGCTTCGGTATATCTCATCGCTGCGGCATTGTCACCATCGACTGAACCGAAGTTACCTTGACCGTCTACAAGTGGTGCCTGCATAGAGAAGTCCTGTGCCATACGTACAAGTGCATCATATACAGAGTTGTCACCATGCGGGTGATACTTACCGATAACATCACCGACGATACGCGCTGATTTCTTATAAGGACTTCTGTGTGAAAGATGAAGGTCATTCATCGCATAAAGAATTCTTCTATGTACCGGCTTCAAACCATCTCTTGCATCCGGTAAAGCTCTACCAATAATTACTGACATAGAGTAATCAAGGTAGCTAGCCTTCATACTGTCTTCAATTAACACTTCCTGGGTATTTTGACTATCTTCAAAAAGATCAGACATTTTCTTCCTTTAATTTTAGTAAGAATATTTTATCCAAGGAGTTTATATTAATGCTTAAAAACGGCTCAAAATGGCTTTAAGAGCTATTAAAATGGATTTTTATGCTTTTTTTATATTTTTGGTTAACATAATAATATCTATAAAAGTGCTTATTTTGGCTTTTTAGTAACCTTACTTCATT
>CBFHPE010000105.1:0-6357 GCA_965657515.1 Sulfurovum sp.
TGTATTATTTATTTAAATATTTTAGGGGTATTTTAAGGGGTATTTTTTAATAATATTCTTTTAAATTACCTATATAATAGGAAAGATGAATCCTCGTGCCGGAGCCACTTTTAAATTATATTTTCTATTAAAAATTCACTATAAATAAAACTTTATTTTCTAAGTATCGTTTGCTTCATTTTTTATTCCTATAGCATTCTTTGTTTATCAGTACAAAAATGTGTCAATATGACATATTTTTAAGTTTTCATGATTATTTGTATTAGACTGTTTCTATATTATCTAGGAGTAGGTTATGGATGAATTGATTGTGCAGAGTGAGATAAGTAGTCGTATTTTTACACTTAGAGGTAAAGAAGTGATGTTGGATAGAGATCTGGCATCATTGTATAAAGTGGAAACAAAAGTACTTAATCAAGCAGTGAAAAGAAATATAAAAAGATTTCCTATTGATTTTATGTTCCAGTTATCGGAAAATGAGTTTATAAATTGGAGGTCACAAAATGTGACCTCCAATGAAGATAAGATGGGACTAAGAAGAGCACCATATGCTTTTACTGAACAAGGTGTATATATGTTGGCTACTGTGCTTAAGAGTGATATAGCTATTGAAGTTAACATAGCCATTATGAGAACATTCACTAAACTTAGAGAGTTTAGTAAACACTATAATGCTTTAGCTAAACAACTTATTGAAGTAGATAGAAAACACGATAAACAATACAAAGAACTTTCAAAAGCTCTTGATGAACTCATACAAGAATCTAAAATTGTTGATAATAAAATGATTGGATTTATAAAGCCTGAATAATCTTAAAGGACAAATTAGTAAATGCATTTTTAAAGGATAAGAAAACTAAATTTTACAATTTAATAAAAAATTAAGTTTAAGTTTAAATTAATTTCTGTACTATTCTGGTCTTGTCCAATTTATAAATATTATATTTTGGAATTATCTATGAAATCTGTTATACGTTTTACTATTATTTTGCCTATTTTTCTGCAGGCGCTCACAACAAGTATACCCTTAGAGAACCCTACGCTTTATCAAGAACAAAAAAAGATCTTTGATTCGCAAACTAAAGAGAAGAAAACTACGCCTGAGAGTATCTATACTGAGTTGAAAACAATTCCTATAGATGAAGACACCAATGCTTCTAAAGTATGTATAGACATAGATACCATAACTCTGGAAGATTCAAAACTGATAGATGAGGATGAATTTACCGGACTTATCGAAGCATATAGTAACCGCTGTAATACTCTAGAAGATATCAATATTTTGATAAAAAAGATCAATAATCTGTACATCGAAAAAGCCTATGTTACTTCTCGAGCTTATATAAAAGCACAAGATATGTCTAACAATAGGCTAGTTATTTCTACGATGGAAGGTAAGATCGAAACATTAAGGGGTGAGAATATCTCTACCTCTTTGGTATTTCCTTATGTGGAACAGTCACATCTAAATTTGAGAGATTTGGAAGTAGGTCTTGAACAGCTTAATCGCCTACAGTCTGTGCAGGCGACTATGGACATTAACCCTGGTATTAAAGTAGGGTATTCAAAAATAATAATAAAAGGTAAGAAAGTTAGATCTGCCTTTCATGGTTCATTGGGTATCGATAACTATAATACAGATAAGCTGGGTAACTTTCAACTCACTGGATCTGTAGGTTGGGATAACCCTTTGGGTATTAATGATCTGCTGACTCTAAATATCAATACTACAGATCAACAAGATAAGGACAATAATTCTATAGGTAACAGTATTAGCTATGGTTTACCTGTAGGTAGAGCCTATGTGGAGTTTAATTATTTTGTTTTTAACTATGATCAAATCGTTGATGGACTGAACGTTGACTATAACTCAGAGGGAAAAAGTGAAGAGTTTCGCTTCAGTGCAGAGTATAAACTCTTTCATACCAAAACACAAAAAGGCAAAATGCATATAGGGCTCTCACGTAAAAAAAATGACAATTATCTTGCAGGAGAATTTTTAGATACTTCAAGTTCGAAACTCACGATAGTTCAACTTTCCTACACACATAACTATAATATTAAGAGTTGGAGTGGATATATGACGCTCAGATATCACAGAGGCCTTGATATTTTTGGAGCTACTAGTACAACAGGTACAGAACCTACCTTTGACAAGTTTACATTGGAGTTAAATTATAATCAGAGTTTATTTGAAGAAAAGATGCCTATAAGATACAACTTATCTTTATATGGGCAGTATGCTGACGAGGGCATATTGCCATCTGAATACATAGGGATAGGTGGACCGTATAGTGTACGTGGTTTCGAGAATAAAAGCCAACTCTCTGGAAATAAAGGGTTTTATCTTCGTAATGAACTAACTCTAAGCCATACATACAAAAAAGTTCATTTCTTACCATATGTGGCACTGGATTATGGCTGGGTAGAAGAAAATGAACTGAGTTTCGGAGGGGAGATAGCAGGAAGTGCTGTAGGCTTAAGGATGTACTTCGATGACCTCGCAGTAGACATATTTACTTCTAAAGCAATCAAAGATAGTAATGAGATTACCTACCGACCAAACGGTGATGAAGTTCGTAAAGAGAATGATGGCTTTACAGGCTTTACTCTTTCGTATAGATTTTAAAAGGAAAATGAATGTTTGATCAAGAAAATACAACTTTAACTAAACGAACTTTTACTTTTAAGATCTCTACACTTTTTATTTTTCAACCTCTATTGGCAGCAAATATAGTTTTAGATACGAGTGGACAAACAGCAGGACATACCATATTAGATACAGCACGTAATGGAGTATCCGTTGTGAATATCGCCAGACCTAACAGTGCAGGCGTCTCACATAATCAATATATCAATTTTAATGTACCTACACAAGGAACAATACTCAATAACTCGGGGAAAGAGATAAGTACAAAACTCTCAGGGTACATATACGGTAATGAAAATGTCAAAGAGAGGTCAGCTTCACTCATACTAAATGAAGTTTCAGGAACCAATAAAACACATTTAAATGGATATCTGGAAGTTGCAGGGTCAAGTGCCGATGTAATCGTAGCAAACCCAAATGGGATTACTGTCAATGGTGCAGGATTCATCAACACACCTAAAGCAACATTGACTACAGGAAAGGTTTCTGTCTTAGGGAGTAGCGCGAGTTTTGATGTAAGCGGTGGAGATATCAAGATCGATGGTAAGGGCATAGATAGTTCAAATTCTAACCTTGACATCTATGCACAGTCGATCAAGCTGAATGCAGATATTCATGCAAAAAAACTGAAACTTGTTTTTGGAAAAAATACCATAGATACAAATGGGAAAGTTACTGCAAAGGCAGATAATACAGGTGGTTATGGTTTAGATTCTTCTGTGCTTGGAGGTATCTACGCTAATGCCATCACGCTTATTGGTACACAAAAAGGTGTAGGAGTGAATCTTCCTGGTGAAATGTTGTTACAAGACAGTATGAGTATCACCGTAGATGGAAAAATCAGTCTTGGAAAAGTGCTTGCTAAAAATGATCTTGGGCTGGAGAGTAAAAGTTCAGATATCACTATCAATAAAGGTGTACATGCTAACAATATTATCCTAGATGCCAAAGGTACAGTGAAATTGGATGGTAATATAGGGTCCACAAATAATGTAGATATTACAGCGTCTAACCTTGTAAATGAAAGTACGTTGGCAGCAGGGGTGAATGCCAATTTTTCAGAGGCAAGTCATGGAATGTTAACCCTCAATCTTTCGGGCAGTGCAAATAACAATGCTGTGATCTATGCTAAAGATACTATTGATATGGATACAGGTGATTTTATTAATAGTAAAGATGCTTCAATTGCAGCAGAAACACTCATTATTCATGCAGCAGAGAGTTTAGAAAATGACGGTACCATAAATGCTGGGCGTACGACACTTACTACAAAAATATTGACAAACACAGGACTTATTCATGCAAGTGATGATCTAGAAATTACTGCCAATACTCTTGAGAGTTCTGACGCTGCCATTGAAGGCTTAGCCCAAGTGACATTTAATGTATTGGATGACCTTAATGTAGATAGAGGGACACTTTATGCAGAAGGTACTACTGAAATTACTGCGGGTAACCTAAGTGGAACAGAAGGGGAGATACTGCTTAAATCTACAGCTACTATTGAAGTATTAGAAACTGTAGTACTTGACGATGGATATGTAGAAGCAGACACCCTTGATCTGGATGCACAAGTACTCAATGCCAATAATACTCAAATACTTTCTCTAGGTACATTGGCGCTAACCACACAGACACTCCAAGCCGATACTTCTACCATTCAAGTGGTAGGTGATATTAAGATTCATTCAGATGTCAGCGTACAGCAAAATGATAATGCTCTACTTTACTCTGAAAGTAATATCGAAATAGAGACCAATAACTTTAGTCATATAGGTGGTTCAGAATTACTCAGCCTTGAAGATACAACGATAGATGCGAATACACTTGATAACAGTGATAGTTCTATCGTGGCAAAAAATCTTACTATCACATCAGAAGATGTAGATAATTCTAATGCAGAACTTCTATCATCAGGTTCTCTTGACATTACAACAGATACTTTAGATAATACAGAGGGAATTATTCAAGCTAATACAAGTGTAGATGTTGTAGCAAGTGGTGATGTAGAGAACAGTCGAGGGATTCTTTATTCAGCTGAAGATATCTCTGTGGGTGCAAATACCCTGAACAATGAAGATGGATTTATAGGTTCAAGTAAAACTGTATCTGTAAAGACCACACATTTAACAGGCGATAGAGGAACACTTTCTGGTGATGGTGTGAGTGTTGTGACTGAGACTCTCAGCAGTGATAGTGCTGTGTTTGAATCTACAGATACAATTGGTATCATAGCCAGTGGAGATGTGACACTGACCTCTACAACACTACTTGCCAATAATCAAATAAATCTTAGCGCACATGATACGGTACTTGATGGCAGTACACTTTATTCTGTCAATGGGGATATTGATCTAAGTACAAATAAATTACAAGCTAAAGATGTATACCTGGAAGCAAGTACTATACTCAAAATTTATGCATCAGATGATATGGATATATCTGGTTCGATACTAAGAGCCAATGATATTGATTTAAATTCTGATGGAGATATCACAGCTAATACTGCAAATGTAGTTTCCGTGAGTGAACTAAATATTACTGGTAATAGTCTTACACACAATAATGGACAGCTTATCTCTGATGGTAATATCAATGTAGCATTAAGTGGTACCTTGAGTCAGGAGAACAATAGTAGTATCCTCTCTTATGGATCTGCTACGATTGCAACAAATGATTACTATACTTCAGGGGCATCAACACTTTATGCAGATAAAGCACTTAGTATTAATGTTACTGATATACTTGAGCATAGAGATGAGTCACGCATTATCACTAATGATAGTGCCCAGATCTCAGCAAAAATACTCACACAAAATAATGCTCTGGTTTATGCCAAAAATGGTGCAACATTTAATACAGAGACATTTAACTCCACAGATGCAACGATCTCAGCAACAACCACACAGATCAATACTACAAAGTTTAATAACAAGAATGGAGATTTCTATTTAGATAGTGATAGTGTTGATATAGTGGCAAGCGGTATGATCAGTAATACGAATGGTGTGATGAATGTCAATGGTGATCTCACTTTAGATGCTAATAAGATAACATCAAATAAAGGAGAATTTGAGGCAGGAGGTATTTTAAAAGTAAGCAGTCAAAGTTTGCAAGTAGACAATGCCAGATTCTTTGGGACAGAGCATTTAGATATTAAAACTTCAGTAGGTACGATTGACGTGGGAACAAGACTTCTCTCTTTAGATGGCATGAAACTTGACTTTGCAGGAAATGTCATCAATTATGGAGAAATCACAGCCAATGGTGTGTACGGAGGAGAAAATAACATAGACATAGGAGGGTCTTTGACTAACTATGGGAATATAAACAGTGGGTATACACTTGACTTGGATGCTACAAATATTACAAACTATGGAAAGATACAGGGTGGTGGATTTACTGTAGTAAATCTTACAGGCATTTTGGATAACCGTGGCTTTTTTACTTCTTCGTATAATTTGGATGTAAAAGCAGGTGTGATCGATAACTTTGCAGGTATGGCTTCAAGAAATGACTTAACAATTAGAGCTGAAAATCTGAAAAATAGCAATACACTTTACTCAGGAAGAGATATGAACCTATATGTTGTTAACAATGTTAGTAATAATAAAGATATCTATACCGGAAGAGATCTCTTTATTGCAGGAGATGAAAATGATGCAAGAGTAGGTTTAGTAGAAAACAATAGGGGAAATATAGAGAGT
>CBFHPE010000106.1:0-6220 GCA_965657515.1 Sulfurovum sp.
GAAAGAAATTCACGATGCTCTTGGTTTAGAGTACGACCTGAAATTATAAGAAGGAGATAAGATGAGTTTAAAATATATAACACCTGCAGAGAGATTTAAAAGATATCTTCCAAAAGATTATGTAGAGTTAGTTGACTACGGTCCATTTGGAAAGACTCAAGAAGAAGCTGGCCCAGGAAATATGGGTCAATTCAAAGAGTTGATAGAAGAGCACCCAATGTGTTCAGGTTGTTGGATGGCGTATTACATCAGATTGATTTTTGCTTCATTACCAAACCCTGAAGAGACTGTAACACTAGGTACAGCTGGATGTGGTCGTTTGGCGATCTCTCAAGCTGCTGTTCCATTCATTTATGGTAACTACGGTGACCAAAATGCTATGGCTTCTGGATTAACACGTGCGTTTAGACTACGTTTTCCAGATAAGACAAAAGATGTTATTACTATTGCTGGTGACGGTGGTACTATGGATATCGGTTTCTCTATGACTATGCACTCATGGATACGTGGTGAAAGATTCACAACGATCATGCTTGATAACGAAGTTTACGGAAACACAGGTGGTCAAGAGTCTGGTATGTCTCCTAAAGGTGCAGTACTTAAGATGGCTCCACTCGGTAAAAAAGGTGAAAAAATGCCTGCAACATCTCTAGCACAAGCTGCTGGTTGTGTGTATACAGTAAGAATGTCTCCTACTAACATCAAAAAAGCTGCTAAGATCATCAGAAGAGCGATCTATGTTGCTAGAGAAGTAGGTCCTACATTTATTCATGCATATACTTCATGTAACATTGAGTACTCAATTCCTACTGAAGATGTATTCCAGGATGCTAAAGATAAAGAGAAAACTAGATTTACATTTGAAGAGTATATGACAGATGCTGCTAAAGAAGTTATTGAGCGTGTAGAAGCTGAAGAAAAAGCAGCAAGACAAGCTAGAAAAGCTGCGAAAGCTGAAGAGGTATAACATGGCAATAGAAAAGAAAAGATATAACATTAGGATTTCAGGACTAGGTGGGCAAGGTGTTGTTACAACTGCTCACATCCTTGGTTCAACTTTGGACAATGCAGGTAAATATGCATCATTGGTACCATTTTTTGGTTCTGAAAAAAGAATGGCGCCTGTTGAAGCTTATGTAAGAGCTTCTTCAGAGCCAATTTATGAAGTGGGTGAAGTTGTTTACCCTGATATTATTATGATCTACCATTCACAAGTTGTTACTCATGGTAAATCATATACAATGCCTTTCTATACAGGTCTTAAACCAAATAGTTTGATCATTATGAATACTGATAGAGATGTTCTTGAAGAAGAAGACCTTAAAGTACTTAAAGATCTTAATGCAAAAGTTGTACAGTTTGATGCTACAGCCTTGGCAATCAAAATTGCAGGTACTGAACTTGCAACAAACATGGCAATGATGGGTATGCTTCTAGGTCTTACAAAACTTGTAAATGAAGATAACATTGAAAAAGCCGTTAAAGAAAGATTCTTAGGAACTTCATTTGTTGCTTCTGGTGGTACAGCCGCTCTAGACTCTGCTATTGAGAAAAAGTTTAAGAAGAAAGAAGAATTGCTTGCAAAAAATATGGAAGTTATCAATAAAACTTTCGAGATGGCAGATTCTGTAGATTTGACAACTGACGATCTAATCGTTCAATTTGAAGTGTAAGATAAAGGAATAGAATGTACTATGTAGCAAAAGTTGATTCAGATATGTGTGCTGAGTACAAGTGTAATACTTGTACTTTATATTGCCCAGAAGCAAACACACTAATGTTTGACAAAGAGAACAATACTTCTTGGGTTGATGGAGATAGATGTAAAGGGTGCGCAATTTGTGTGTATGTATGTAGTGATATGCTTAATCGTGATTGTATTACGATGGCAATGATCAACCCTGACGACAAATAATTTTCAACAAATGAGTCACCCTCTTGGGTGACTTGACTAGGTGGCATCTCATGTCATCTGGACATTCAAATATTTCTATAATTAATTTTAACAATCTATACTATTAAATCAACTATATTATGACTAATGTCTGTATGTATAAATGTAACACTATAGTATGGCTTTTATAGATTTGTTAAGACTCAGAAAATAAGTAGAGAGTATAATTTTCATATAAAGTTAATTATAGACAATAATGCTAAAATTACGCAATAAAAATAAAAAGGATTGTAGTGAAAGTTACAGTAGAAAAAGTAGATGATATAAACTACATTATAAGCGGTACAGTAGACAACAGTGTGATTGAAGACAAGGTTGCTAAACTTAAAGAGCAAGCAGCAAATGAGCCAAAAGATGAAGAATCAGCAGATGAAAATATTGAGCAAGATGCAGCAGGACAAGTCTTTAAAGACTTCATTGATGCCGGAATTAAAGAAGGTAATTTAGATGTTGAAAGTATTTTAGGTCAACCTGGACTTAAAAAATATGAGCAACAAGATAATTGCATTTACTTTGAAGTAGAAGTAGCTGTTAGCCCTGAGATCAATGTTGACATTGATTATAAAGACATTGCACCTACATACACAAAACCAACTGCAAGTCCTGAGGCGGTAGAAGCTAAACTTCAAGAATTTGCTGAAAAACAAGCACCGTTTACTAAACTTGAAAACGCTAAACCTATAGAAAATGGTGATGTTGCTGTGATTGATTTTGCAGGTTATATAGATGATAAATTGTTTGAAGGCGGTAGCGCTGAGAAGTTTAATATCAAAGTTGGTTCTAACCAATTTATCCCTGGATTTGAAGAACAACTTGTCGGAATGGAATATGGCGAAGAAAGAGATGTTATCGTCAGCTTTCCAAAAGACTATTCAGCAGAGGATCTAGCTGGGAAAGAAGCTAAGTTTGTAGTGAAACTTCATGAAATACAAGAACAAAAAGCAGAAACTATAGATGATGCTTTTGCACAAAAAATTCTTCAAAAACCAGATGCAACACTCGAAACACTTAAAGCACAATTTTCAGAACAAGTCACAGCAGAAGAACTTTCACAAATATATATGACTGAACTTAAGCCAAAACTTGTAGAAGCATTACTTGAAAAATTTGACTTTACATTACCTAACAATATTGTAGAACAAGAAATAGATGCAAAGGTACGTGAAAAATCAAGAAGCTTTAGTGAAGAAGAACATAAGTCATATATGGAAGATCAAGATAAATTTAAGGAGCTTAGAGAGTCAGTACGTGATGAAGCTAGACAAAGTATCAAGAAGGCTCTTATCGTTGAAGCATTGGCTAAAAAAGAGAGTATTGATGTGCATGAACAAGAAGTTATTGCTGCACTGGGTTATCAGGCTACTATGACTGGTCAAGATCCACAAGCTTTAGTTAAATATTACCAAGATAATAACTTAATGACATCAGCGAAAATGGGACTTACAGAAGATAAACTTTTTGGGAAGATACTAGGATTTGATAAAGCATAAAGAAGGTTTACTTTTAGCATGACTTACTATCTATCATAACTGTGGTAGTATAGTTTAGCTATAATCACACTATAGAGATAGGAGTTATTATGCCGTATGATACAGTAGATAGAGGTAAGATAGAAGAAATGGTACACGAATTCTATGCGATCATTTTAAAAGATGATCTTGTAGGACCTGTTTTTATTAAAGCTTTAGGTAATGATATCAACAATGGTAAATGGTATGAGCATTTACAGACGCTCTATAACTTCTGGATCCTAATGATGACGGGAAAGACAGGATATGGTGGACATCCTTATCCTCCACATGCATTTTTAGGACCTCTTACTCCTGAAATGTTTGAAAGATGGCTGGAAATTTTCAATGAAGTTGTACATCGTTATTTTGTTCCCGAAATTGCTGATAAGTTTTATAAAAAAGCTGATGTTTTGGCAGATCAGTTTATGGATAATCTTGGACTAAATGATGAAGATGATGACGATTGGTAAGGATAGGTAGCTAAGATTATTTTTTAGTCTTAGCTTGTGAAATTTGGATGTTTTTCAACAGCTTCACGAACATCTTCATTTTCATCTTTACTGAGTGTATTTAATATCTCAGCAGGTGTATTTGGGTTTTTTGCAACAGCTGCCCGGACATCTGGATTTTCATCTTCACTCAATCTACCTAATCTCCCAACTGGTGTACTTGGATTTACCGCAACTGATGACCGTACATTCTCATCTTCACCTCTGGCAAACTGATTTAATAGATCTGTAGGTGTATTTGGATTTCCTGCAACCCAATATAACATATCACTGTCTTTACTTAACGCAACCAAAGTATCTGTTGGTGTACTCAGGTGTTCAGCAACAAACTGTTTTACGAGAGGTGTCTCGTCTTCACTCAACATCACTAATGTTTTTTCTGATGCATTCATATGCGCAGCTACACGCGCACGCACAAATGGGTTTTCATCTGTACTTAACTGATCTAAGATCTCAGCAGATGTTGTTTCATCTTGTAATAATACTAATGCTTCTATTTCTGTCATGTATATTACCTTTATAGTTTTTTGAATTGTAGCTTTAATATCTTAAATTAAGTGAATATACAATATTATGGCTCACGAAAATTCCAAAAGGAAAAATATATGGACAGAGCTATTGATATACGTTTTAACGTGACGCCATCGCAAGAAGAAACAATAGAGTCAAGAATGTTAGAAAATGGATTTGATGAACTCTCTGCGTATTTAAAAGTAGTCGCATTGAAAACACAAACATTTAATTTTACATCCCAAGCTTCATCTATGCAAGAAGCATCTGTAGAACTCGGATTTAAAGTGACAGAATCACAAAAAACAAAAATAGAAGAGAAAATGAAAGAGAGTGAATGTAAGGATATGACAACGTATCTACAACATGTAGCATTACATGGTGTAGTTACAGCAGTCGTAGAAGTACGCTCTACTGGTGATTTTAGTTCAATGTTGGAGCGTATAGCTAAAGCAAAGAGAAAAGCCTAGTTTTCAACACTCTTATTTTTTATGGGCTATAGTTTCTACTTAGTTTAGAGAGTAAGAGTAATAACCTTTTTATTATCTTCATTTTCTACCTCCATCTTTCCAAAATATTGACTTATAGTACCCCTTAATGTACCATAGTTAAGATAGAAAAGCTACAATGAATACCATTAAGTATGCACATAAAATAGATACAAAACAGATAAGAGAAAAATATGACAGAAACAGAAAAATTAGTCAAAGCAAATATTGAAAGACATAAAGACCGTGATGAAGGTGACTTCGATGAAGAAGCCCTAAAAGAAGCGCAAGACAATATAGAATTTGTGAAGCAATTCAAAGACAAAATAAGTGAAGATCTATTTGGGCAGGATCAGGCTATCAATATAGTAGCTAACAGTATGAAAACCTCTATGAAAGATGAAAAAGGACCAAAGTCTACTTATCTTTTTTTAGGTTCTCCTGCAACTGGTAAAACCTACCTTGCTGAGTTAATGGCAAAACATATACCAAAATATAAGATCATGAATTTTGATATGACTCAGTACCATCAGCAAAATGGTGGAGAACTTTATGGATATCCTGCTGGTTGGAAAGGCTATGGGGTTGGACAATTAACAGGCTTTGTACATAGAAACCCTAAGGCAGTCATCGTTCTAGATAATTTTGAGAAGTGTGACAACGTCATTCAAAACAATCTTTTTTCCATCTTTGAAGGTGGTAAGATGCGTGATGCCTGTGGTTGGGATAAGATCACTGATGATCCATGTAATGAGGATCAAGACATCATCTACAATGATGAAAATGCCAATTATATGGTAGATTTTACCGAGGCGATCTTTATCATCACCACCAGTGTTGGTAAAGAACTCTATCTTGATTATAGGTTTAAAGATCTGGTCAAAAAAGACTATATCCAAGCGGAATCTATGATTCTTGAAGCTATCAAGAGAGAAAAGAAGAGAGAGAATAGAAGTGGGGGTATACAAGATGCTATTGTACCTGAACTGGTCTCGAGGTTTTCCAAAGCACATATTGTCCTGTTTAATAAGCTAGAGTATGATGCCTTTGAAAAAATATCTAAGAGGGTATTTCTAAGCTTTAAAGATGAATTTTACGAGCAGTATAAAATAGAATTTGTGGTTGCCAAAAACTTTGATAACTTTTTAAAAATTCAGATGTTAAACTTTGCACCAGAGCTTGATGCCAGACGTCTTAAAGAAAAAGTAAGCACAATCTTTTTTAACAGGGTCACTCAATATATTCAAG
>CBFHPE010000107.1:0-6180 GCA_965657515.1 Sulfurovum sp.
CGTCATACACAGCACCTGGCACTCATGGATAACAAACATATGTTTAACAATCCTAATTGGCAACAACGTTTTTGGAAGATCATGTTTTCAACATGTTCAAATGGAGATCACTTTTTCCGCGTAGGTAGTGATGATGATATGGATAGTGGAGGCTCCTTTGAAGAGAGTGAAGCTGCTACTGATCCTCTCAGTGGTAAACCTCTCTACCTGGCAGATAATGGTGATTGTGGTGATGCTACAGTCAGTAGTGAAATGTTCATCGGTAAAAAATTTGGTGTTACCGTGGCAAATGGTACAGGTGGCTGTAACGGAATAAAACATATAGGCTTTGATCATTTGGGTAGACCACATGTTAGTTTTGGTGCCAGTAGTACCCCTAACTATAGTTCCTATATGACTAGTGCATGTACTTTTACATTTACTATGTCAGATGGTGACACTTTTGATATAAACATAGCTCCAGAAACAGGGTATGCCACTATAGTAGGACAAGAAGACTTTTAGCCTATCTACAGATTTCAGAGGAACTCCTCTGAATACCCTTCTCCATTTACCCTTCATTAAGTTACTTAAGTTACAATTAAGTATAGATAGACGATTTTATCTATACTTTAATACTAAGGATTTATAATGAACAAAAGTATCACGGGAAGACATTTCGAACTTACAGACACGATTAAAGCTTACGCAGATGCAGCGGTAGAGGGACTTAACAAATACCATCTAGATATTATCTCAGCAAATACCGTTATTTCAGCAAATGAAAAAAATGGTAAAAAAGGTTTTGTGACTGAGTTCATCGTAAATTTAAAAGATAAAAATACTATCGTTATAACGCAAAATGATAAAGATGTTTATGCAGCGATCGACCTTGCTATAGAGAGACTTAAAAAATCACTTAGAAGACATTCAGACAAGATCAAAGGGCATCGTATCACAAGCTTTAAGGACTTAGGTGTTGAAGCTGAAGCTGTAAGCGAGTACAACACAAATGAAGAACTTGAGATCGTACCAATGGATCTTGAGCTTCATAAGCCACTTGACTTTGATGAAGCGATAGAAGCACTTAAAGCAGAAACTAAAAGACAATTCATCGTATTTAATGACCATGAGGGACTTATGAGAGTCATGTATAAAAGAGCGGATGGAAAGTTCGGATTATATTAATAGTTTGGCAAATGGGCAAAGCCCATCTTGCCACAGGACTACTTCATATTTACACTATTTAATCTATTTTTAGCATTCACAACAACCTCTTCATCTTCTCCCATATCTAACCACTTGAACTTTTGACCACTTTGTATAGTCCCATCAAGTATATCACCCGAATCACGGAATTTAAGATCCAATTTCGCAATGTCAAAGCCGTTAGTTGTTTGGGAAAACTGTTCGAGTCTGAAGTTGTTTTGCGTATTGGAATAGAGGTAACACCAACTCTTTAAACCATTACGCCCTACTCTTCCACGAAGTTGATGCAGTGTAGCCAATCCTAGCCTTTCAGCACCTACAATGACTATAAGGGTAAGTCTAGGTAAGGAGATACCTACTTCTACCACTGTTGTGGCCAATAGAATATTTCCTTTTTCTCTAAATTCTAACAACACATCTTCTTTATGTTTGTCCTTTCCATGTGTGACATACACATCATCAAAATTCTTTTCCCAAAATCCTGTACTCTCTTCTAGGGACTGATATGGGACTTCTGTACTCTCTTCAACCAGTGGATAGATTATGAGTACTTGGTGCTTTTGGACTATCTCCTCTTTCATATGTGTGAGCAGATCTGAGAAATCCTGTTTCCCTATGGTCTGGGTCAGCACTTCTCTTTCAAATGGTGTTGTGGTAATGAGAGAAACATCCAACAGTTCTGATTCCATCATCGCCTGTGTTCTTGGTATAGGGGTTGCTGAGAACTGTAAGAAATGCGGTTTTTTCTCACCACTGCTTACCAATGCTTCCAAACTTGCTCTTTGTTTTGTACCAAAACGGTGCTGTTCATCTACCATCACCAACGAAGCTTCTGGTAAATCCTCTTTATAGAGTAAAGCATGTGTTCCTATGATAAAGTCTGCTTGAATATAGTCACCTTCATCTTTTCCCTGCATTACCAGTGCTACTTTCACCTCTTTAGGCAAATGTTTACAGGCTTCCTCATAAAGTTGCAGTGCTAACAGTGATGTAGGTGCCATCAAGATACTTTTATGTGGCAGTGCCATCATCACTGAAGCCAAGATAACCATCGTTTTACCAGAACCTACATCTCCCACGATCATACGTTTGGCTGCTTTATCTTCATGCGTGAAGTCATTTTGTATCTGAGCTATAACAGCTGTTTGTTCCTCTGTTAGAGTAAAAGGCAAGTTCCTTACAAAAGGTTCTATGTCACCATTTAATGCATGCAATGCAGGAAAGTCTGCTCTTTTACCACGCAATTTTTTAAGATGATTATAGGCTTCTATAAATTTAAGTACAGAGACAAATTCTGCTTTAAAACTATTACCTTCATAGACCTCTTCCATACTTTTTGGAAAATGAATATGCATAAGTGTAGCCACTTCTTTAGAGTCCAAACCTTCATTAAAAAGATTCTGTTCGCTGATATAAGCTTCCATCAATGAAGCTATCTCAGACTCTTTGAGTACAGTTTTGTATTTAGGTGTTATCTTTCCTATCTGTTTGATGGATTTAGGTTGTGACATTTGAAGGTACCCTTTATACTCTTCAAGTTTCCCTTGGATCACATGAGAAGTACCCACTTCAAAAAGTTTATGGTGATAAGGGGTCACTCTAAAAAAAGTTGATGAGAGGCGTCTTCCTGTCTGAGTAAGGTTAAACGTCACACGGAGTTTCCCCCCGTAGATACTACTGTCTACTACCTTTGCTTCTAAAGTATTGACTTTCCCCAATTCAGGTTTTAAAGTAAGCGTTGTGTCATTGTATGAAGTAGGTGTGATAAGTGCTAGGTCAAGTAGCGTATGGATCTTAAGTTTTTTAAAAAGTTGTTTCGCTTCTTCCATCATCTACCTCATTTTTTTAGCTAGATAAATTATACTGTAGATTTGAAAAGGGTAACAATAATATGTCATATTGACATATTATTTTGTTTTATCGTCTTCCTTTTTTGTCACAATCGCAAAAGAGATATCAGACAATTCCGTGTGCGCTTTGATAAAGGTATTGACTTCTTCAAGTGTAACTGACTCTATCTTCTCTAACTGTTCCTTAGCAAAATCCAACGGTCTTCCGTAGTAGTAGTCATTATACGCTCGGTGTAGTCTTTGTGAAAGTGTTTCTGTTCTGAGAGGTTCTGAACCTAAAAGAAACTTTTTTGTTTTATCAAGTTCATCTGCTGTAATTCCCTCTTTGACAAAATCATCTACAACCTTTTGCACCAACGCTTTGGTTTCATCCTGCGTAGTCAGTTTTGTCTGCACATATCCACTGAGGTATGAGACTGATTTTGTACGTCTAAGTGATGAGTACACACCGTAAGTAAGTCCTCTTTTAACACGTATCTCTTCCATAAGTCGGCTTCCAAATCCTGCACCACCCAGCATATACTCTGCTATCTTCGCTAAATACTGGTCTTTTTCTGAGTATGCGTAATTAAATGGTGCACCAAAGTAAATATAGGCTTGTTGTGTATCTTTGTCTATCAACAAAACTTCTTTTTTACCTGAAGCTTTAATGCGTTTTACGTCTCTTGATTCTACTTTTGGAAAAAGTGAAAGCACTCTTTTCAAATATCCTTCTGCCTCTTTAAAACTGATATCACCACCAACGACACCAATGACATTGTTATATCCTAAATGTGTAGAGATAAATGATTTAGCGTCTTCCAAAGAGATACTTTCTACACTCTCCAAAGTACCAGAGTAAGGTCGTCCTAATGCTTCACCTTTAAAAAGTTCTGAACGTAAAGCAGTTGCTGCGATATAATCAAAGTCACTCTTTTTATGTGTCAGCCAGCCAATCTTCTGACGTTTTACATGATCCAGTGCCTCTTGTGTATAGTTAGGATCTTTCAAAAGTTCTTCCAAACGTTCAATAGCATAAGCAAACTCTGATTTGAGTGCAGATACTTCTATAACAAAACTCTCACGTCCTACACCTGCATGCAGATCAACCGCATGGGCATCAAGTTTTGTAGCAAACCCTACACTGCCCTCTTTTTTTGTACCTTCATTCAAAAGTTTTGCAGAGAGATCTGCCAAACCATCTTTTGTGTTACGCAAGTGTCCTGCATTTTTAAATACCAGTTGCATAGAAACGATAGGAATATACTTTCCCTCTTCAAATACAACAGGTATCTTTGTATCTTTTACTATGATCTCATTGACTGATGTTGCCATTAAGGCTCCTTGTAATATAAACAATATAATTAATAATTTTTTCACAAAAACTCCATTAAATCACACAAAGTGTGTCTGTCATCTCGAACGCCCTTGAAAGCGAAGCGATTCGAGAGAGATGACGATTTTTTTGCTTCGTTTTTTTCTAAAAAAAATGAAGAGAGAAACAATGCCTCAATGTAAATATGAGGTAGTTTAATCAAAAAAGATTAATAGCGTTCCAATATCTCATACGCTGTATTACGTTTTGCAGGTTTCTCACCAACATCACGTATAAGTTTGATCATCTCATCTTGATTCATCTCATTTTTTGCTCCAGCAGCAGAGACAACATTTTCTTCCATCATGGTAGAACCCAAGTCATTTGCACCAAACAAAAGTGCCATTTGACCGATGTATGACCCTTGTGTCACCCATGAACTTTGAATGTTCGGTACATTGTCCAAAAATAGTCTTGCTACTGCCAAATATCGCAGATAGAGATTTGAAGATGTTTTTGAAATAGTTGGTAGCTCTCGTTTGAGCTGTGTATTGTCACTCTGGTACGACCACATGATAAACGCTCTAAAGCCACCTGTTTCATCTTGTAACTGACGTACATAGTCCAAATGTTCTACGATCTCACGTGTGGTCTCCACTGTACCATACATCATCGTAGCAGTTGACTTAATACCCAGTTTGTGTGCCTGTCTATGTACATCAAGCCACTCATCTTTGTCATGCTTTTTAGGTGCTATGATATCACGCACTCTGTCACTTAATATTTCAGCTCCTGCCCCTGGTATAGAAGAGAGTCCTTTAGCTTTTAAACGGCTAAGCACTTCCTGCACAGTGATTTTAGAACGATTGGCAATGTAATTGATCTCTATAGAAGAAAAACCGTGAATGGTCACTTGAGGATACTTGTTATGGATATGTTCAACCAGGTCTTCATACCACTCTATCTCAAGTTTTGGATGTACACCACCTTGAAAAAGTATCTGTGTTCCACCAATAGCTAGAAGTTCTTCTATCTTCTGGTCTATCTCATCGAAGGTAAGGATGTAAGCATCTTCTTTTTTTGCATGGGTATAAAAAGCACAAAACTTACAGTCTACCCAACAAATGTTCGTATAGTTGATGTTCCTGTCTACAACAAATGTCGTTACACCTTTAGGATGCATCTCTTTTTTACGTGCAAGTGCCATCTTTCCAAGTGTCTTAAGGTCACCATGTTCTATAAGATCAATGGCTTCCTCAATGGTCATACGTTTTGTTGTTGGTGCTGTGCGACTCGTCATTTAGTGCCTCGCTTGCATTGCATTTTAATGCTTATCATATTAACTACTTACTTTCTTCTTTTCCAAGAGCATCAAGCACACCATTTATGAACTGTGGTGACTTTTCATCTGCAAGCTTCTTAGCAAGTTCCACTGCTTCATTAATGATAATAGCTCTATCCGTCTTGGCAACTAAAATTTCATACGCACTGAGTCTCATGATCGCTTTTTCTACTTTACCGATACCTTCATAATCCCAATCTGTAAGATGTGCCTGAATTTCGGCATCTACCAATTCAAGGTTATCTATAGTCCCCTTGAAAAGCGTATGAGAGAACTCTCTTTGTTTGTTACGTATCTTGTCTTCTTCCAGTATCTCATCTGCAAAGTCTGCGATATTTTGATTACCCAGGTCATACGCATAGAGTAAACCTACTACCGCTGTACGTGCTTGATGTCTTGTTGCCATTTATTTCCTTTTAACTGCTCTTAGTATCTGATTATTTCTCTAGTGCAGTATAGAGGTTCATAAGCTCGATGAGTCCAGCCATAGCTTCTCCACCTT
This sequence comes from Sulfurovum sp., assembly GCA_965657515.1. Taxonomy (GTDB): domain Bacteria; phylum Campylobacterota; class Campylobacteria; order Campylobacterales; family Sulfurovaceae; genus Sulfurovum. The sequence continues at coordinate 6,177 of CBFHPE010000107.1, forward strand.
TATT
>CBFHPE010000108.1:0-5805 GCA_965657515.1 Sulfurovum sp.
TCTTCTCTTTACTATGAGGATTATTCCAGACACCTGCATGAAGAGCTAAGCTTATCATCATAAATAAAAAAACTTTTAGGATGATCATCTTCATATTCTTCGTGTTATGCCTTAGTCTGATTTCCTCATATTATAGCTAAATAATTTTCTTTATTTTTGAATTTTATATTGGAGGTTAGAACCAAACATTAACTCTTCAAAAGTTCTGTCTAATGCTTTACTTTTAAAGTTTTGTGTCACAAGTTCTTTTTGAAATCGTACATAATCGCCTACTTTGACTTCTGTCTTGTTCACTGCAACCCAAAATGTTTTATCTGAATGTTCTTTGATCTCCAAGTAAGAGTACGGACCTGCATGTTCTATGGTGACTACTTCCCCATGATAAAATGGTTTTACGGTCTCTGTTGCATTAACATCCGTAGGTTGCTTTACATTTTGTGCCTGTAGTGATATACATGCAAGTGCTATGAGTAAATATATTTTTTTCATTGTTTTCCTTTGATAAGTTTTCTTTTAGGATATGCCATAACAATTATCATTGTTATAACACCACTGGTAAGATATACCCAGTTTGGGATAGGTACTGGGTCACCTGTAGCATAGGAATGCATCCCTGCCAAGTAAAAGTTTACACCAAAATAAGTCATAAGTATGGACGCAAAAGCCAGTACTGAGAGTACTGCAAACAGATACGGTGTATATATTTTTTTCATTAATCGCATATGTAAAACGATGACATAGACCAATATAGAGATATATGCCCATGTCTCTTTAGGATCCCAGCCCCAGTAACGTCCCCATGACTCATTTGCCCAGATACCTCCCAAAAAGTTTCCAATAACCAACAGTGTCAAGCCTAAAATGAGTGCCACTTCATTGATGTATGTGATATTTTGAATATGCTGATCTATATGAGGTCGATTTCCTCCTCTAAACATAAAGAGTAGGAGTGTGATAAGTCCAAGTATTGCACCCACACCAAAAAAGCCGTAACTTGCAGTGATCACAGAAACATGTATAGAGAGCCAGTAGGATTTAAGTACCGGTACAAGACTGGTTATTTCAGGGTCAATTTCTCCCAAGTAGGCAGCAAAAATGAAAATACCTGCCATAATAAATGAAGCACTTAAGGCAATGGTAGATTTTCGTAAAAAGAGCACCCCTGCCAAAATAGCTGCATATGCGATGTAGACCATTGTTTCATAGGTATTGGAAATAGGAGCATAACCTCCTAGATACCATCGCACCCCAATACCAAAAGTGTGTACAGCAAACAGTAAAAATGCCACGGTAGAGATAAGTGCTTTTACTTTAGTATTGATCAGCTTATTGAGGAACATAGAACTTAAGCCATAAATTAAAAGCAATACCCCAAAAAGTAAGTAGATCATGGAGAGTCTGAAGAAGAGCGCTATTTTATTAAACCATACTTCTACATCTAAAGTTTGTTGATCAGGTATCACGCGATGACCAAACTCTTTCTGATACGCATATATGTTTTCAATGTAAGGCAAACCTTTATGATAATTTCGGTTATATGAAGCATCCAGTAAACGGCTGGTACTTCTCTTTACCTGACTATGGTCAACCAAGGAAAACATTGTTTTAAAATCCACCCATTTATTACGCTCATTATCTGGCAGTGGAAAAAGTGTGAGAAGCACTCCCCTATAGCTCATGAAAGCAATATTAAGCCGCTCATCGGCACGTATGAGATCTCTCTCATATGTACCTCTGCGTGACGGTACGAGTTGGTTAGCACGTTCTACTTCTTTAGTGAGTTTATAAACAGCCTTCGCATCAAAAAAGTCTGTGAACTTTACAAGTTTTTGGCTCTTTGGCACACCTAACAACGCTTTTAATTTAGGCGTTTTAATCTTTATTAGGTTAACTTTTTTCCATAATTCAGGACGGGAGAACATTCCAAGTACTACCTGATTTGCATCCATCCCCTCCCAGGAACTTCGACCCGTAAGTTTATTGAGTACTTCACGATTTTGAGTATCTAGCGGCTTCATACGTCCAGCAGGTCCCTGCACTACTAAAGTCCCAAAAGCAGAAGCCAGTTCTTTTGAATTCTCCTTGTGTTCTTGCAAATATGTTTCTATATACGTACTGTAACCTGCATAAGAAGGTGTTTGTATGCCCGCCAATGCTAAAGGCAACAGGATAGAAGCTATCGGCATTTTTTTCATTTTTCGTATCAGAAACTGAAATCTTGACTGCTTATCAAAAAGATTTAAGATCAACCCTAAAAATAGAAGTGCATACCCTATATATGTTACCTCAACACCAGGATCTTTATTGACAGAAAGTTTGGTTCCTTTTTCATCATTGTCATAAGAGGTTTGGAAGAACTTATATCCTCCATAGTTTAAAGTATGGTTCATATACACTTCTGTATCAAATGTATTGTTATTCACTTCATCAATGAGCGTCAGGTCTGAATAAAATTCAGAAGGTGACCTGCTCCCAGGATAACGTGTCAATGTGAATTTTTTCAGCGCGATATAGAAAGGTGTTTCAACTTTCTTGTCACCGATCATAATAACATTTGACCTCTCACCTTCTCGTATGTGCATCATACCTTCAAAACCAAAATAGTGCGTCACTGCTGCCCCAAACAAAATAAGAATAAATGAAACATGAAAAAGTGTACGTGCTTTCACACGATACATCTTTGTTTTATCTATGACAGCGATGAGATTTAATGAAATTAAAAACAGAGTCAGTTGATACCACCAGGCATGATAGACCAACTCTTTTGCACGTGCAGTACCAAAATCATTTTCTACAAATGTTCCCACTGCAGCACCAACAGCTAAAATGCTAAGTAATACAACCATGGTCTTATATGACGTCATCATTTTATATAACATTCAATGCCTTTGTGTGATGATTTTACATACATTCAAAAAGAAAAAAACTCTCATTCAAAGTTTCTTTATATTTGAATGTACTACATAGGGCATCATGCCCTATGTAGTGTATGAAACATCTTATCTACTTAATACGATGTAGTTGCTTCATCAAGACCCTTACGGGACTCCAAATTTAAGTTACCTTTTTCAACAGCTTGCTTATACCACTCTTTTTCAAGTGTAGCTTTAAACTCTTTTTTCGCTGCTACTAGTTTTTCCAAAGGAACACCTGCTAAGCCCTGTGCATTTGTCTTATTTGAGAAGTCTGGAGCAATAAAGTCTACCACACCATGTTTCGCAAGAATACCAACAAGTGCAAGTCTTGCTTTCATCGCAGATTCATTCGCAACTGCTAAGAGACGTAATGTTTCTTCTGGTGCGTGGAAGAATGCTGGGTGAGATGCCACTGCATAATCCCATTTCCATTGACCAGATCTGATATCAGCACGAACACCTTTTAACTCAGCATCTGTTGCACCAACTTCCATTGCTTTTGCAGTTTCAAGGTGTGCTTTTGCCAAGTTATCCATAGCAAGTTCATGAAGTTGCTCTTTTCTTTTATATTTCTGAAGAACAATACCTCTTAGTTTAGTTTCACTTTCTCTATGACAAGGCATACAAGATCTTTCCATTGTATCCAGTGGGTTTTGTAATTGGTGATCACTGTATTTCACAGAACCTTCCTGCGTATATGGCATGTGACAGTCTGCACACGATACACCTTTTTGTCCATGAATACCCGTTTTATAGAGCTCATATCCAGGGTGTTGTGTTTTTAACATTGGTGTTTTTGAAATTTTATGTGTCCAGTCTTTGAATCCCATCTCATCATAATATTGTTCAGCACCTTCTGCTGTTAAACCGTTTTGCCAAGGAAGTGTAACCACTTTTGCCACTTTTGCCTTACCGTCATCATCTGTCCAATCTGTTTTCTTAAAGTAATACTCAGTATGACATTGCGCACAGACAAGACTTCTCTTCTCTTGGTGCGTTGATTCGGCAAATGTTGGTAATCCTGCAGATTCTAAGGCTCTATCCAGGTAAGCTCTTCTTACAGTAAGTTCACCTGTTTCATTGCTATGACAATCAGCACAACCAATAGAATTTACAATCTCATCACCATACTTTGCCCATTTCCCAGTAAAGTACTCTAACTCACCATCTCTCTCCATGATTCTTGGTACGTCTGGGGATTTACAGGTCCAACATGCTGTAGGCATAGGACCCGTTTTTGTATCAACTGGTGCACCTGTTCTTAATGAGTTAACATTATCCTGAACCGCATAATAGTGTCCACGAGGCGCATTATAATCTTTTGCAAAACCATATCCTGCCCAAAGCACTGCAAGTTGAGACTTTTCTTTAAGCATGTCAGTCAGGAGAGAACTCTCTTTTGTTTTCTTCCAAGAACCATACTGTCTAGGATAATATCTTGACCACTCTTCACTCTTACTTTGTACATTTTCCGCCACAGAAGGAGATGTTGCCAAGGCAACTCTCTCTGCTTCCCTTTCATTCACACTACCTGCCAACAATGCCATAACACCAATTGCCAACACTGAACCTGCAAATAGTAACTTATGATTTATTTTCATTTTCTTCTCCTTTTTATTTTACTTCTTTAATACCAAGATTATTTGGTGTTGTCGTTAACCCTCTTACTGTTCCATGAGGCACCTCTTTATGGCAAGACCAACATTTTCTACCATTATCAACATAATCCTCTTCAAAATTATGATATTTATCTGCATTTGTAGCCAATGTTGACGTTATACTTTTGTGACAAGATATACAATTATCTTGTACCCTTTTTGCACCACTTTCACTTATTTGTATCGCATGTTCATACGTATCAAATGTAAATGCCAAAGTGTGGTTCCATCCATCTACTGCTTTTGCCTTATACTTTTCGACTAAACCTTCTGTTGGTAAATGACACTCTACACATGTAACATCTCGTGCATGTGAGCTATGTTGCCATGTAGCATACTGTGTATTCATTGCGTGACAATTAATACAGGCTTTAGGATCTGTAGATAAGTAGGACCAAGCTTTTGCGATATAAGCCATATATACAAAAAAGATAAGAGCAATTATAAATGTAAGTATTGCTATTTTCTTAAACGTACTATTTTCTTTCACGTTCCCTCCTTATATTTATACTAGATATAAAAGTTTTTAATAAACTCTCCTCTATATAACTTAATTTTTTAGTAGAATAAAAAGTTATGACTAAGTATAGTATATTGTTAGTACTTGATTTGTTGATATGAATCAATTTTATGAATTTAATCAATTTTATTTATATTATGGAATTGTTTTTAGTATTGTTTTTAATTGCATTTATCTTGAATAATTTTTGTCTAATTAAGACCTTTAGCCTCTGAATAAAATCAATAAAATTGATATAAATGCTTCTTATATATGACGTAGAAACTATGCTGATTACACATAAATGATAAGTTTTTATGATAAATATCATTCATTTTAATAATTTTAACTACCTTTTAAAAAATTATTTCTTAAAATGAATATAGCTAATTTATAAAAGGATTTAATATGGCACGATTAATAGTAATGGGTGGTGGTGTTGCAGGACATACCACAGCAACATTTGCAAGAAAGTGGTTAGGGGATGAACATGAGGTAGTGGTGGTTACACCAAACTCTCAATGGAACTGGATCCCATCTAATATCTGGGTAGGTGTAGGACAGATGACGAAAAAAGACGTTGTGTTTCCTCTAGCACCTATATATGAGAAGGCAGGGATCGACTATAGACAGGCTAAGGCAGTTGCGATCCATCCAAATGGTAAAGCAGACAGTGAGCAGCCTTACATTGTTATAGAGTCAACAAAAGAGGCAGACAAAGGTCAAACTGAAG
>CBFHPE010000109.1:0-5801 GCA_965657515.1 Sulfurovum sp.
GTTAGGGCTTATGGGCGGTTCATTAAGTCTTGCTCTAAAACAACGATCAGAAACATATTATTTCATAGGTTTAGATCATAATGAAACACATTGTCAACAAGCGATCGAACTGGGTCTTGTAGATGAAATTACACATTCGCTTGAAGCGTTGAAAAAATGTGATATTATCTTTTTAAGTATCCCTGTAAATGGTATCATTGCAGTTGCACAGCAACTTCAGGATATCTCTGAGACATGTACTGTTATTGATCTAGGAAGTACAAAAGAAAAGATCTCACTTTCTATACCTGCAGAGATAAGAAAAAACTTTGTTACGGCACACCCTATGACAGGTACAGAGAAATTTGGTCCAACTGCTGCACTGGAAGATCTTTATACAGATAAAGTTGTTGTACTCTGTGACCTTGAAAAAAGTGGAGAACATCAACAGACCATAGCCAGAAACCTCTTTTCAGACATAGGTATGAATATCGTCTGTATGGGGGCAAAAGAACATGACCGTCATGCTGCATTTATCTCACATATGCCACATGCTCTCTCTTATGCACTTGCCAATTCTGTTATGAAACAAGAAGCTGCCAAAAGTATTATTGACCTTGCAGGTGGGGGATTTAAAGATATGAGTCGTATCGCCAAGTCTTCACCAAAGATGTGGGAAGATATCTTTAAGCAAAATAAAACAAATGTCCTCGAGGCCATACACACTCTGCAGTCAGAACTCAAGAAATGTGAAAAAATGGTAGAAAATGAAGAGTGGCAACCACTCAATGAATGGATGACAGAAGCCAATACTTTACATGATATTTTATAGATCACTATAAAATATCACGATTAGCTATATAAAGCGCTCAACCATCTCTTTTAGTTCTTTTTTATCTATCTTGACAGACTTGTCACCATTCTTACGTGCATAGAGTTTACGTACCATCTCTTCGACTTGTGCATCTTCACTCATATGTGCATAGAGTACCTTTAGTGCTTCTGACTCTTTATAGGGACTTCCTGACCCTTTTTTAAGTTTTGGTAAAAAACGCAACAAATACATAAACAATGCACCTATAGCAAATGCTGCTACTAACATCCACCAGGCAATATTTTTTACTTCAAGCTGTTGTGCAGCAACATCTTCCTTTACTTTAACAGGCTGTTGTGTTATCTCTGTTTGAACAATACCACTTTGTTGTACTGCCAATGAAGCAGAAGAATGCTCTTTTTTAATTTTAATATCATAGGTATTGACATGAAGCTTTTTAAGTTTTCCATCTTCTGGGTTTAATGTGGAAAAACTTCTTTCCGGTATCGTAAAATCTTCTTCAGAAATGAAAGCAAAACTTTTAGTGTAAGTACTGTGAAGTTTTCCTCCTACTATGGATGTTTCTATGTTTGCTTCATCACTATAGACTGTTACACCATCTATCTCATATTTAGGAAATTCAAAATTTTCAAGGTTTCCTTGCCCTTCTATCTTAAGTGTAAGGTTTACAGGTTTATTGGCTTTTACCTCTTGGCTATCTACTTTTGCATCTATCGTAAACTTACCGATAAGATCACTCTCCTGTTTTTGTGGTAATACCTCTATGTTAAGCGTGTTAGAGATACCCTGCTTCCATACAGATCCAAAGGTCATACCGAAGATATCTCTTTTGCTTCTATCTGGCAGAGCAATACGCGCGTTTGCAGGATTGATCGTAAAATTTCCTTCACTTTGTGCAGTGACTATGTATCTCACCTCTTGTACCTGATAGTTACCCTGTATATAAGCACTTGGATCCTTATCTTGTATAGCGATAAAATCAGACAAGTCAGGTTGTGTATATTGTACCTCTTGAGAAAGTCTCACATCATTTCGTAAAGAGAAATAGACCGTTAACATAAACGACTCACCTACCATCACTTTACTTTTACTCGCACGCATTTCAAGTGCGAAAACTCCATTGGCAGTACTGGTCGCACGACTTGCTTTTACTACTTTGATATCAATACTCCGTGTCTCATACTGAGTCCCATCGATCGTGATACTATAAGAAGGTATGGTCATGTTATGTTCAGGGATGAACTGTATCGTTTTTGTGACACTTTGTTCTGATGTCACTTTTCCGTTGATCATACTCAGGTTTCTACTACTGCTTGATGACTGGTTTAAAACCGGAGCATCTGCAATCATAAGGAATTTTGGGAACGTAGCAGAACCCCCTGTTGCCTTAATACGTAATGTGACAGGGTTACCCTTTACAACTTCAACTGTGTTGACAGTTGCTTTGACACTTGCTGCATGAAGCATACTCAATAGCGCATAGTGCATTATAAATAGTATAAATAATAGTTTGGATCTTTTTACCATGGTTTTACATCTCCTTCTCTTTGTCCTTTTTTACCGTCACCCATCTGATACATCATAGTAGGTGTTTTACCTTTTTGCATCTTTTTCATAAGACGTTTTAACTCTTGTTCTTTTAACTTTTCTTCTTTACTTTTTTGTTTATCTTCTTTAGACTGGGCGCCTTCTTTATCACCTTTTTTATCTTGATCTTTCTTTTCTTTTTTTGAGTCTGACTTCTTTTTGTCACCCTCTTTTTTCTCATCTTCTTTTTTCTTATCTTGATCTTTTTGTTTTTCGTTTTTTTTATTCTTTTGATCTTTTTTATCTTTATCTTGTTTTTTTTGATCATCTTTGTTTTTCTGATCACCGTCTTTCTTTTCTTGATCTTTCTGATCGTCTTTCTTTTCTTTTTTATCCTGATCTTTCTTATCTTGATCTTTCTTCTGATCATCTTTTTTATCTTTTTGTTCTTCCTTCTTTTGTTCTTCTTCTTTCTTCTTCTGTTTTTTTGCAAGTTCAAGATTAAACTTTGTATCTTCATCATCTTTGAGTTTTAAAGCTTTTTCATAAGACTCTATGGCTTTGTCTAACTCTTGTTTTTGAAAGTGACTGTTGCCTATGTTGTGCAGTCGTGTGGCTTCATCTACACCCTCTGATTTCTCATATGCTTCCAGTGCTTCATCATACTTTTTATCTTTATACAAAGCATTCCCAATGTCATACTGCTTCTGTGGACTTTTTGCATCTATATCATTCCATAGCGCTGCACTCTTTCCATACTCTTTGGCTTCATAGGCCTGATGTGCTTTCTCTATTGTTTTAAAGTCAGTTAATCCTGCATTCGCTGAAGTCACTAATGTATGCGGTATCACTAAGAGTGTTAAGACAATGCTTCTCATATTGCTCTCCTTCGCGGTGTAGAGCTAAAGGATATAAGTAAAAACAGTAACCCTAGCCCTAAAGGATAATAAAAATATTCCACTCGCTCTTTCACAGTTACTTCACCCTGCTGTTGATTATTATATTTGCCTCGTATCACTGAAGCGAGCTCGGCCATATCTTCTTTACCGTTTCCAGCAATCACAAATGCACCGCCGTTCTCTTTTGCCAACTCACCTAAAGCATCATTTCTCTGGGTAATCGCTATCGTGCCATCTTTAAGTGTAAAAGGTTTTCCATCTTCACCGATCACAGGTGCACCCTTTTGGCTTCCTAGCAACACCACATAAAGGTCTATCTCATTGCTTTTAAGTATTTCCGCAAAACCTTTAATAGCTTCTTCATCCCCACCATCTGAAAAAAGTACCAGTATCTTGGGTTTTTTCTCTTCAAGCAAAGTAGCTGCCAATTCACCCAAGGCTGAAAAGTCTGTGGAACCCATATTGATATAAGAATCATCCACACCATCTATGATCATTTTAAGTGTCTCTTTGTCTGTTGAAAACGGTGCCAAAACAAAAGAACTGTAAGCAAACGCCATGACACTTATCTCATCACTTGGCATCACATCAAAAAATGTTGCCATCTTCTTTTTTGCAAAGGTCAAACGATCTGGATAGACATCAGTACTGCGCATAGACCCAGAGATATCAAGTGCAGTAAGCAAAGTTAATCCTTCAACTTCTACTACTTTATCACCCTTTTCCATCACAGGTCTTGCCATCGCAACGATCATTAACAATATAGAGAGTAACATCAACATATTACGTATTACCATAGGCATACTCTCATCTGTTGCCAAAAGACGTTTAAGAACCTTCTCATCAAAAATGCGAGAAAGCTTCTCTTTATTGGTCGAGATGAGAAATGCAAAAATGGCAAAAGGGATGATCAGTGCCCAAAAGAACTGTATATTTACAAAGGTCATCTTTATACTCCTCTACTGTTTCTAACATATATAAAAAGCAACAAACTGAGTATCGCCAAGAAAAGTGGATAGATATAGAGGTATGTATGTTGTACTATCTTTTTATTGTCGATCTTTGTGGCCTCTAGTTTATCTATCTCCTCATAGACACGGTTAAGCGTATCAGCATCTCTTGCGCCAAAAGCCAAACCTTTACCTGCATCTGCCAATGTTTTAAGATACTGCCCATTATAATCACGTTCATCCCCTATACCTATGGCATAAAGTTTGATATCTCTTTTTTCTACAAGGCTTTTCACATCTGCAAAAGGTATCTTGGACATATTGTCTATACCATCTGTAAGTAAAATGGCTATTTTTGATTTGGCTTTACTTTTACTCAAGAGGTTATAACTCTGTACTACAGCATCATTGATCGCTGTGCGTTTTCCTGCTATACCCATCTGTTGCATTTTTGTAATGTCTGTCAAAAACTTCTTTTCAAACGTAAGTGGTGAAGCAATAAAGGCAATGTCTGCAAATGTCACCATACCTATACGATCATCTTCTCTTGTCTCTATAAAGTCCCCTACCACTTCTTTAACAACATCAAATTTATTTCTCATAATGTCATTGGGATCAAATCCACGTTGACGCATAGAGTCACTTGAATCTATGATGAGTACGATATCACGTCCCTCTTTTTTTGAATTGGTGTAAGATTTGGTAATGACCGGAGAAGCTAATGCAATGATAGCTGCGGTGATACCAATCCACTTTAAAATTGAAAGCACAGAGCTGTTCCCTGCACTTTGTACCATTAAGGTTTTCACATGGGGGAAAAAAATGGCTCGGCTTCGCTCTTTACAAAACTTTGCACATACTATGAACAGTAGTATAAGTGTTAATAAAAGCGGATATTCAAAACTAAACTGACTCATCTGCTACCTGTATATAGAGATTAAAAAGTTTCTGGGTCTCTTCATCTATTTCACCCACTTCTTTTTTATATTTGTATTGTTCCAATTTGGGTTCTAGTTGAGAAAATAAGGCTTTTCTTCTTTCATCTACCGCTAAAAGTCTAGCATAGTGTGTTGCCTCATACGCCGACTTTTTTGTCTCGATCCAGGCTATCTTCTTGATCGCTTCAAGATACCCTTTTTGAAGATTTACTTTTCTGTTGTCCCATAACCTTTTAAGTACAAAGAAGAAGATAGACACAGCCAAAAGAGAAGCAAAAATGATCAATCCCCAATAGATATAATAAGAGCTGTCAGGTATCTCCATTAAGGGTTTTATATCACGTAACTGTTCACTTATATTTTGTTCATTACCCATTAGCGCATCCTCTTCATGATCTTCAGTGTCGGTTCTTCATGTGTATAGACCTTGGTGAAACGTACACCCTGTTTTTTAAATTGTTTATAGAGTTTCTCATCATTGTCATGCAGTGCTTTTTTATAATTTTTGAGTGTGCCACCATTCACATCACCTTCAAAGCTCTGTCTAGTTTCCATATCTATTAGCCTCAAGTACCCAAGTTCAGAGGGGTCCTCTTCAAATCTGTCTCGTACCATGATAGCAAATACATCATGTTTTTTAGCAAGCAATTTCAGGTCTATCTCACCTACAAAA
>CBFHPE010000110.1:0-5716 GCA_965657515.1 Sulfurovum sp.
TCATGCGTGATAAAGAGGTATGAGACACCTGACTCTTTTTGAAGCTTAGTAAGTAAAGCCAAGACCTGTGTCCGTACAGAGACATCAAGTGCTGAAGTAGGCTCATCACAAATGATCAGTTCAGGTTCTACGGCCAATGCCCTGGCGATCCCTATACGTTGCCTTTGCCCTCCTGAGAACTCATGCGGATAACGGTGCATATGAGCAGCTTCCAGATCCACCTTTAAAAGTAGGGTCTCGATATACTGATCTTGCTGCTGTCTGGTTTTTGGTCCAACACCCAAACTCGTCATCCCCTCTCTAATGATGTTGGCTATGGTCATACGAGGGTTCAACGCAGAAAAAGGATCTTGAAACACCACCTGTATCTTACGTCTGTAAGGACTTAAGGCTTTTTTGTCTAACCCAACAAGATCCTGTTTCTCAAAACGTACTTTACCCTCTGTCTCATCCAGTAAAGAAAGTATAGCTTTACCGATGGTACTTTTACCGCTTCCTGACTCTCCAACCAAAGCCAGTGTCTTTCCTCTTGCAATGGAAAATGACACATCATCCACCGCTTTTACAAAGCCTGTTGTTCTTTGAAAGAAACCTTTTTTAATGGGAAAATGTACTTTTAACGCTTCCACCTCTATAAGAGGTTCATAGGTTTTCTCTACTTTATTATATGCTTTTGTAGCCCTTGCATCTGCTAACAAACGTTGGGTATAAGGCTGTTTAGGATGTGTGAAAAAATCTTGACATGCTGCCTGTTCTATGATCTTGCCTTTTTTCATGACTGCTACCCTGTCAGCCATTTCTGAGACCACAGCCATATCATGGGTGATAAACAAGATAGAGAGATCTCTTTTCTTGCATATCTGTTTCAGTAAGCGAAGTACCTGTGCCTGTATCGTAACATACAAGGCTGTTGTAGGTTCATCTGCTATGAGCAGGTCCGGTTCACATGCAAGGGCAATGGCTATCATCACTCTTTGTTTTTGTCCGCCTGAGAGTTGATGCGGATACCAGTGGTAGCGTTCCTCAGGGTCTTTTAATGCAACTTCTCTAAATAAAGAGAGTACTTTCTCTTTCATTTGATCTTTTTTGAGTCCCAAATGTACCTGTAGTACCTCTGCCACTTGTGCCCCTACGGTCATCACCGGGTTCAGTGCCGACATAGGTTCCTGAAAGATCATCGCAATAGATCTGCCCCGTACTTTTTGCATCTGTGATTCCGGAAGGCCAAATAGTGCTTTCTCTTTTAGATGTATCTCCCCTGAACGCACTGATATAGCATCAGGCAGTAAGCGTATGATCGCCAATGAGGTTAAGGATTTACCAGATCCAGACTCTCCGACAAGAGCAAAGATCTCTCCATGCCCAATGTCAAAACTGACACGGTCCAATAATATTTCACTTCCTACGCTCAAAGAGAGGTTTTTTACATTTAGGATACTACTCATGATTTATTCCTAGGATCGAGAACTCTTTGAATGCGATCAGAAAAAAGATTTGCAGCCAAGACCAAAATGAACATGAAGACAAAAGCAGAGAAAAGTGACCACCAGACCATCGGTTCCCTTGCCATTTCCAGTCGTGCCTGGTTTATCATATTTCCCCAAGAGTGCATCGTTGGGTCAACCCCTACACCCACATACGAGAGTACCGCTTCAGCCAGTACCAGACCTGAAAAATCCAACACCACCGAGATGAGGATGATATGCATAAGATTTGGAACAATGTGACGACGGATAATGGTAAGTTTACTCACACCAAATGCTTTTGCCGCAGTTACAAACTCCATTTGAGAGATCTTGAGCGTCTCAGCTCTTAGCAGTCTACATAAACCTGTCCACGAAGTGATCCCAAGGATCAAAATAAGGAACAACAAACGAAGGTCTGAACGTTCAAGGGTGGTTTCAAACCATGTGGGATTGTTGTCCATCATCACCTGCATAGAGAGTACACCCGCTGCGATAAGCAGTACACCAGGAATGGAAGAGAGCGTTGTATAAAGATACTGTATCACATCATCTACCCAACCGCCAAATAAGCCGGCACTCACACCCAGGATCACTGCCACAGGTAACATGATCAGTGTTGTAAGGATACCTATCAGTACACCGGTACGTATGCTTTTAAAACTTTGATAAAGTACATCCCCACCTACTTTATCTGTGCCTAAAACATGATAAGAGTAGCTAAGCATATAGAGCCAAGTGAATGCCACAACCAAAAGTATGAACGTCCCATAAGCCGTACGCCATGGCAATATGCTTTCACCCTTCCATGTCTCTTTCACTGCAAGCATAAACCTGGATCTTTCTCTCCACCATATATGTAAGAGTACAAGTAAGAGACTTGCCGTCAAACCTACAGTTAAGGCCAATAAAGATTCTTTAGCAAAGTTATCTTCTGTAGAGACATGTTTTAAAGGGAGGTAGACCTGCTTGGTGATACCATCTTCATCTACCACAATGGAACTGGCATACTCTTCCGTCGCAAAAGGTGCAGAGTAAGTACGTTCTGTATTTTGAATATTATGTTCAAAGAGAATATCAAGAAGAGAGACCATTTCAACTTCATATGCAACTTCCTCACTCTTTTGTGATTCAGGAGGCAGTGCCATACGCAGATGTATCGAGTCAAGCAAGGTAAACAGTAGATAAAACAGAAGTACAACTGTAGAGGCCATCGCTATGTTTGATCTAAAGATCGTATGCCAGAGTTTTTTGATCTGTGGAGAGCGTGAGATCACCCATGACCATACCAGAAGTACAACCACCAATAACCACACTAACATGTCTGTCCAGAGTAATACTAATTTCATGAGAGTTTCACCCGCGGATCAAAAAGTGTATAGGAGATGTCTGTTAAGATCAATCCTACTATGTAAAGTACCGAACCTAAAAATACCATCGCTTTAACAATGGCAAAATCTTGTGAATTAATGGCATCGATCGTATAGGAACCCAGTCCAGGAATACCAAAAAAGGATTCCATAATCAGACTGCCCATAAATAACGAAGGTATGATCACCACCACTCCTGTCAAAATAGGCAGCATACCGTTACGCAGTACATGACCGAACAACACTTTAATTTCAGAAAGTCCTTTGGCTCTTGCAGTACGCACATAGTCTTGATTGATCTGTTCTAAAAAGATGCTTCTGTACCATCGTACGCCTGATCCTATACCGGCAAACACACCTATCATCACAGGAAGGATGATGAACTTCACACCATCCCATCCACTCTCATAACCAGATATAGGCACCCAGTGCCAGATCTTGGAAAAGAGTACTTGTCCTGCGATGATATAGAAGAGTCCCGAGACTGACATGATCATCACCGCAATGATCATCATACTGGTATCTAACATAGAACCTCTAAAAAGTACCAAAAGCAATGCCAAACTAATGTTAGTGATCAATGCGATCATGAATGTAGGTAAAGCGATGGAGAGACTGGGCATCATACGCTCTTTGATATCTGACCCTATGTCACGGTTACTGTCTGAAAAACCAAAATCAAAGGTGAAAAGTTTAAGTGACTCCTGTACAAATAGCGTATCGGATATTTGTGAAAGACCTTGAGCTTTGGCATTGATAAAAAGAGGTTTGTCATAGCCTCTTTCTTCTTTCCAAGACTGTATCAGTTCAGGAGTTACCTGTTTTGCACCTAACTGCGCTCTTGCCATATCATCGGGGCTATTGACCATAAAGAACAACATAAAAGTAATGAGGTTGACACCGATGAGTATAGGTATCGCATAGAGAATACGTCTAATGATATAGGCTAACATGCACCCTCCTCCCCAGAGATCACTCTGTTTTGTCTGTTTCTATAGATACGACGAAGTGAAAAGACCATAAGCAGTACAAACAATGCCAAAATGACCAATGGCATGATCACAGGTTGATTCCACTCTTTTTGTTTTTTTACTCTCAAAGCAGCATCGATACGTTTATACTTCAATGTATTGTTTGCCATAGCATTAGGGATTACATTTTTGTACCAGGCATGAGACAAGGCTAAAGATTTAGGATGTATACCCCAAACCCATGGCGCATCTTCTCTTGAGATCTTTACCATTTGACGTATGATATCCATTCTCTCTGGAGTATTTTTCATCGTTTTCATTTTTTCAAAAAGTGTATCAAACTTCGGGTTTTTATAATTTGAAGAATTGATCCCTGCACCATTGGTATCGATAGAAGCATTTTTTCCATAGAGTAAAAAAAGGAAATTTTCCGGATCGGGATAATCTGCATTCCATCCCCATGAAAAAAGTTGTGTTTTACCTTTTCGTACTTTATCTTGAAAACGGTTATAGTCTGTGGCACGTATCACAAGTTGTATCCCTAAAGTATCAAACTGTTTACGATACCAATCCATCAACGCTCTGTCATCAGGACCTGTAGCTGTAGTATCATAGTGGAGTTTTAAAGGTTTTCCTGTTTTAGTTGAGATACCTTTTGGGTATCCTGCCTCTTCTAAAAGTTTTTTAGCCAAATCCAATGACTTACGCACACGTTTACCATCAACCCAGTCATAGACTACAGAGTTTGTCCCTTGTTGCCCCTCTTCATATCCATAAATACCAGGAGGTATCACACCTTGTGCTGCCATACCTCTTTCATTCATAAAGATAGAGATATACTCTTCCTGATCAATAGCGATACTAATGGCCTGTCTCAGTTTTCTAGCAGACTCTGTATATCCGCCTACCACAGGATCTACCATATTAAATGCCATATAAAAAATAGAAGGTTGCACTGACCCTATAAGCGATATACCTTTCTCCTGCATCTCTTCACTGAGTCCCATCGTACCCGATGAAGAGATCTGTACAGCTTGGTCAAACGCTTCAGAACTGATACCTGACGCATCATAATACCCTTGTAAGAACTTGTTCCATAAAGGGATACTCTCTTTTTCCAAAGCGTAAATGATCTCATCAATGAATGGTAATTTTTTTCCTGCATCTTCATGCTCTGAATCAGAATATATCTCATTATGAAAATTGGGGTTTTTCACAAGACGCATCTGTTTATTTGGATTGTTCTCCGCCAAATAATATGCTCCTGTTCCTACAGGATGCCAATTCAGTGTCAGGTTTTTAGCCACTAAGCCCTGCTGCTGATAAAAGATGTCTGCTTCCCAGGGGATAGGTGCAAAAAAGTTCATCGTTAGCCAATAGAGAAACTGTGGGTATTTTCCATGTATCTCTATGATTAATGTATAATCATCTAAAACTTTCACGCCTGAAATATCATGGGCACGCAGATCAAATACTTCGCTCTTCGCTTTTTTCTCTTTTGCTATCTGGGTAATCTCACTCGAATACTCTTTTAATCCCACTATATACGTCAACATACTGTCCAATATAGGTGAATGGTTCTGTCTTACTCCCATACGCTTGATAGCGTAAGCATAATCTGCTGCCAACAGATGACGTGTATCTTTCTTTTCAAAATCCTCTAATGTTTCTATCTTTTCCAAAGCTTGTTCGCTCAAAGATCTATATACTAACTGACCTTTTTCATCTTTTACAAAAGCTGGATGGTCTTGATACATGACATCTTTTCTAAGATCCAAACGGTATTCGCTGAATGCTACATGCGCATCATTCTCATCTACTTCTTGTCTCTCTTTATCCAAATAACGTATGGTTGGCATTTTAGTGAGTGTAAGCGGTTCAAGCGCATAAGGTCTTTTAAGATAATTGTATT
>CBFHPE010000111.1:0-5615 GCA_965657515.1 Sulfurovum sp.
TTTTGAGGGTGAAGCGAAGATAGGTTCTTTTCATAAAAGCGGTGTGCACTACGGCACTATGATACGTAAACATAAATTGCCTAAAATATTGAAACCGACAAAACACTATCGCAGTAAAAACAAGTCACTTGAATCTGTAGCCTGGCATTCTAAACATGGTATACTGACTGCAACGGAATGGCCCTTAAAAAAGTATGATAAAAAGAAACAGACCATCTATGCATTAAGTGGAAAAAAGTGGCATTTTAAAGCTGAACCGGAAGGAAGATCCGGTCTGTCAGCTATGGAAGTGATGGATGATGGAAACTTACTTGTTATGGAACGTTCTTATACGGGACTCTCAAATCCTTTTGTCATTACATTAAAAAAAGTCTATATTCGGAACTGTAAAGAAAAAATGTGTAAAACGAAAGTGTTGGCAAAATTTAACAGTTCACAGGGCTGGCTTTTAGATAACTTTGAAGGTTTAGCCAGAGTGGGGAAACATCGCTATGTGATGATCTCAGATGACAATGATAATTTTTTTCAACAGACACTGTTGATCTATTTTGAGGTGAAAGAGTGAAAAAAGGATTTATTTTGGTCAAAGACCTGATCGTTTACACACTATTGGTCGCAGTATTTGGCGTGATGCTCTTTTATGGAGAGAAAGCCTATAGAGAAGCAATATTGTATGAAGAGTTGACAGTAGAGCTTGTCAGTCATCAAGGTGCAGAAGAACAAGCCAAGTCTCAGTTGGGTAAGCTGGCAAAAAGTATACTTGGCGGCTTTTATGTTGATGAAAGAGCTCTCACGCTTGATGCCATACGTGAAAAACAGGAAGCTGCAATGACACGGGCGAAAGAGTATACACTTTATTTTATGGTTTTTCTACTCATCTTGCTTTTTGGGTATTTTGTAACCTCTTTAAGAACGTTTACTTTTTTTGGTTCTTTGGCAGCACTATTGACATTGGTGCTGGGGCTGATTACCCCTATATTGATGGTCACGATCCATAAGGAGGTAGAGTATATTGGAGATATAGTACTCTCCTTTGAATCCAAAGGGGTCATGGGTTCGATACAGAAACTTTATGAGAGTGGTGACATTGTGGTTGCCTTGGTCATTTTTTTGTTCTCTGTATTTATCCCTGTACTCAAAGTACTCTCTTTGCTTATTGTCTCTTTATTTCTACAGAGTAATTTTGCACATGGGATCATCAAGTTTTTTAAGATGATAGGAAAATGGTCTATGGTGGATGTTTTTGTGGTGGCAGTTTTTCTTGTGTATCTTACAGCCAATAAAGGTGAGATCAGCCGTGCAGAAGTAGAAGTGGGACTTTACTTCTTTTTAGCGTATGTGATCGTCTCCATGTTGGTCTCTCTATCAGCAGACAAGATGTTGTCAGAAAAGAACGCATAGAGAGCAAAGCCCTCTATACTACGTTTCGCACTGTGCGAACTTCAGCAGTTGGCTCATGCAACTGGTTGCATTAATCTTTCATTATAGAAATATTAGATTACCATATCTACATCATCATGCTCTTCAAAATATTTGAAGATCCGATTTCTTTCTTCTTCTGTATCTACCGTACATGAAGCATTGTAGCTGTGGAACTTTCCTGTTCTTGAAGCATTTCCGAGTGAACACAGATGTTCTTTCTCTCCCATAGCTTCTTTAATACAAGACAAAAGAGCTTCTTTGTCTCTGCCTATAAGTTTAAAGCCCCAGTTTGTCGGGTAGTTTATCTCTGGTCTCTCTGGCATATCGTTGTCTAAGATCATTTTAACTCCTCTCTACTAAAATCACCACTATTCCCACCAGATTTATGTTCTAGCTGTACATTCTTGATGATCATACCTTTATCAATAGCCTTGAGCATATCGTAAATAGTAAGCAGTCCTGTACTCACTCCTGTCAGTGCCTCCATCTCAACACCTGTTTGACCGTTAAGTTTGGCTGTGACCGTTAGTTTAAAACCAGGAAGTTCCGGGAGTTCTACTATATCTGTTTTGACAGAAGTCAACATAAGCGGATGGCACATAGGGATGAGGTTTGATGTCTGTTTTGCTCCCTGTATGGCAGCGATGACGGCTGTTTGGAGTACTGGACCCTTTTTTGCTGTGTTTGCGATGACAGCATCAAAAGCCTCTTGCCCCACTTCAATGATACCTGAAGCAGTTGCGATGCGTGTACTAGGTGCCTTGTCTCCTACATCTACCATTTTGGGTTTGTTTTGTTCATCTAAATGTGTTAAATTCACTTGTATCCCTAATAATTTTTCAATATTTTAACATAAAAAGCGGTAAAAAATGACAATTGACGATAAAATTATAAAATAACTTGACTTTAATCATCAAATAAGATAAGATTATGACAAATAAAGAAAAATCTAAGGAGAATAAATGGTTTATACCTTTATAAGACAAGCACCACATTTTCCAACTTTGGCCTCGCAGCAAAATGATATTATGGCATTTACCACACAAAAAGGTTTACATATAGATCATGAAGTTGTTGAATACGCTACTAAAAATCTTCTGATCGATGAAAGAGAGGATTTTGAAGCATTTTTACAAACAATGAAGGATAACTATACCGTTGTTGTAGCATCTCTTTCTATATTGAGCACTAGGACAGAGGAACTCGTGAAGGTCATTAACTGTATGTTAAGTCATAATGTTAACCTTTGGATCGTGGATGTCAATATCGTTTTAAATCGAGAGAGCAATATGGTCGATATCTTCCCTTTAGTGGATCAATTAAGAGAAGATAAAAAAGAGAAGACACAACAGATAGGTCGCCCTAAAGGCAGTAAATCTACGTCAAAGTTTGATGTATATCATGCTGAAATAGTCTCTCTTCTAAGTGAGGGACAAAGTGTGAGTGCTATAGCACGAGAGTTGGAAGTAAGCAGAAGTTCTTTAAAAGACTATATAGAGTCAAGAGGCATAAAAGAGTTGGTTGAGGGTGCAGGGAAACAAGTACGTGAAGCTGGCAATGTAAGTCAAATGGATAATGTACTACTTATCTGTCCATTTGAAAAAGAAGCACAAGAAAAATATAAAAAGGCAATATAAATGGAAGCGACAATTAAAGAAGAATGTCTCCCGGAAAAGGGAAAGAAAAAAAACAAAGCTAAAGAGTATTTAAAAGGATGGGTACCTTACAGAA
The DNA here is from genome assembly GCA_965657515.1 of Sulfurovum sp. Lineage (GTDB taxonomy): Bacteria > Campylobacterota > Campylobacteria > Campylobacterales > Sulfurovaceae > Sulfurovum. The sequence goes on from CBFHPE010000111.1 coordinate 3,154, forward strand.
TTAGAAGGTATTGGGCCTATGCAGTTGCGACAGTGATAGCATTGAGTATACCTTGGATCACTATTAACGGAAACCATCTGTTTTTACTCTCTTTTGATCAGAAAAAACTACATTTGGCTGGTATTGCATTTGATATGCAAGAGTTATATTTAATGCCATTTCTACTGATGCTTCTTTTTTTAGGAATCTTCGCTGTGACAGCAGTAGGGGGTAGAGCATGGTGTGGATGGGCCTGTCCTCAGACAGTCTTTAGAGTGATCTACAGAGATGGGATAGAAACAAAACTATTAGGACTTCGTAAACGTATCAAGAATAAACAAAAAGATCCTGATATGTCAAAATTTGAAAATAAAATGAAATTTGTGATAGCCATACTGCTTTGGTCCGTTTTGGCATTTGTAGCAGCAGCAAACTTCTTATGGTTCTTTATCCCGCCAGAGGATTTCTTTAGATATCTGGCAAACCCTACTGAACATATGTTGCTAATGGGAATGTTCGTAGGTATAGCACTCTTTATTATCCTGGATGTAGTTTTCATAAAAGAGAACTTTTGTGTCTATGTTTGTCCTTACAGCCGTGTGCAGTCCGTACTTTATGATGATGACACGGTCATGGCAGTTTATGACACTAAGCGTGGTGGGGATATCTATGAGGGACATGGTTACGAAAGAGAGAAGAAGTTCTCAAAACAAAAAGATTTGCTAAAGGTAGACAGTACTGCAGAATGTAATACCTGTGAATCTTGTGTAACAGTATGTCCTACACATATCGATATTAGAAAAGGTCTACAGCTTGAATGTATCAACTGTCTTGAGTGTGTGGATGCCTGTACATCAGTGATGGGAGCACTCGGAAAAGAGAGTTTGGTACGTTGGTCTTCAGAGAAAGAGGCAGTAAAATATGAAGGTAAAACAAATTACTTTAGAGGTAAGGTGATCGCATACTTTACGGTACTGAGTATTGTACTCATTGCACTATTTATGATGGGATCCAAAAAAGAGCACATGCTGCTTGATATCAACAAGTCTCCAAGACTATACAAAATACTTGATAAAGGTGTGGTGCAAAATGATTATATCTTTATGTTCGCAAATACAGACTCTAAGGAACACACGTATTTCTTTGAAGTGGTAGGAAATGATAAGATCAAGATCGTAAGACCTAAAGATGCCTTTAAAATAGGCGCTGGAAAGAAAAAGAAGAAAGTTGTCATTTTGGAAGCAAGTGAATCATTAGCAGATACTACACATAAAGATGTACCTGTACCTGTAACGATAAGGGCATACGCAACTGATGAAAAAGAGAAGATCATTATAGACAGACAAGCAGTTTTTATGTACCCAAAAGTTGATCTGATAAAGAAGTAGGATAGAGATGATACACAGCAATGAACCAACACTTCATGAGATTGAGGATTATAATAAAAAAGGCAGTCAGGAGAAACGCTTGACTGTATGGATCGTGATACTTTCAGGGTTACTGATAGGTGCTATTTATAGTATAATAAGTGCAAACACATCAGTATCTGATACTTTGGTAAGCAAAGAGAAGACAGGTATTATCAAGTATTAGGAGTAAAGATATGAAGAGAGTATTGGTTTTAGGGGGTGGTTTTGCGGGTGTAGATGCGGCGATCTATTTACGTAAACAAGATATAGAAGTCACTTTAGTGAGTGACAGAGATTACTTTTATATCTACCCTACTTCTATTTGGATCACTACGGGACAGTTGAGCAGAGAAGATCTTTCTGTGCCTTTGGACAAACTTGCCATGAAACATGGATTTCAACTTATCGTTGACCCAGTAACAAAATTGGAAGCCAAAGAAAAAATGGTCACACTGCAAAGTGGTCGTGTGTTAAAAGGGTTTGACTACCTTGTTGTCGGATTAGGGCAAGACAAGATGAAGCATAAAGGGCAGGAACATAGTCTCTCTATTTGTGGAAAACCTGAAGAGGCAACAAAGATCCATGAGCGCTTGGATCAATTGATATCTAAAGGTGAAGGAAAGATCGCCATGGGATTTGGTGGAAACCCCAAAGATACCTCTGCGGTACGAGGAGGTCCTGCATTTGAAGTACTGTTTAATGTTCATAATTATTTGAAGAAGAAGAAAGTACGTGAAAACTTTGAGCTTACCTTCTTTGCTCCTATGGAAAAGCCGGGACAAAAGATGGGTAAAAAAGCTTTGGTGATGATGGATAAAATGTTCAAAATGACAGATATTCATAAAAAAGTGGGTGTAAAGATCGCAAACTTTGAAGAGGATGGGGTCGTTTTTGAAGATGGCAGTAAAATTGACTCTGATCTAACGATGTTCATCTCAGCAGGTACAGGACACAGTGTGATCGCAGATTCAGGATTGCCTTTAAGTGATGCAGGCTTTGTAGTAACCAATGAATATAATGAGATAGAAGGTTTTGAAGGTATCTATGCCATAGGTGACTCCGCTTCTCTTATGG
>CBFHPE010000112.1:0-5566 GCA_965657515.1 Sulfurovum sp.
TTCCAATTCGGACCTGCGATCATATATGTACCACCTTCATTACCGGTGGTACGACTGCCGATATAGTCAAAGATATGTGTATACAGATCAATAAGCTGTATGCTAAAATAACGGTTGTTCTCTATTGAAGGCACCGTAATGACTATCGGTTCATTACGCAGGTCGAGTCCCAACCAACTGTAAGGAGTATCAGAGTTTGGTGTCTGTACTGCTCTGTCTTCATGTGTATAGACCCTTGGAATATTGATCAATTGATTCCATTGTCCTTTATACTCAGGGTCTTTATCATCAATAAAAGACGTATACAAAATACGATAACTGTCCACGATCGGATTCGCGTATATATACGCTTCTTTGGCAATCGCTCTGGCTTCTTCAGGTGTCACGTTTGATTTAGCATTTGATAGTGTCAATGATAATGTGATCATTACTACTATACCCGTCAATCCTCTTATGAACTTGTTTTTCATTTTTTACCCTTTTAATATTATTAATCTTTTTTGAACTACAGGTATATAAACCTATTAGAAGCCCCAGTTCAATCCGATAACCCAGCCCTCTTGCTTCACATCATAAATAAAACCATCATTTTCATAGTCCAAATCATACAAACGATAACCGACAGTTGTACCAATAGAGTCACTCCACTGATAACCAAGGTTAACATTAAAGTCATAAAATAAATCGGACCCTATACCAAAACCACCTACTGCTGCTCCCCCAGCAACATACATTTTAGTAGCACCTATAGTACTACGTCCCTTGACTCCTATGACAGGGTCAACCCATGATTCTTCATGATTTCCAGGAGGAATAATCCCTGCGCCTCCAGTTAATGACAGAGAACTGTCAATATTCCAATAACGTGCCCCAGCAAGCACATCGATGACACTTTCATTTTGATTGTATATTTCATGTAAATATGTGGCAGATACCATGGTGGTTTTCGTTGTAGAATTTAAAACCAGTTCTCTATCATTGACTTCTGCCAATGTTTCTTTTGACTGTAAATCACTATAAAAAACATCTAAAAAAAAGCCCATGCCATTCTTCTTTGCCTCGAACATAAGCATTAGACTAGATTCAGTATCTTCCAGTGCATTGCTTGCAGGTATATCTATAGGCATAGCCGGCAAACCAGGGATACTCGCAACATCTCCTTCAAAACCTGCAAACCATCCATATGGACTCAACCGAAACTCCCAACCCTTATCCTCAATGACATGCATTTGCTCTGCAGGCTCTACCATAGGTACAATATCTCCCCCTGCATAAGTTAAATGACTCAATGTCACTATAGATATAAGTGAAAAAGCTGTTTTTTTCATAGTGTTCTCCTCGTATAATTTAGTTATTTTTTTCCCAAAGAGCCAATGTATCATTCTCAAATTTACAATCATTGGTAGATTTAGCCCCATTTTCATACAATGATGCAAGCTCTTTTTTGGACGCTTCCAGATCAGATAAAAATTGAAGATCTGCATGAAGTTTTGCAACAACAGCAGCACCCACAAAACGTCCTTCTACTACATCACTATGCCAATGCACATTGCATACGATACGACTTTCACCATAAGCCCTGCCTCTAGCCAATATTGCATCAGCATGTCCCGGTGCGATCTCAGTAAGGATCAACGCCCATGCCCAACCTACAGCTGTATGTCCAGAGGGATGAGAACCATCATTTTTTAGCATTTCTCTCTCTTCTGGTGTACAGATCGGCTTTCTGTTCAACATGAAAGGCCGAACACGCTGATAATAATTTTTTGCTGTATATGTTGCTAAACCTGCATCAGCCAATGTGCGACGCAATAGTAGATAGAGATGGGGTGTTTGCTTTTCATTGATAGATACACCTAAGGCACACGAAAAGATTTTTGCTGCATTGGGAAAGCTGAGATCAGCATCTCTTTTTGCCATTTCCCAGCGAGGTGTTCCTTGCAATGCAAGATACTTTTGACTGACAGAATCATCAAGTTTCTGAGCATCACTGCCTTGTATGGGTGCTTTTGGGATCAATTTTAGGGAATTTGGAAGCGTTTCGGAATCCAAATATCCCTGTAAAATACCTGGTTTTATCTCTGGTATTTGTGATGATAAACTGCTATCTTTTGCAAAAAGAAAAGATGTACTTATTAAAATTACAATAATATAATTCATGTAAATCACTTTATTTATATTTTGTCCTATTTCATAGGTTCAATACTTGGAAATGTCCAAGAGCCATCCAAAATTTCTTTTCTCGGTTCATACATACGGATAGCGTAATTCCATCCCTTTACAACAGGGATACAGTTCACACGACCGTCTTCACATCTACCAAAATGAATGGTACTTGAGCCATCTTCATTTTTTTTGGTCGAAGAGTTATTGTAACTGTTTACACCAAGTTTACTAGCCTCAAGATATCCATCTGCGTTATAAACCGTAATGGACCAGAATGCATCTACAGGTACATCTTTCACTGTCAGTGCATGTGGTGTCTTCCCATCATTTTTGTCGACACTAGCTATAATATATGTCGCCGCTGTGCGAGGTAAACCACCCCAACCAGTACCAGCACCAACAAGATAATCAATTGGTCGAACTTCTTCTTTGCTACCAAAAGCATAAGCAGTATCAAAGCCAAGGGCACCCAAATCGTTAAGAGCCTTTCGAGCAACCTCTAGCTGCTCAATGTTCCAGTTAGGTGCATCAAATGGACCGTCACCTCCGCCACTGATTTCTATCTTATCCTGCGCTGCATGGGCTGCAGGAAGGTCATCGGGATCTCCGACATTATAGAAGGTTCTGATGGTGACTAAAGCAAAACGTGTGCCGACGGAATCTTCGGTTAAAGTATAGGTTCCCGGCTTCGACTCTACACGCATGTAATGATCCTGATCCACAACATGCATGGACATGTACCGTCCATCTACTTCGGGCAATGTAATTTTTACAGGTTTGGAAAGGTCCAAGACTGCACCGGAGTAAAGCGTATCCTGATTCATACGGATAACAGGTTGATTTTCTGGTGTTGTTGGCTCTCTCAAATGCGAAAACTTACCAAAAGCAATGTTGAAAGCTTTCATATTGGCACGGATCATTTGGTCAGACTCGGCTCGAACAAAGTTGTCGACTGTAACCTGTTTGGTTTCAGTAGCAAAAATAACTGTAGGAACAAGAACTAAACTGGAAGTGGCTAAAAGCACTTTCAAAAACTTCATTGTATTCGTATTTTCTTTTAATTTCATTTTCTCTCCTTCTATATCTTGTCTATATATTAATCATAGAACTATTTTTATATTTTGTCTATCCATTTTCCGAAAATTTCAGTATACTTGATATTATTTTTGAAACTAAAAAGGTTTATTATGACAGAACCACGTGATCTGACATTCCAACCAGGACTAATTGTCAATCAAGAGTTTTTTGACTTTTCTGCTATGCAAAAAAGTGCAAAAAACTGGCATTATCTATCTAGATACAGATTTGGTACTGGAGAGTTTTATGGTCGTCATGACGGTATACAGTTGAATCACATGCAATTTGGGCATGCAGTCAGGCATGAAGGTATGATGATTGATGGACTTTCTCCGAAAGATTGTTTAACAATTATTATTTTGCAAAAAAGTACTGGGCATGTATGTATCAATGGAGTTAAAATGGTTCAAAGTGACATCATAATACTTGATGATTCAAAACCTTATGACTTTAATTCAAGTCATCACACCGAATTTGCAATTATCAGCATCAGTAAGTCATTGTTTAAAACAGAAGGCTCCCATCTACTTACTACAACAGATAAACTATTCAAGGATAAAAACAATCTACTCTCCGATACAGTTGAAAATGAATGGAAACGCGTCATAACGGAACCTGAAGTATTTAAAAATGATGTTGCACGTAAAGAAACGGAAGACAAAATTATGACAGCGGTTCAGCACACTTTCTTAGGGCAATCAGGAGAAACATGCCATCTTACACAAGGAGAAAAAACTTCTCTTGAAATTAAGAGTTTTTTGCTTACTTCCCTAGAAGAAACAATGACAATTCAAAATATTTCTGAAGAGTTTAAAATATCAGATAAAACACTTCAAAACAGTTTTAAGTCTCTGTTTGGGATAACCCCTAAACACTTCATACATCTTCTCAAACTTAATCGAGCCCATGAAGACCTACTTCACGCGGATGTAAAAAACACAAATGTCTCCGATATTTCTATGAAATGGGGGTTTTCTCATTTTGGAAGGTTTGCTAAAGATTATAAGGCTCTCTTTAATGTTTTGCCCTCAGAAACATTAAATCGAGCTCAAAAGAAACTATAAACTTTATTGACTTTTGAAACCTTATAAAATGTTCTATATGGGGATGTTTTATAAGGAAAATCGGCAACCAAGGAGAATAGAAAAAGGGGAGGGAGACTATTATAAAAAATGATGATATGCTAAAAAGGGAGGAAAGCATATATCTTGGTTGCTTATGAGTAGTATAGCAATTATGAAATTCTCAAAGAAGGTCATTTTGAAAAACTTTTTTTTCAAAATATGCCTAGTTGAGAATGTTTACACTCTTTTTATGCAGCCACACCTTTGAGGATAAAAAAGATGATCGCAGAAAGTATTGCTGCTGCAGGTACAGTGATGATCCATGCCGCCACGATCTTCTTGACCATACCACGTTTCACATAATTCTCACGAAGTGTTCTTTTTAGACTTTTTACTTTTTTCTTTTGTGTTTTAATGCGTGCTTCTTGTTCTTTATACTCTTCAACCGTTTGAAGTCCAACAAGTGCTGCTTTAAGGTCATGTTGTTTTTCAACTTCTCTTTGTAGCTTCTCCTGCTTTGCACCCATCTCTTTGCTGTCAAGCCACTCTCTAAGGAAACCAACACCAAAGATAGCCCCTACTGCGATGTGTGTCGAAGAAACCGGTAATCCAAGCTGTGAAGCGATAACCACAGTGATCGCTGCAGCCATCATAATAGAAAATGCTCTCATTTGGTCAAGTTCTGTGATCTCTGAACCAACTGTTTTGATAAGTCTTGGACCAAAAAGGGCCAAACCAATAGAGATACCTACACCACCAACGATCATTACCCATAAAGGGATCGCTGCTTTTGTAGAAACACCCTGTGTGGTAAGCGCGTCATACACTGCAGCTAATGGTCCAACAGCATTGGCAACATCGTTCGCGCCGTGTGCAAAAGAAAGAAGTGCTGCAGCAAAGATCAATGGTATAGTAAAAAGAAGATTGATTGATTCTCTTGTACCATCAAGTCCTATGATACGATTTGCGATCTTTGGTTTTACTATAATAAAAGTCACCACTGCTCCAATAGCACCAAATAGTAGTGCTACAAGAAATGAAGGTTTCTTTGTTTCTGGAAGAAAAGTCAATGTATCTACGATAACAGGCCAGACTTTTTTAAGTCCCTTCAACGTAAGGTATGTGATGAATGCTGCTGCCATGATCGCTACCAAGACAGGTACGACCTTCTTAGCTGCAGTAAGTCTATCTTCTTTATAGATGATCTGTGACTTTATGATATAAAGAAATATCGCTGCGATCACACCACCAAGTACAGG
>CBFHPE010000113.1:0-5565 GCA_965657515.1 Sulfurovum sp.
TAGTTCTGTTTTCTTTTTAAACTTCTTTTGAATTACTGAGTCAAGTGTAGCTGTACCACCTGAAGCTGTATATTTCTTAAGGAATCTATCTTTAATACCTTCTTCAATAGCAGGTTTACCAATAGTTCCTAAAGCACCAAAGAGTGCTCCTAACATTGCCATGTTTGTAGCAAGTTCAGTTCCTGCCTGATCAATAGCAAATTGAGTAAAGTCTCTTGTAAGAACTTTTACATTCAAGTCATCAAGGATCTTTTTGTCATGATCTGTTAAAAGGTCTCTATCAGAGTTGATGATAACTAGACCGTTTTCTTTGATACCTGCATAAAAAGGCATTGTGTATGATTTACCCATAGTAATAACTTGTGGGTGGAAGATCATAACGATATCAGGGTAAATAACTTCCCCTCTATCGTAAATAGGCACAGTACCGAGTCTTACATAAGACTCAGATGGCGCCATACGTTTCTCAGCACCAAAGAATGGATTAGATACCGCGTAATAACCTTCAGTGTCCGCAGCTGTTGCTGCTATGTGTGCAGCTGTAACCGCACCTTGACCACCTAGACCAGGAAGTCTTACTTTAATTGAATCTTTTGCCATTATAAAATTCCCTCCTCTTTAGCTTTTGCTATACATGCTTCAGCTTCTTCTGAAATATGCGTGTAAGATGTAAATCTACCTTTATCTTGATCTTTCATCTCTCCAAGTCCTTCATTTGCACTTAGCCCGATCTCAAGGATACAAGGTGTGTAAATGTTAAGGAATGTCGGTCCGACTTCTCTAGCAACTGTAATTGCTTCTCTTACTGCTTTAGCAACAGCTTTTGGAGCAGAACCAGTCATGTTTCTAACATAGTGACAACCAGAAGTTGTTGCAAGTTCCCACATAGGTACTTTGTCAAACTTTTTACCAGTTGGAGCCATTTTAAATACTTGACCTTTTGCAGTTGCACCAGACTCTTGTCCACCTGTGTTTGCATATACTTCGTTATCAAAACAGATAGTTGTGATCTTTTCTTGTCTAAAGAATGATTGAAGGGTATAGTCAAGTCCGATATCAACTGTAGCACCGTCACCCGCTAGGACAACAACATCTTTAGCTGTATCTGGGAATCTCCAGTCCAATACTCTTTTGATACCAGATGCAACGGCATTTTGGTTACCAAAGAGTGAGTGTACTGTATGAAGTGCTATGTGTGGGAACATTAAAGATGTACAACCTGTTGAGTTTACAATAATTGTTTCTTCAGGTTTTGGAAGTGCTGAAAGCACGTATCTTAATGTAGCCGCTTCTGGACAACCTGCACATAGAGAGTGCTCTTCAAGCAACTCTTTTGTTTGAGGAAGTTCTTTAATACCACGTGGTTTCTCTTGATTTTGAGCCCACGTTGCATTTTCTTCAAGATCAATGATCTCTCTAGGCATTATGTCACGGAATTCTGGATTGATTTTATAGATATCTAGTGCCATCTTAAGCTCCTTTTCCTGGGTTTACTACTTCCATTACTTCTTGGATAATAGCTTCAGCAGGCAAACTCATACCACCTGCAACTTTTGGTCCTGCATGAATATTCACATCAACTTTACCAAAAAGTTTTGATTTAACTTCATTTGCTAACCAACCTACAACATTGAATTCTGGTACGAATACATGTTTAACACCGTCTAACGCTTCAATTAGCTCTTCTTCAGGGAATGGTCTAATTGTTCTTAGTTTGATAACTTTAGATTTGATTCCTAGTTTCTCTAACTCTCTTTGTCCCTCTTTTGCTTGGTTAGAAGCAGTACCACAAGCAACAAATGCTATTTCAGCATCTTCATTACCAGTTACGTGGACCAAACCATTTAATAGTTTTCTAGCATATGGTTTAGATCTTTCAACAGCAGATCTGATCTCCCACTGCCAAGATGCATGCGTAGCATAAGAGATATAGTTTGACTTCATTACAAATGGATCTCTTAAGAAACGTCCTGGAGGTGTCTCAGAGTCTATTGGAGGTAGTGGAGCCGCATATGGGTTATATGGATGAATTGCTATATCATCTTCCGGTAAGTCAACTGCTTCACGTGTGTGTGAAACAAAGAAACCATCAACAGCAGTAATAATTGGAACGTGAACATCCGGCTGCTCAGCAACTGTAAATGCAGCTAAAGACATGTCAAATAGTTCTTGTACATTTTCTGCATACCAGATCATACATCCAGTTTCTAGTAAGTATTGAACCTCTAGGTTATCTGGTTGAATTGATAATGGTGAGTTGATACCACGAGCCATCAGACAAAGTTGCATAGGTGCTCTTGTTCCAGACCACATAGCAAAGTTTTCCATTGCACGGAGTGTACCTGGACCTGAAGTAGTTGTAACCGTTCTGGCACCAGCCATTGAACAACCAGCAACCTCAGACATTACACCAAATTCATTTTCACCTCTAAAGTATGTACCTACATAACCTTCTGCCCAAAGTTCACCGATAAGGTGAGCTGCTTCAGATTGTGGTGTAATAGGGTACGATACAGATGCATCTACTGTTGCACGTTTAACTGCTTCTTTTAAAACTTCTGAACCAGTCATAAAGTGTTTAGTTCTAGGAGCTTCAAAAAGCATATGCTCAATAGAAACCAGCTTCTGTCCTGACCAGTTGTGTGTTTTAGTCATATCAGTAATTTTACTCATTCTTCTCTCCTACTTTCCTAGCTCAGCTTTTACTTCTCTAGCTATCTTGTTAAACTTTTCAAGTTCTGAAGAGTGCTGATCTCTTAATGTAGCCATTGCATCTTCATGCCCTGACAAACCACAAATAGCAATTGTATAACAATCTGTTTCTGATCTTACTATTTTTAAAGCAACATTTGCATAGTGACAGTGAACACCGATAAAGATCGCTGCTTTGATATCATTGTGCCAAATTGTTAAGTTCGGGTGATTTGGATTGATCTCTACTTCTGGATCGATCTTTGGATATTTTGGTCTATAGTCATACATTGGAATCATTTTAGCATTAAGAATTTCTGACATCTCTTTAATGAGTGTAGCTTTTTTCTTTGCTTCTTCGTTGTACGCATATAGTACTTGTGGACCAGGGAAAATTGTTGCATTTTCACTTGTCAGCATCTTTTTTGCAACTTCTCTCATTGCAATCTCTTCATCAACCACATCTTCCAATAAAAGTGCTTTACCTTCTGGTGGTGTGATCACACCATCATACGTTGCCGCAGGATACGGTGAATAATACGCAGGACCTTGGTTTGCCATAACTTCTCCTAAAAAATTTTTTTAAAATAGATCTAAAGTTTAGATCTACGCTTCTGCTGCCTGAGGCATTTCCATCGTAATACAATTACGATCTAGCATGTCTGTACATACGTACACACAAAGTGCACATCCCTTACATCTATCATCATCCACATAAGATGAGTTTGTTTCTTCGTCGAACATCAACGTATTAGCCTCTGGGCAATATAATGTACATGCGTTGCATTTATACTCAGCACACTTGTCAGCATCAACTTTTGCTATATAATACATTTGTACTCCTTTAATGATTATTGTGCTTTAAACATAATATATATTAATTATAGTAATTATCATAATTATTATAACCAACAGTAAGATATTTGGCATCAAACGAACTTTACACAAAAGTACCTTTGACTTCTCTTTAATTTAAGTTATAAAATTCATTATAAGATGTAAACAAATTAAATTTTTAGGTCTTGGGTAATAATTGATGGTATTAGTATCAACACGCAGTATATTGCACATGATTATCATTGTAAATGAAGAGGATTATTTTAGTGTACAAAGCCTCCACAATTAACGGCTATATCAATGATTTAGGTTCTAATGCATAAGGATATTTAGAATGAGTTACTATATTTTTGAAATTGGGTTTCCATGACAATTGATTTATCTGCAAAATGAAACGTATTATGAAGTTGTGAGAGAGTTACTATTTTAATGAAAATGAGCCTTTGAAAATTTGAAGAGCAAATGAGAATTTCATTGTAAGATCTTTTCTTCTTTCTATATAATATATAAAGAGATAAAAAAGGTCTATTTGTATGTCTTGGATGAAATATAAAAGAATGAATTATAAATATTTAAGGAAATAACAGATATAAGCTATCACATAAATGAGCGTACAGTTATTTTAAATGTATATATACATATTTAAATAACCATACTCAAAAAAATAAATGGTCAAAAGGAAATAATTAATGTATACAGTACATATGGGACACGAATGTGGATGTTTTAAAAAAAGTGAGTACAAAAGTGAGAAATCATTTGATAATCAGCAGGATGCATACAACTATGCACATATCGTAACAGAGTTCATGAATGAGGATTTCTGTCAAAAGCATCTATTTGTTGCACAGAAAACTGAAGATGATCATTTTGTGATCGGTGTAAGTGAAAATCCAAATTCAGGGAGTTGTAGTACAGGAAGTTGTGATACGGTTACAGGCGCTACACTTGCAGACACTGGGTGTGATTCAGGAAGTTGTGGTTGTTCATAAGCTTTGATCTATGAATAAAATGTTGAACAAGTCTAAAATAAATTAGACTTGATCAGTGAGAGGACCTATGCAAACAGGTCACTTTTTTCAGGATGTTTCTCTTCATACTTTACGATATACGAACATTTAGAGACAGCTTTTTTATTTGCTTTTTCTATCTCATTCAGTACATCTTCTAAAAGCATTCTTGCAAGACCTTTTCCAGCTAGAGCCTCTGGTACTTGCGTTTCTGTTAAGTGCATATTTCCATTTTGATCATCATATCTTATAAATGCTACATGACCATCTATATGGTACTCGTATGTACATTCATCTTCATTGTGAATAAGTGTGTATGACATTATAAATTCCTTTGTTTTTTGAGTATTTTATCATTTTTACTTAAAAACTTCTACCCTGTATTGTTAATAAAAGATTGTAGTGTGTTGGAGAGATATCTTTTAATAAAAGACTTTAACTTGATATTTGGAGAACAAGATATAATGATGACGTTTATAGAAATAAGGAAGTATAATGAGTGAACAAGCAATAATATTAGCAGAGTTGCAAGAGATCGTAATGACCATCTTAAAAAATGGCTCTGCCTCTGAGGCAGAAGGTAACAGGATAGATGAACTTGAAGAGTTGATGCATGAACAAAAATGTTATAAAGAGATAGATCATACAGAGTACACGTATCAAGGAGAAGAGATAGCGGGTCTTTTATTTGGTAACCATTATATGCAAGGTATAGAGAAACTGTGTGAATGTGAAATTACACCTGATGATTTCTTTGGATTTATAGAATATCATGATGAAGAAGAAGAGTATGCAGATATGATCACTAATGTATTTGTAGCAAAGGTAAATGAAGACTATCAATCTAAGTGTCAAACTGCATAGCAATAGTATTGATTGTATTAAAGTAATGGTTTAATTATAGATTAAACAACTCATGCTAATATACAAAAAAATGACTATGAGGTATGGATATTATGGCTGAACAAAAAACAAAGCGTTATTTAGAGTTACAAATGGAGGAACTTAAAGCTGCACATGCAGATGT
>CBFHPE010000114.1:0-5547 GCA_965657515.1 Sulfurovum sp.
GATGAACATAAAAGATGTATAGAGATCGCTGTTGAAGTGTGTAAATGTACAGAGACAAAAGTCCTTGCCGGTGCATGGTCTAATGCAACACATGAAGCTATAGACATCGCTAAACATGCTGAAGAGTGTGGTGTAGATGCTATATTCTCTGTAAGTCCCTACTACAATAAACCAAGCCAAGAAGGTCTTTATCAGCATTACAAAGCCATTGCTTCTGCAGTAAAAGTACCTTTTATGCTTTATAATGTACCTGGACGTACAGGTGTTGACCTCTTAGCAGATACTGTAAAAAGACTCTTTGATGATGTTGATAATATTATGGGGATCAAAGAAGCAACAGGTTCTATAGAACGTACAGTGGAACTCTTGGCCAAAGTACCTGATCTTTATGTTTTCTCCGGTGATGATCCTATCGATTTCCCTATATTGGCAAGTGGAGGAAAAGGTATCACTTCTGTGACATCCAACCTTTTACCTGATATGAAAGCAGACCTTGCCCATGCAGCACTCAAAGGTGACTTTGCAACTGCAAAAGCCATTAATGATGAACTCTTTGAGATCAACAAAGTACTTTTCTGTGAAAGTAACCCTATTCCCATTAAAGCTGCAATGTATATCGCAGGTCTTACAGATACATTAGAGTATAGACTTCCTCTTGTAGCACCAAGCTCTGAGAATATGAAAAAGATCGAAGAAGCAATGAAAAAATACAAAATAGTAGGAGCGTAATATGTCAGATATGAAAGGTAAAACACTTGTTATTACAGGTGCAACCAAAGGTATTGGTAAAGCTGTAGCAGAAAAGTTTGCTCAAAATGGTGTAAACATCGCTTTTACATATAACTCTAATAAAGAATCAGCTGATGAGATCGCCGCAGATCTAGAAAGTAAATATGGAGTAAAAGCAAAAGCTTACCCTCTTAACATTTTAGAACTAGATGAGTTTAAACCTCTATTTCAAGCTATAGATGAAGATTTTGACAGAGTAGACTTCTTTGTATCCAATGCGATGATCTACGGTCGTCCTGTTGTTGGCGGTTATGGTAAATTTATGAAGCTTCGCCCTGCAAAAGGTTTAACAAACATCTATACAGCAACTGTTGGTGCTTTTGTACGTGGATCACAAGAGGCTGCTGTACGTATGGAAAAAGTGGGTGGCGGTGCCATCGTAACTCTTTCATCAACAGGTAACCTTATCTATATCGAAAACTATGCCGGTCATGGCACTAACAAAGCTGCAGTTGAAGCGATGAGCCGTTACGCTGCAGTAGAACTTGGTGATATGGGTATTAGAGTAAATGCTGTATCTGGTGGACCGATTGATACTGATGCATTGAAAGCATTTACAAACTATGAAGAGGTAAAGGCTGAAACCATCAAACGTTCTGCAGTAAACAGAATGGGAAGCCCTGATGACCTTGCCGGATCTGTTTATTTCCTCTGTACTGATGAAGCATCATGGATCACTGGTCAAACACTAGTGGTTGATGGCGGAACTACATTCCGTTAGGATAGTATATTGATTATTTTGTGAATAACATTCAAATATACAATCCAGCGAACGATTAATTAACTGTAAGTAGTTTGATTCGCTTGCATTTTTTTCTTTTTTGGTTACTTTTTTCTCTTTTGTCGCAGTACAAAAAAGAAAAAAGTGACAAAGAAACTCAACATAATCATATAATCAGGAACACAACATGAATAAGGCACAAATATTTAACATTCCAAATATCTTAGCTTTTATTCGCCTTCTTCTCGCTCCTGTCATGTTTCTTTTTTTAGTTAACCAGGATGCCTCTATTTTTGAAGGTATACATAAATCCTGGCTCAACTACTTTGCAGCGTTTATTTTTGTTGTGGCTTCTGCAACTGACTTTTTTGACGGATACATCGCACGTACCTTTGATCAGATCACTACCTTGGGTAAAATACTTGACCCTCTTGCAGATAAAATGCTTACACTTGCAGGTTTTCTAGGTTTGATGGTCATTGGTTCTGCCTCGCCTTGGGCTATATTTCTCATCATTACACGTGAACTTTTCATTACAGGTCTGCGTGTCTCTGCAGTAGCAGAAGGCATAGACATTGCAGCATCTTGGATGGGTAAAGTAAAAACCGTTGTTCAGATGATAGCCATAGGTTTTTTACTTATGCAGTGGCCTTTTGGAGAAACGATCCTATGGATAGCAGTTGTACTTACACTCTATTCTGGCTATGAATATGTCAGGGATTTCTTCAAAAACACATCTACTCAATCAATTGATTAAAAATTAATCACTACTCCATTTATTTTTTGTTAACTTAATGTTACACTTACCTATCCAAATAATATAACAAGGAAATAACATGAAATTAACAAAATTAAGTTTAGTAGCAGCATTAGCTGTTAGTACAACATTCGCAGGTGGAGATATAGCTCCAGTAGAACCAATGGTAGAAGCTCCGGCTCCTGTCGTAGAAGAAGCATCAGCATTAGAAATTAGTGCAAACCTTGCAATTACTAGTAACTACGTATGGAGAGGTATGACACAAACAGCTAATTCGCCGGCAGTTCAAGGTGGAATAGATCTTGGATACAACGGTTTTTATCTTGGAACATGGGGTTCAAATGTTGAGTTTGGAGATACTTCCAATAACCTTGAAGCAGATTTTTATGCAGGTTATGCAGGTTCAATCGACGGTTTTGGTTATGATCTAGGGTATATTTACTATGCTTATCCAAATGAATCAGATGCATTTAATTTTGATGAAGCATATATTGGTCTTAGTTATGACTGGACTAGCTTTGGTATCTCTGGAAAATATTCATTTGGTCTAGATTCAAATATCGAAACATCTGATTATTGGGAAGTAGGTGCAACTGCGGCATTACCAATGGATATTACTCTTGCAGCCGGATATGGTGACTGGGATGATGATATTGGATCAAATTATATTGTCTCTTTAGCAAAAACATTTGGTAAGTTTGAAATTACTGTAGCCTATGCAGAGTTCGATGCCGATGAAATGTCAGGTCTTTCTGATGAAGATCACATCATTGGTACGATCAGTACAAGTTTTTAATCACAAGCGGTAATCTCCTTTAATCCCTTCTTGAATACATCACTCTCCTCTTTGGAGAGTGTTTGGGATTTTATCTAATAGAGTCTCTCTAATATTTTATCTATCTTCAATTTTGCTCTTTGTAAAAGTAAGACAGACTTATCAGACAATCTTCCGTCTTCAGACATAGGCATCATCATAAAATGTTTGATCGTTTCTATAAGTTCTTTAGTTTCACGAATTTCCATATAAGACTTTTCATGATACTCTTTCTGGCTCGCACCCTCTATATGTAATATACGTTCAAGCTTACCTTTTTGTTCATTGAGGATCACTTCATACATTTTTAAAGTCTCGATACTCTCTTTCATATGGGCATCCACTTTATCCATCTCAACTTTACAATCTTCTTTCGTTTCAGTATAGAGTTCTGCTTCTGCAAATTGTTTTACCGCAAAATGAAGATTTGCATTTCCTTTGAGAGCCATGCGTATCACATAAACAAGCCACATTACAAAAAGAACAGCTAGCACAAATATTGCAATACCGACGTGATAATTGTCTAAACCCACAAAGGTAGAAAATGTTGTCATTAAGTTTTGAGTACGTTCTGCTGAAGGGACCTTTGTGACATCAAGCGTAATACCTAACTTTTCTGTTGCCACATAGATCAAACCTATAGCAGTCAGCAAAGCGGCTAATAAAGCGTAGATCATACCTGTAAATCTACCACTTGAGACACTTTTAATCGGCATAGGAGGTAACTCTTCTTTTGGTTCAAATACAACATCATCTGACTCTTCTGATTGTGTTGTACTTGTTTTAGCACCTACCTGTTCTAGTAGATCAGAACATACTTCCAGTCCACCTTTCTTCAACGAATTTTTTGCATTATCGTATTCTTTTATATCAGAGAGAAGTAAAAGCTTACATTGCTCTGTCTGTGCCTCCGCATGATCCACCATGTTTTTTGCTTTTTCAACATACTCAAGTGCCTGAACATGTTTTTTTACCTTTTTTTCTTTAGGAAAATTATCTTGGTACTCATCGAGGTCTTCAATACTCTCTTCAACGTTCTCTACGATCTCTTCTGTAGAATTCTCATTTTTTATCTCACTATTTTCATTCATTTAAAATCCTTATATGCTTATATTCTATCCAATATTTTTTATTCTATTTTTAATTTATATCAAATTTTCACAACTCTTGGCTATAATTCATAAATATTTAACTTTAACCTCAGGCATAAGGAATTTTATGGGCATTGTAGTTGCACTTTTGGTCTTATCGGTATTAATCTTTTTTCATGAGTTAGGGCACTTTACTGCTGCACGTTATTTTGGTGTACGTGTAGATGTTTTCAGCATTGGTTTTGGTAAAAAACTATTTACAAAAAAAATAGGTGATACCCAGTGGAGCCTCTCTGCTATACCGCTAGGCGGCTATGTCAAGATGAAAGGCCAGGATGATTCAGACCCTACAAATATCTCTTATGATGAAGATTCTTACAATGTAAAAAGACCATGGCAGCGTATCATTATTTTACTTGCCGGTCCTTTTGCCAATTTTTTACTGGCATTCATCCTCTACTTTGCCATTGCAAATATGGGTGTACCAAAATTATTACCTTATGTAGGTAATGTTAGTGAAAATACACCTGCATATCAGGCGGGATTGACAAAAGAAGACAAGATCGTACAAGTTAACGGCACGAACATACTCCATTGGGAGGACATCGGTGAAAATATCAATAAAGCCCAAGGTGGTATCACACTTATTATAGAACGTGCACAACAACTTGTTACCCTGCAGATAGTTCCAAAGATCATAGAAGACAAAAACCTCTTTGGAGAGAAGATCACAAGACGTATCATAGGTATCTCTCCCTCTGGTAAACAAACGACTGTCTACTTTGGCTTTATAGACGGTCTTGATTATGCCTGGGAAGAGACAAAAAGAGCTTCTCTACTCATTGTTCAGTCGGTACAAAAGCTTATTACGGGTGTGGTAGGTGCAGATAAGTTGGGTGGTATCATCACGATCGTAGATGTTACAGCTGAGGCAAGTTCTGCCGGCTTACTCGCCCTCTTCTTTTTTACAGCACTTATCTCTGTGAACCTGGGCGTACTAAACCTGCTTCCTATTCCTGCCTTGGATGGAGGACATATCATGTTCAATCTTTATGAAATGTTTACAGGCAGGACTGCCTCAGATAAAGTCATGATGTACATAACCTTGGTAGGATGGTCAATTCTCATCTCACTTATGATGTTAGGATTGTATAATGATATCAACAGACTTATGGACAAATAGGAGATAGATAAATGAGCATATTAAACAAAGAACGACTTAGAACAAATCTTGATGAAGTGATCTGGAACATTGAAGAGGCACGTATCACAGTAAGTGAACATCATATTGTTAAACTTGTTACAGTAGCCAAGTACACAGAAGAAGAGAACATCAAAACACTCTATGAACTGGGACAACGTGCTTTTGGTGAAA
>CBFHPE010000115.1:0-5543 GCA_965657515.1 Sulfurovum sp.
CTTGAAATTAAAGAAGTAGATCCCAGATTGAAACTTAAGCAGAGTGATCTTATCGTGCAGGAGAGTTACAAAGCAGGTGATGTGATAGACGGGTATACTCTACTTAGATCACTGATCCAGAATGAACGTACATGGCTTTGTGAAAAACGGGGATTGAAGTATGTTATAAAGTTCATCCCGTATGAAGCTGTAGATGATGAAGCATTGCTTGACCTTTTTGTCAAAGAAGTGTGGATGGCTAAGAGACTCAAAGCAGGATTTTTCCCAAAAGCCATCATACCTAAACATCGTACACAACGTTATTATATTATGAGTTTTGTAGAAGGTGAGACACTTAAAACATATATAGAGAAAAAACCGATCTCAGTAGACCTTGGTGTAGAACTGGCGAATTTTTTGTTAAAAATGTCTCAGTTTCTTATGAAGTATGACTTGGTCCATGGTGACATAAAGCCAGAAAATATTATAGTGACAAGGCGTAAAGGGAAACTTACATTTAAAATGGTGGATTTTGGAAGTATCACGGAGGCCTATTCAAATGTAACACGAGCAGGTACACCTTCTTATTTGGCTCCTGAACGTTTTAAACAGGCACCGGTCAATGAACAGACAGAACTTTATGCTATAGGTGTGACACTTTATGAAGTATTAACGCAAAAGTATCCTTTTGGAGAGATAGAACCTTTTCAAACACCTTCATTTGAAAAAACGGTGAAAGCACCAAGTAAACTTAATGCTAAAATTCCATTATGGTTTGAAAGTATCATTCTTAGAGCGCTTGATACAGATACTAGATCACGTTATCATAACTATTCAGAAATGCAGTATGAAGTAACAAACCCTGAAAAAGTAAAGCCTTATTTCTCTAAAGGGGTTTCTTTTATAGAGAGAGAACCACTCTACGCTTGTAGGGTGATGTTAGGTGCGATGATAGTGTTAAATGTTGTACAGGTTATTTTTTAAACGATTATCTGGCTTTTTGTATATTTCTACGATGTGATTTATAACTCTTTGTGAAGTCATGAACACCTTCTTTATTTTTCATAAAGAAAAGATAGTCTGTATTTGCGGGTTTGATCGCTGCAATAATAGCATCTAAAGATACCGCACCTATCGGTGAGGGCGGTATACCTTTGTACATATAAGTATTGAAATGGCTGGTATCTGTTTTAATGCGTTCAGGAGTTACTTTAATATGTGAGTATTTTCCATAGTTAAGTGTACCGTCCATTTGTAGCTTCATCCCTTTTTTCAAACGGTTGTAAATAACAGAAGAGACGATGGGCATCTCTTTTGTATTGGCTGCTTCTTTTTGTATGATAGATGCTATGGTCAGTATCTCCTGCCACTTCTTTTTTCTGTAGTTCCCATAGACTTTTTTAGAGATCTTTTCATAACGTTTATCTGATTCGTTCAATAAAAAATGCATCAGATGTTTCTCTGTAATGCCGTAAGGAACAAAGTAGGTATCTGCAAAAATGGCAGCCTCAGGATAGTGGGCGAACTCTTTGTAGTATCTACTAAGTTTTTTTCTGTCAAGTTTGAACTCTTTTTCAAGTATATCTAAAAAGAGTTCAGTCGTTTCGCCGGGAATGAGGGTTACCTGTTCCATTTTGGCTTTAGCAGTAGTAAGTTTATGTAAAAAATCTATACGGTTCAGTTTAGTTGCACCTATATTTACCCATCCGCTTTGAGGCTTACCCATAAAGACCATAATGTACTTGTCTATAGGGCTTAAAGCATACCCTTGTTTAGTCAATTGTGTTATAATATATCCAATAGACCCTTGAGGTACGAGAAGTGTTTGTGTTGTTTTTACAGGTATAGTAATATAAAAGGCGAAAGTGATGATCAAGATAAGTACAAAATGTTCTGCCCATGCTATCCATGTACTTATACGTAATATACTCATCTTCTTTGTTTTCCTTTTTATCTCTCTGTTTATTTGGCTTAAAGTAGGGGTGCAGATAGATACGTTGAAGGTATTTAACTACAATGTAGATGGATTATACATTAAACTGGGTAAAAAACTAACACTTAAAGCTGATCATATCGTTATCCCTAAATCTAAATCGAATCCTTCAGCTGGTCGTATCGATGAAGGCTTAGAACGTATCAAATATCTTTTGACATTTTTTGAGTATATTGAACTAAAAAAAATTGTTTTTAACAACAATACAATAGGTATTCGTTTTCAAGATGATCTTTTAAAAATAAGTAGTAAAGATTATGATGTTACTGGAACAGTCATACGTGAAAACGGGGTGATCAAAGTAACCATACCTACATTATATGTCAAAGAACATGACCTTACTCTCAGTGGAAAAGTAAATTATGACCTTCATGAGCATACTATAGAGAGTGAAGGACACTTTTTAGTACATGATACGAGTGGTAATTTTATTGTAAAAAAAGTAGGAGATGAAATTTCATTTGATCTCAGCAGTCATCCATTCAGTGATCTTAAAAGTATCGTAGATAAGTTCAGTATGATACCTGCAGTTCGATCTTGGGTTGTAGATAAAGTTCAAGCAGAGGAATACGAACTGCGTTCACTACGTGGTCAAGGTGCTATTACTGGTGGAAAATTTGATCTAGATATGGATACTTTGGAAGGGGAAGTTCTTTTTACAAATGTCAAGATTGCATTTCAAGAAGACCTATCTCCTGTTCTAGCTCCAAGTTTTGTTCTAACCTATAAAGATTATGGACTCTATTTCGATCTAGAAGAACCTAGTTATAAAGGTAAAGATCTAAATGGAAGCAGTGTATCTATCGTAGACATGAACACGGATGATACAAGGTTAAAATTAGATATAAAAATGGTGACACCTTTTGACAGAACGGTTGATAACCTGCTTAAATCTTATGATCTCACCATACCTGTAAGACAGGAGAGTGGTAGCCTAAATGCAAGATTTCAGGCTAACATCGGATTAAAACAAAAGCATCATGATTTTTTAGTTGATGTTGATTTCTCTCAAGGGAAAGTATGGATCGATAAAGTAAAACTTTCTGTAGAAAAAGGCAGTTTACACTATGCAAATGGATATATATCTTTAAAAGATGTCTATTTGAAAGAGACTTTTTATGAGGGGAATGTAAATGGTAAGATAGATCTTGAGAAGAAAAATGTTGATTTGATATTTGATGCTAAACATATAAAGCTTGCAGATAAAGAAGATGAGTTTTTTGTTTTGACAAATCGTAAATTACCCCTTGTATTAAACTATAAAAAAGGTGTTGATATTGAAATACCTAAACTCTCTTTTACTTTACATAACAGTAACAATGAGACAGTCATTGAAGTCCAAAACCTTAGTAAAATAAAGCCATATCTTACAGATAGCACTATTCTGGAAAATGGTGGATATCTAACGATAAAAACAAAAGATTTTGAAACTTATGCATTCAAAGGCGAGTTGAAAAGAACATCATGTTTTATTTATGAAAAGAAAGATGCTTGTAAAGCACGTGTTCCTTATGAGGGTGAAATAACGCCTAATGATGTTAACTTTTATGCTTTTAATAAACGCTTTCATTACAATAAATCAAAAAACCGTATAAACCTTACAAACCTTAATATTGATCTTGAAAAATTTTTGCAACATAAAAATATAGAAAGCAAAGGGACAAAAGCGACAAAGAGTAAAAAACCTAAAGAAGTTCTTTTGTTAGGTAAAAAGAGTAACTTGCGATATGGTGACTATACTTTAGTGGTTGACAGTTATGATGTTGAAGTGAATATCAATGGAGATATCAAAGCGATAGGTAGTTCCGGTGGGGATATCATTAAGTTTACGAAGAAAAAGGATCTGACTAACATACAAGCACTGCGGATCAAAGATAAAGTGCTACACCCTCTGATCAACTTTGATGGACTTCAGGAAGGACGTTATTCTTTAAAGGCATCAGGGAAACTGGGTAAAGAGATGAAAGGTGAGATTATTATTGAAGGGGGTATTATGAAAGGCTTTAAAGCGTATAACAATACACTTGCTCTTATCAACACTTTACCTGCCTTGGCTGTTTTGCATAACCCGGGGTATTCTCAAGAGGGGTTTCATATAGAGAAAGGGTTTGCATCATATCGTATGATCGATCAGAAAAAAGTTATTTTTGATTCTATTCATATTGAAGGTGGTACTGCAAATATCGCAGGTACAGGTGAAATAGATATGGAGAAAAAAACGATCAACTTGAACTTGGTGATCCAGGTAGCAAGAGAGTTTGGAAAAGTTGTAGGAAATCTTCCTTTAGTAGGGTATATTTTAATGGGTGAAGATAAAAGTATGACAGTTGGACTCACCATCACGGGTAGTCTAGATAAGCCTGTCGTTAAAACGACTACGGCGCAGGATATAGTGAGTTTACCATTACAAATACTTCAAAGAACACTGCAGTCACCTGCAAAGATGTTGACTCCGACAACTACAACCCCGGATAAACCAGAGTAGTGTATAATAAAAACATGGATAGTTATATGAATAGAATAGTAATAGTAACATTGATACTCAGCAGTTTTGTATTAGCCGAGAAATATAGTGATGAAGATGCTAGAAAGCTTAAAAGAATGAAAGAAGAGTTGGGAATATATCAACCCACCAAAAAAGAGTTAAAACTTAGAAAAATAAAAGAAGAGTTAGGTATAAAAGAGTCAACTAGAGAAGAGAGAGAAATAGATCGTATCAGACATGAACTAAAAATTGGATATGAAGTTCCTAAGAGGGAAGGAGTCTATGATGATGTAAAAGATGCGTTGGATATAGGTGATTCGTTTGATGATGCATATGATTCAGTAAAAGACACTCTTGGAGTTGAGAAAAAGAAAAAGAAGCAAAAGAAAAATGATGATTTCTCATTTGGAGAAACATTAACTGACTTTTATGAAACTGTAGGATTAGATGAGGGTGAAAATTGGGGTCTTCCTTCAGTATGGGGATTTAATGAAAAGAAAAAAGCACGTACATTTTTGGGGTCAAAGACCTTAGGTGCTACTTTCCTTGGCGATGTGCAAGATTCCGGATCTATGATGTACAGTGGTATGAAAAACTCTGGACAATCTGCAGAAATGATGTCTGGTATGATGTATAATTCATCTAGAATGTATAACAATATGTTCGGAATGTTCGATTCTTCACCATTGAACCTTTTTGAGGATGAGAAAGAAACTTCCATGTTTGATTTTGTTGAAGGTGGAAATAGTATGATGGAGATGTTTAACTAAACCTCTCCAAATAGAACGTACTACTCATTTCTTAGAACAGTCAAAGGATTCGTTTGTGAGGCCTTTCTAGCCGGATAAAGCGCTGAAAGCAAGATAATAATACTTGTACCTATGATGATGAATGAAAAGTCCTGAAGGCTCAAATCTACAGGAAGTCTGCTTGTTCCATAAACATCTTCTGGCATGGAGATGATGTCAAATGTAGTGAGTATCCAGATGCCCAGTCCACCAAGCATTGTTCCTGCTATGATCCCTGCAGAACCTATGATAATTCCAAGTTTAAAAAATATAGATCTTATCTCAGCTTTTGTCGCAC
>CBFHPE010000116.1:0-5508 GCA_965657515.1 Sulfurovum sp.
CACCTGAATTAGATCTACCACCGATCGTATTCATAGCTTCAGCAAGACACTCATGTGCTTCAGGAGAAATAGACCCCAAACTCATTGCTGCTGTAGAGAAACGTTTAAAGACTTCAGAGAGTGGCTCTACTTCATCTACTGAAATAGCTGCTCTGTCACTTTTAAGTTCAAAAAAGTCACGGATGAACTTTTTATCTCTTCCATCTACAAGTGTTTTAAGTTCTTCATAATCCTCTTTTTTTCCAGACTTTGAAAGTGCATGCATCGCATGTACTGTTGCAGGAGCGTAATCATGGAATTCTGCTCCATCCAAATATTTATAGTAACCACCGATATTGAGCGGGAAGACACGGTTAACTGTCTCATGTCCATACGCATCATCATGGGCTTTTTTTATACGCTCTTCAATATCAGCATAGCCAAGTCCTGAAAGATAACCATGTGCACCGTCAAAACATTCAGCGATGATCTCATCACTTAAACCAAGTACATCAAAAAGTTTTGAGTTTCTGTAACTTGAAACTGTGGCAATACCCATTTTTGACATAATTTTAAGAAGTCCTGAGTTCACTGCATTACGTACTTTTTTCAGTACTGGTGCCAGATTTACGTTTTTATCTTTTCTATGCTCGATCATTGCTACTGTCTGGTAAAGCATATGCGGGTAGATCCCTGCCACACCGAAACCTAACATACATGCTGCCATATGAGAGTCATACACTTCACCTGTTGCAGCAACGATACTGACCAAGTGACGTTCACCCTCTTCAAGAAGCGCCTGATTTAAACGACCGACTACCATGAGCATTGGCATTACATTTGTGGAACTGTTCAGTCCTCTGTCATCTAACACAACGGTTCTTATGCCATCATTCTTCACATCAGAGATAATTGTACTTATTAATGCAGTCAATGAACCTTTGAGGTCAGAACTAAATGTTGTATTATACATTCTTGCTTTATATGCTGCATCATACTTAGGATCTTTTTCATTTCCAAATGCAATAAGCAGTTCCAATTTTTCCAATGATAAGATAGGAGATGCCGTTTTAAGTCTTTTTGCATGATCTGCATCATCCGTAAGTATATTTCTAGTCTCACCGAAACCTGTATTTAGAGACATTACTACTTTTTCACGGATAGGATCTATCGGTGGGTTTGTAACCTGTGCAAATTTTTGTTTGAAGAAATCAGAGAAGTTTCTCTGTTTTGTTGAGAAAGCAGCCAATGGAGTGTCATCACCCATAGATGCAGTTGCTTCTTTACCCTCTTTTACCATAGGCTCAAAAACTTGTTCTATGACTTCAAGTGTAATATTGAAGAAACGTTGTCTTGCTTCCATCTCTACTTTTTCAGGAATATCTACATTTGAGAATGGATCATCCATGTGCTCTTGGAGATACACCATGTTTTCATTGAGCCACTTATCGTAAGGGTCAATGTTTTTAAGATAGGTATTGATATCATCATTCTTGAGTACTTTTCCATACTTCAGATCAATACCCATCATTTCACCAGACTGAAGTCTTCCACGCTCTACAATTTTTTCGTTAGGGATTTCAAGTACACCATACTCAGAAGAGATAATAAGTCTGTTTTCTTTTGTAATGATGTATTTAGCAGGTCTAAGCCCATTTCTGTCAAGTACACAACCAATGTAACGACCATCTGTCATACTTACTGCAGCAGGTCCGTCCCATGGTTCAAAACATGTACTTGCGTACTCATAGAAAGCTCTAAGCTGTGCATCCATATGTGGTGCATTTTGCCAAGGTGCAGGTAAGATCGATCTTGCAGCTTTGAAAAAGTCCGTACCATTGATACGTAAAAATTCAAAAAAGTTGTCAAGGCTTGCAGAGTCTGACATTTGAGACTGAATGATCGGTACTAACTTTTTCATCTCTTCATCAGAAAATACATCAGACTCAAGTGATTCCATTTTTGCTGCAACGTTAAATCTGTTTGCTGTGACAGAGTTTATCTCACCATTGTGGGCAATGGTTCTAAATGGCTGTGCAAGTCTCCACTCAGGAAGTGTATTGGTAGAGAATCTTTGGTGGAAAAGACAAAATGAGATCTCAAAGTCAGGGTTAGCAAGGTCTTTATAAAACTCTTTAATGTGCGTAGGCATCACAAGTCCCTTATATGAGACTACGGTAGTTGAAAATGACGGGATATAAAAATCTCTGTCATCTGATATTTTTGCTTCTATCTCTTTACGTGAAAGATAAACCAATGCATCAAATCTTCTTGCCCCCATAAGTGAATAAGGTGCTATAAATACTTGTTTGATCGTAGGAAGTGACTCAAGTGCCTGCTCACCCAGTGCCTCTGTATCTACAGGTACTGTACGTGTATAGAGAACTTTCAGGTCATTATTTACACATACTTCTTTAATAATGTCAAAATCTTTTTCATTTTTAGAAAAAACCATCGCTACAGCATAAACATCTGGAAGGATTATACCGTCTTTCTTAGCCTGTTTAGCAAAGAATTTTCTTGGTATAGAAAGAAGTAAACCAGACCCATCACCTGTTTTACCATCTGCTGCAACTGCACCTCTGTGCATCATACGTGACAATGAAGTAACAGCATCTTCCAAATTATTGTGTGAAGGTGTATTGTCGATAGACGCTAAAAGTCCAAATCCACAATTATCCTTAAACGAAGTAAACAAATCTCTCATATTCAAACCTTAAAAGTAATATACCCGGAACATCATATAGTGGCATTCCTAGAATAGGGTGGATTATACTTAAATGTTCGTTAAAGGGTGTTTAAGGCTTAGTTAAGCCCCTATTTTCTTACTTTTTATCCTACTCTGTTTTTAACGTCATTTTGACTATAATTTAAAAAAAAATGATCGGGGTATGTTATCAAAGGTTTTATACTTAGCGTCAGAAAAGCTAAAAATGAAGATTCCATAGCACTTGTCCTAAGTCCTACTGAAGTAAGGACATATTACCGTTTTTTTGGTGCAAGACACTCCATTTTACAACTTGGTAATCTTATAGACTTTGAAGTAGAAGGTGAAAGTTCAAGTTTTTTACCAAGACTGCGCTCACTCTCACATATGGGTTTCCCATGGCTCTACGACAAAAACAAACTTCTCATTTGGCATAACTTCATCAAAAAGTTTGAACCACACCTCAAAGATGCTGAAGAAGTAGACTCTTTTTACTTTGACATGCTTTTATCTGCTGCTAAAAAATGGGATAAACAAAACCCAAAACGCATCATTTGTGAAAGCTACATCATGCTGCTTGACTATGAAGGCAGACTCTACCCTGAAGAGAACTGTTTTATCTGTGAGCAGCGGATCGAAGATGACATTGCACTCATGCAAGCTTTCAGACCTGCACACCCTACATGTATCTATAGCCCTGCTCTTCCTACTAAAAAGATATTGGACTTTTTTGAAACTAAAAAAACCGTTTTTTTAGAAGACCATGAAGTGGACTATCTCTTTGAAGTTGTTATGAAGGGTTTGTAGTTATACTACACTATTAGACAATAGGAGAAAATATGTACAAAACAGTGCTTACACTACTACTTACTTTAACACTTAATGCAGGAGATCAAATGAAACACTTTTATGACTTTACAGCAAATACCATTACTGGAGAAGAAGTCTCAATGTCCAAATACAAAGGTAAAGTCTTACTTATCGTAAATGTGGCAAGTGAATGTGGTTTCACACCACAATATGAAGGTTTGGAAACACTCTACCAAACATACAATAAAGATGGTTTTGAAATACTTGCTTTCCCCTGTAACCAGTTTGGAGGACAGGAACCCGGCACCCCTGAACAGATACAGAATTTTTGTTCTGTAAATTTCAAAACCACCTTTCCTCTTTTTGAAAAAATAGACGTCAATGGCGATAACACACACCCTTTATATGTTTTTCTCAAAAAAGAAGCACCTGGCTTTTTAGGTACACAGGGTATAAAATGGAACTTTACAAAGTTTCTTATAGATAAAAAAGGCACTGTTATAGCACGTTATGCTTCATCGACTAAACCAAAAGAAATAAGTAAAGACATTGCAAAAGAGTTGGCGAAATAAAACTTTAATTATATACTCAATTTTATGTTATACTATGTATATATATACAAGGAGTTCAAAATGACAAAAACAAATTTGCTTTTAATCACAATCGCTTCAACAAGTCTCATTGCATTTACTGGATGTGCAACAAAAACTGAAACTGGTGCTCTTGTAGGTGCTGGTACTGGTGCTCTTGTTGGTCAGGCTATTGGTGGTAACACGAGTGCTACTGTTATCGGTGCTGGTGTTGGTGCTATCGCTGGTGCAGCCATAGGTGAGAATCAAGAGAATAAAGATCGTGTAAAATCTGGGAGATATTAGAAAGCGTATTTAGCTCTTTAATTGCGCATGCATGGTATAACGCCATTCATGTTGCTTGAACCCTACAGAGAATCCATAACTTTCTAGTAATACAAGCAAAGCTTCAGGTTCAAAGAAGTTTCCGGGCTCTCCAAGTATCTTCTCCCCTGTACAAATGCTCTGACCTCTGAATGTACCTATATCAAAATCATAAATAAACAGTTTTCCTCCCTTTTTAAGTACACGTACAGTCTCTTTTAAGGCCTTATCTATATCTCTAAAATGATGTAAAGCTTCTCCCATGAGTACGATATCAAAGCTTTTATCTGCAAAAGGTAATGCTTCTGCATTTGCCTTATATGTCTTCATATACTCTTTTGTGTATTTTAACATGCCCTCTGCCGGATCTACAACCGTATAATCAAGATCATCTCTACAAGCATGTGCAAACTCACTCATCACACCTGTACCCCCGCCCACATCAAGTACAGATGCGTGTGATGAAAGTGCATGCAAAAAATCACAAAGAGATATTTGGACAGATTTAGGATATATGCTAGGTCCAAAGGTCTTAAACATCCAGCCTAAGTAATTAAAAGGAATCATGCTCTTCCTAGATTGTTAATATTTATAGTATATTGGATTTTACTTGAAGTATTTATTATGATGCCTGCTCACAGGCATCATGAAGAGAATTATTTCTTAGATTTTTTCTTAGACTTTTTTTTGTTATCTTTTTTCTTTTTTTTAGCTGCAGCCTTTCTCTTATCACACTTACTTTTTGGAGCTTTCTTTTTTGCTTTCTTTTTTTCAGCCTTCTTTTTTGCCTTTTTCTTTTCTACTTTAGCCAAAGCTTTTTTTGCTTTTTTCTTCTCTTCTTCTTTTTTCGATTTTTTACCCATTCTTCATCCTTTATTTGATTTTAACTTGAGCGTTGTATCTTACACTATTATAAGAGATCTCATCCCAATCTTTTATTATATGACTTTTAATTTCTGTTGTCAATCAAGATATTTTTTCTCTTAATACATAGGACTAACACGTAAAGCTCATCTGACTTTAAGTATAACAAATGTAAAACCTTCTCATGATACTTGAAGAGCTAATATTTGAAACAACATATCTTTCGCTAGATAGTGAATTTTACGATATGACCGA
>CBFHPE010000117.1:0-5466 GCA_965657515.1 Sulfurovum sp.
CAAAAAAGCCTAAGAATTCAGGAAGTTTGATGTTATGAAAACGGTTGTAGAGTGTGCCTGCAAGCACACCGATGATGATACCTACAAAAACACCCATATTGACACTTTCATCTATACTCACATAGACAGCTTTAGCGATGAGTACACCTATGGCCCCAGAAAGCGCTGCTGCGCCATCATTGTTCTTAGCAAGTCCGTATGCAATACCGATACCAAAAAGAAGGTCCAGGTTGGAAAAGATTGCTTCTCCTGCAGACTTCATGATCAGAGCGATCTGTCCATCAAAGATGTCACCAAATCCTAAACGCAAAAGCAGCGCTGCTACAGGAAGCACTGCGATAGGGGTCATCAGGGCTTTCCCGATTTTTTGTAATAGACTAAACATTTCTGATCTCCTCTTTTGTTTCTGCGATACTTTTTGGTGAGACTGAAAGAATCTCTATTCCGAGTGCTATAAGTTTTGGAACAGCTTTACTGTTTGATGCCAACTCGCCACAGATACTTACAGGTTTTTTTGCCTTGTGCATGATCAACTCCAAGGCATCAAAAACAACAGAAGATAAAGGGTCTGCTATCAATGAAGTATGGGTTCTCTCAACTGCAAAGAGGTACTGTGTGAGGTCATTTGTACCAATGGAGTAAAAGTCTACTTCCTTGTTAAGCTCATCTAGAAGAAAAAGTGTAGAGGGTACCTCTATCATGATACCAAACTGGATATTGTCTATCTCTATCTCTTTTTCCTTGGCGAGTTTCTGTGCCAATACTTTTACTTCTTTGAATTCTCCCACAGATGAGACCATAGGAAACATCACTTTTATCTTTCTGTTCTGAGCAGCTGTCAAAATGGCAAGCAGTTGTTCCTGCATGAGTTCGGGATGAGTTTTATAAAGCCTAATACCTCTTACCCCTAGAAAAGGGTTCTCCTCTTTGTCAAGGTTGATATAAGGAAGTGATTTATCTCCCCCAACATCAAGAGTACGTATGGTGGTGTTCTCAAAAATGTTGAACACCTCTTTGTAGGCTTCTACCTGCATCTCAAAGGTTGGTTTTTCCTCTTTAAACAAAAACTCTGTACGAAAGAGACCTATCCCCTCAGCACCTTCTTCTTTTGCCATCCCTGCCGTTTTAATATCTGTGATATTGGCTAAGACCTGGATCTTTTTTCCTGATCTTGTTTCTGCTGCATCAAAACGTTTTGATGTACTTTGTTCTTTTTGTGTTTTGTGTTTTTCCAGCAAAGTTTCTGCTTTTTTGATATCTTCATCACTTGGATTGCTGACTACTACCCCAGCATAGCTGTCAAGTATAACAGTTTCGTTTTGTGGCAGTGTCTCCTTATCGGCGATGAGAGAAGGTATACCCGCTGCACGCAATAAGATAGCAGTATGGGCATTGACAGAAGTTTCTTTTAACACAACTCCCTGTACTTGTGTCAGAGCAAGTTTGTCGATCTCACTTGGGAGAAGGTCATCACCTAAAAGTATAAAAGGTGCACGGGGGAATGACACTTTGGTCTCCCAACCCATGTGTCTTTTTACACGTTGCAGGATATCGTTATAATCAGATCTTTTTGCTTCAAGTTTTGTACCCAAAAGCCGTTTTGACTCCTCTTCTATCTCTACTTCAAACGTCTCTAAACTCTGGTTATTTTGACCCAATGCAGTCAAAAGTTCTTTTTGTGCAAGGTAAATACCTGAAGTGTCACTTTTCTTCGCACTTTCTAGTTCATCCAAACTTGTATGAAGTGCCTCTTGAAAATCCACATTACTTTGGTGCTGAAAAGTTTCTGCTTTGTAAGTATAGGTTTCTGCAATAGCGATACCTTTTGAGATCACCTCACCCTCTAGCGTGTTCCCTTCGTAGTTAGAAACACTCTTTTCTACTTCTTGAAATACTTCATCATCTCTCATCAGTGTATGAAAGAGTACTTCCAGTGCATTAAGTGCAGCTTGGGCATTTTTTCCTTTTGTTTGAAGGGTGAATGTATCTCCTCTGTCCAAAGAGAGGGAGAGAAGTGTGGTAACAGATTTTGCATCAGCACTATTACTATCCGTACTTACGGTGATCTGACAAGCATAAGATTTGGCTAATGAGGCAAATTGTGCAACGGGCCTTAAATGAAACCCGTTACTGGAAGTGACAGTTAATTGTGTAGAGAGTGCTTTTGAAAAAAAATTGCTAAATAGGGACATCTCTTATTTAGCAGCTCTCACACATCGCACACGTCTGTCATAAATAGCAGAGGCATCGTCTGTACGGCCATCTTCAAAAACAATACCCCAGAACTCTGAAGACTTGTTCGCATATGGGGTACTTGACCAGTAAAGTCTATCTTCATCAATATGACTGAATTCTTTCAGTATCGCAGGCTCATACCGAGCATAATCTACTATAGAGAGCAACTCTTTGAGTGTTGGTATACGCCAGTCTTTATGTTCCCCAAGTGCCAAAGATTTACAGTATGCATCTGCCTCAGGATAGCTTACTCCATCCATTACATGTTTGCTGTCTTCCCACATGAGATTAGTGGAAGGGTCCTTAACGATAGTCATCTCTGCCATAGAGAGAGAAAAAGCCATTACCATGATTAATATACTACGCATTTTATACTCCTTATAATGTAATAAAAACCCTTAAAGGTTCACTTATACAAAGTATAGCAAATCTTTGTTATACTCACAAGATATACTATTTAAAATTAGGAATATTTTTGAAACACCTTATTGATTTTATCGAAACAAAAGATGTAGCCAAGACATCTATTTATGAACATTTAAAATGTACTCCAGAAGAGGCACAGCTGGTACAGTATATCTGTAAACGTTATGTTGCAGGACTCGAAGAAGTCTCTGTACTGGAGATATTGCAAGACAACTTTGGCAGTGATGGATATAACTATTTAAAAAAATTGGGTCTGGTAAAAAATCTTTTAGATCTGGGCTGGATGATCCAGGTGAGTTTTGGACAGGTTAAAGCGCATGAAGCTTCTAAACTTGAATTACTCTCAGCTTCAGTGACGCCTAGTATTTCTCTGTTACGTTTGCTTGAAGAAGGCTCTTTAGAGATATTTTTACCAGAGGTAAAACCCTATACGGACCATTTGGAGTATTTGCAAGACCAATTTGATATGGTAGCACTCTTACATAAGATCTCTACTTTTAAACAAGGTTTTGCAGATAACTCACTCAGCATAGGACGTTTAAAAAATAAGTTAACACTATTGACCAAACGTATAGAAGAGCGTGTAAAGATCACAGATACACCCATTGTGGTAGAAGAGTTTTTTAAAGAGAAATCACTTGATGAAAAAGAGAAACGTATTTTCCTGGCACTTCTTAAAGAGGAGTATTCGGGAGGAGAAGGACAGTTTCGAGACATGAATACACTTATCGAACTTATCTCTTTTGATGAGTATGAGAAGATAAAGAACCGCGCTTTACTTGATGATGGTGCTAAACTTATGACCGATGATATCATAGACTACGAAGAGATACTCAATATGTTTGGCGGGGTAAGCCGCTCTTTTTATCTACAAGAGGAGGTGATGCAGCGCATCATACATCCTAAAAAAACGAAAAAAGTGACCAAACTGAAACTGGATGCTCTTGTTCAGGAACAAGAGCTGTTTGAATATCTGAAACCTACCACAACACTGGATGATGTTGTCCTTCATCCTAAAACCAGAGAGACACTTAATAATGTTGTCAAACAGGTTGACAAAGAGGTGTTTAAAAAGCTTAAAGAGTGGGGTATCAAAGATAAGAGAAAAGGCATAGATGCACGTATCATTTTTTATGGTGCTGCAGGTACAGGTAAGACGATGACAGCAGTATCTCTGGCTAAAACACTGAAACGTCCGGTGTTATCCTTTGACTGTTCTAAAATATTGTCAATGTATGTGGGAGAGTCAGAGAAAAATGTACGTAAGATCTTTGATGACTTTAAGGATCTTAGCACAAAAGCAAAAGTAGAACCCATTTTACTGTTAAATGAAGCGGATCAATTTTTAAGTTCCCGCTCCGAAGGGCAGGGAAGCTCTGCTGACAAGATGCACAATCAGATGCAAAATATATTCCTTGAGCAGATAGAGAAGTTTGAGGGTATTCTGATCGCTACAACAAACCTACTTGGCAACATTGATAAAGCCTTCTCAAGACGTTTTAATTACAAGATAGAGTTCAAAAAACCTGGTCGTAAACAACGTCTTAGACTCTGGCAGTTCATGCTTCCTGAAGGTGCAGACTATGATGAAAGCTTCGACATGAAAGAACTGGCAAGACATGAACTTACCGGAGGACAGATAAATCTGATCATTAAAAATACAGCTTACAAAGTAGCCGTAAGAGAAGAGTCAGTTTTTGGGAATAAAGATTTTTTAGAAGAGATAGAAAAAGAGCTGGGTTCCAGCTTTGAAGGTTCTAAAAGTATGGGCTTCAAAGTTTAGCCCCTACTTTATCAAAACAACGCCGGCACCGGTTAACTCAACGATCCCACCTTTTACATTGATCGGGGTAAAACCATTTTTCTCCAATATACGTGAAGCGGCGATCGATCTGTTTCCTGTCCTACAGTAGACGAGGATCTTTTTATTTTTATCATATTTTAACATCCCCAGATTATCGGCTAATGCACCTACAGGAATGAGCGTTGCATCCCTTAAATGACCCTCTTTGTACTCTTGTAT
Organism: Sulfurovum sp.; assembly: GCA_965657515.1. Lineage (GTDB taxonomy): Bacteria > Campylobacterota > Campylobacteria > Campylobacterales > Sulfurovaceae > Sulfurovum. Next base: position 4,685 of record CBFHPE010000117.1, read on the forward strand.
GGTTCTGACATCAAGCAGTGTAACATTATCATCATTTTGAAGTAGCTCAATGGTTTGTTTGGCATCGATAGATTCAAAATTGGCAAGGATCCATCCTTTGGTATAGGCAACCCAAAAGAACAGTGCCACCATGGCTATCCAGTAAAGTGTATTGGTATATTTTTTTAGCATTTTTTTACAAAAACCTTCTATATTTTTTGACATTGTAGCCCTTTTTTCCTTGTTTCACATGGTTACAATCATAAAATCAATTAATGGAAAATATTAGATTACATAAATATTTAATCACCTTTGAGATACTATCGGGGTAATATTCTGAGAATTCTCTGCACTGCAATAAGCAGCGAGAATGGAATGATTAAAATTAAGGGATTAATATGACTCATGTAATTACAGAACATCCATATTTTGGTGTATTTGTTTTATTTGCACTCACTGCTGTAGCATTTCCAGCAACACTTTTCTTAGCACGTTTTGTTTCCAGAAAACTTGCACGTCTAGATACAGAAAGACTTAAACTTTCTATTTATGAGTGTGGACCGGAAGTTACTAAGCAGCCAAATACCATTTCAGCACAGTTCTATTTGATAGCACTTTTGTTTATCTTGTTTGATGTAGAGATTATCTTTATGTTCCCATGGGCAATTGACTTTAAACTACTTGGGTGGTTTGGTTTTGTAGAGATGATACTATTTATATTACTGCTTACGATTGGTTTCGTATATGCATGGAAGAAAGGAGCACTTGAATGGCACAACATCAAGTAAATTATGCCTCAACAG
>CBFHPE010000118.1:0-5454 GCA_965657515.1 Sulfurovum sp.
CTTATAAAATATATAATTTTATAAGGTTTTCAATTCAAAAATGAATATTCTATCACTCATTAATTTATGTATATTTGTTATAATTAAATTCAATAAATAATAATTTATAAAAGAGTGTATCATGTTAAAGCACATACCCTTTACTTCACTTTATACGGCAGAACATGGTTGGCTAAGGAGTCATTTCCATTTTTCATTTGCAGAATACCACAACAATGACAATGTTCGATTTGGTGCACTGCGTGTCATGAATGATGATATTGTACAACCACATACAGGTTTTGGAACACATCCTCATAGAGATATGGAGATCATTAGTTATGTGTTAAGTGGTGAACTTACGCATGCTGATTCTATGGGGAATAAAGAGAGTTTGGGAAGAGGGTCCATACAATATTTATCTGCAGGAACTGGTATAACGCACTCTGAGAAGAATGATGGGGATGATCCAGTCCATCTCATTCAAACCTGGATACTCCCTCATGATAAAAACTTAGAGCCACAATATGGTTCAAAATCATTTGATCTAGAGGAACGTAAAAATAAATGGCTACACCTAGTAGGTCCAAAAGGCAGTGGTGCACACATCTATATCTATCAGGATGCATCAATGTATGCATGTGAACTTGATGATGCTCAAGAGATAACATTTGAAGTAGGGAGTGCAAGACAACTATATATTAAATTGATGGAAGGTAAAGCTGACATTAATGGCACGTTATTTGAGTCTGGTGATGCAGCAGAAGTAATAGACGAAAATATCATGATCACAGGTATTAATAAAGCCCATATCTTGTTAGTAGAGATGGCAAAAGAGGTTTGATGTAAAAAACTTTGATCAAATTTTTAGACACTCATTAACTATGGTTTGGCAATAACCATCTTTCTAACCAAGGCCTGATCATTCCAAGTAGTGCCAACAGTAACAGTGATATGTTCAAATTAAAGATCAAGTGGGCTAATGCAACGGCTATTCCTGGATCACTTGTAATTTCTATTAGGTATTTAGAAAACTCACTAAGAAATGGCAAATATAACAATGCCCCAAAAACATTAAATAATAGATTTGATATGGCAGTGGCCTTTGCCACAGGATTCATTTTCATTCCAGCAACCAATGCTGTAGATGTTGACCCCACATTTGCACCTATAACAATTGGTATCGCTGCCTCTGGAGGTAGAATACCTTGCTGTACTAGTAAGATGGAAAGACCAGTAGTAACACTGCTTGACTGTACAATAGCTGTAAACAACATGCCAATTAAAACTCCTAGCCAAGGCGTTGTAGCCATGGCTAGCCAGTTCATCATCAGCTCACTTTCTTGTATCGGTTTTAATTCGTCTGAAATGAGATCAAGAGCAAAAAATACAACACCAAAATAAAAGATGGCTTTACCTAAAACACTAATACGTATAGGTAGTACAGAGATCAATGCTCCTATGACAATGAAGAATGGTCCAATCCCAGTTAATTTGAATGAGACAAGCCATGCTGTCGCTGTTGTACCGACGTTAGAACCTAACAATATTCCAAGGCTTGCAGCAAAACTGATCACACCTGCATCAACCAGGCTTACCGCTAATGCTGTAACAGCACTACTTGACTGTAAAATAGCTGTGGAAATTGCACCGACAATAAAGCCATAAAAGCGATTAGAAGTTATTTTCCCAAGCCAGTTTTGCAGGGTTTTTCCACCTACAGCCTGCAATTCTCGGCTAAAACTTCCTAAACCATACAAAAAGAGGATAATTGCAGAGAGTGCTGCGAAAAATGTTTGTATGGCTGTCACTTAAGATCCTTATCATATATCTATATAAGACTAGTGTTTAAATAATAAAGCTTTCTTCTATAGAAAGTATATCAAAAATGTTATAGTTTATGAGGATTGGATTCAAAGTACTCATTTAAAATATATTTCTATTTCAATAACCAAATATTTTCATATGCACTTGTCTGGCCAAACGGTCCATCTCCTACTTTAAAACTTTTTAACAACTCAAGAGTATAGGATTTTCCATAATGCTCTTCAATTTCAGTTTTTGTAATGGAGAAGGGTGGACCATTATAGAGACTTTGATCGTATTCAAAGTTTATGAGAAGTTGTGGGGGAGATTCTGTTATATTGCGTAGTAGAGATGTATATTGAATACGCATCTCTTTAGGTAACGCTACCAATGCACCTCTATCATATATGGCATCTACATTACCCAACATCTCACTATTCAGTTCAAAAATATCCCCGACAAATATATCGATATTTGTCACATGGTAAAGCGTAAGATTCCCTATCTTTTTTATATTTGGCTCTAATGAAAGAGAGTTGAAAAGTGCTTTGATCGCATTTTCATTTAATTCTGCTCCCACAACTCTATAGCCTTTACTTAAAAGCCATTTGATATCTATGGTTTTACCACATAGAGGGATAAAAATTCTACTCGATTCTTTTAATTCTAATTGTGGAAAGAATTCTAATAAAAATGGGTTGGTATCAGCTAAATGCCAACCTGTCTCATTTTTTTCCCATAAATTGTGCCAAAAATCAGCCTCCATGCAAACTCCTTTGATTTAAAAGATGAAGAGTATAGCAAAAATACCTTTTTCTAAAAGCTTGTAAATATATAGCAATTTACCTTGTTAAAGCATCCATAGCTTTATCTTGTGCTTCAATCCGCTCATTGTTCAATTTGACTGCATTTTTAGATGAACCTCTCGCTTCAATACGGCTACCAAGGTAGCTGCTAGGGTTTTGTATGGTGTTAGCGATATTTTGTGTTTCAATATCTCTTTTAGCTGTATTTAGTGGAGTATCAATATAAGCATCGTTAGAGACTTTCGTACTATTTGTAGGCACTTGTTCTGTTGTTTCTGTACATAAGGTGAGAAAAAATATACCCAAAATGGCGAGAATGAAAATACTTACTTTTTTCATGAAGATACCTTTATAAATGATGATCAATAGTATATCAGATTTAAATATATGGTAATTTGAGATAGTAATAAGCATATAAGATTTTGAATTATAATTTAAATCCAGTTTATTTTTAACTCAAATTATCAACTTTTAGAATATAATTGCAATTACAAAAAAAACTATAATTAAAATGGAGGAGTGAACCGTATGTTCAAAAAAACTTTTTTTATGGCATTGATATTTTCAATGTTAACAGGATCTTTACTGGCAGTAGAGTATGCAGAGCCTATACTTGAGTGTGATGAAAAATTTGACAAGTGTGCAGAGAAATGTGCAGAGGATGCCCCAGACTCATGTTTTGATAATTGTGAAGCAGCATCAGAGCATTGTTATAAAACATATGTGTATGAAGATGGTAGTGTTCCACAAGTAGTGGGAGAGTAAAAACCTTCATCTGTTCCTCTTGTAGAGGATACAGATGTTTAAAACTTAGATCTTCCCTTCTAAAAAGTGTGTCACTATCTCTGTGACCAGATCGATACGCTCTGTAAAACTTTTTTTAGAAGCTCTTTCATGTACAGTATGGTCTCCATCACCATAAGGTCCCCAACCATCCAGCGTTGCCACACCTTGTGATGAGATGATGTTGGCATCACTTACACCACCACGTTTTTCAGTAGGGAGTTGAACATTACATAGAGTATTAATATGGTCTATAAATGTTTGCTGTTCAGAGGAGGGTTGCATGACATCTCTTTGAATGCCCCCAGAGAGTGTTGATTCTGTACCTTCAACATGGGAATGTGCTACTATCTCATCTATGGCTTTGAGTACTCTGTCTCTCTCATTAGTATTGGTATAACGGAGTTCAAAAGTGAGATGGGCTTTTGGTGAAATGGTATTGGCACCTATACCTCCGGAGATCTTACCTACATTTACTGTGGTTTGCTTCTCTAAGTCAGTTAAAGCGACCAACTGTGTAAGTTTGTGTGCAGCTTCAAGATTTGCATCGGCTCCGTTACTGTAGTGATTACCTGCATGTGCAGCTATTCCTTCTATGTCTATAAAAAATGTACCTACACCTTTACGTCCAATGACCACTTCATCATGTAGACCTGCTGCTTCAAAGACCATACAGTAATCATAGTCTTTTGCCAGTTTTGCTGAGAGGTGTTTACTGTCATCACTGCCGGTTTCTTCATCACTCACAAGTAAAAAGTCAATATTATGTATCTCACCGTAAGCACGGTGTGCATTCCTGAGTGCTTCAAGCGCTACATAGTTACCGCCTTTCATGTCACAGACACCAGGACCGTATATCCACTCTTCATCTTCTTTAAATTTTTCAAAAGTGTTTGGAGGGAACACAGTGTCCAAGTGACCTAAAAGGAGTAGTTTTTTCCTTCTCTGTGTGATGAGATGAGATGAAGATGGTCACCTATATCTTCTCTGGGGTAACGTGTGAGTGTAAAACCCAACTCTTGCATCCAGTATGCAAATATCTCACCATTTTGGTCTACACCTTCTTTATTTTTTGTCCATGAGTTTATCTCTATAATTTTTTTTAATTCGTTAAAATCCTGTTTACTCATAATTTCCTCAACATTGCCTATAAATAAGGCATTTTAGTATTTTTTCTCTGAATATATTTTAGTAAAATATAGTAAAATAACAGATTAGTTCTTAAATGAAAAGGAAGTAAAAAATGTCAAGAAAAATCGGTATGTGGCTTTACAGTAACAGCGGTGGTGATAAGATTCAAGAGAAGATCGTCAAGAAACTTATGGAAAGAGATATCAAGACGATCACAGATATCAATCTTCGTCATGCTATAGCGAAGAATGGTCATATCATTCATGACAAAGTAAAAGTAGATAAACTTGATCTCTTTTTCTCTTATAATGCAGGGGAACAAACACAGTACCAGGCATTTTTGTATCAGGCACTTAACCGTGTAATACCGATGATCAACTCTTATGAATCTTTTGCTTTGACCGAAGACAAGTTTCAAACTTCATTTTTACTTCAGCAGCACGGTGTAGCGACACCTGAATTTCAACTTTGTCACAGAGATAACTCGAAGCAACTTGAAAAGATCATGAATAAATGGAGTAAGATGGTCTATAAACCAACTGATGGTTGGGGAGGTGTTGGACTGACAAAGATAGAAAACCAATCTACACTCGATATGCTTATGCCTTTTCTTAATCAGATGGACTTGAGATTTTTCTATGTGGAAAAGTTTTTAAAATATGACAACACAGACTTCCGTGTAGACATCGTTGATGGTGAGTATGTAGGTTGTTACGGACGTAAAGCAAGTAAAACTGACTGGCGTACGAACATTACAAGTGGTGGATCGGTCTTTTTAAGAGAGCCTGATGATGAAGTGATCAAGATCGCAAAGAAAGCAGCTAAAGTGTGTGGTACGGACATTGCAGGTGTTGACATCATTTATGATCTTGAAAAAGAAGAGTATGTGGTACTTGAAGTTAATGGTATACCTGCTTTTGCTACTCCGGAACAAGAGAAGTTGGGACTA
>CBFHPE010000119.1:0-5428 GCA_965657515.1 Sulfurovum sp.
TTCTATGAATACACCTCTTTCTATACTCTGTTTAGGGTCGGACAACGATGTTTCAAGTGCATGAAGCATTCCCGAAAAAGAAGGCTGTAACTCACCAATACCTTTGAATCCTGCTCTTGAAAGATCAGGATCAGCTACTTCCAACCAGGCATAAAAAGCATGATAGACACTGCTCGCACTACTATTATGACAACTCTCAAGAAGTGCTTTAAAACACCCTTCTTCACTTAAGAGATAAATTCTTTTACGTTCATAGATATACGCACGTACCCTGGAACCAAACAGCATGTAAAGTATAAAGAGGATCAACAGTGCACTTATGATGTAAAGTAAACGTGCTTTTTGTTGCGCTTTTTTTGCATCTATCGCTATTTGAGGGTCAGGTATGATCTCAAATGAGATCTCAGGTATAGTCTCTGTTTGGATCTTTTTACTTGTAGGGTTCCACCAAAGTAACGCTTGTGCAGCTATACTGACATTTCCTTCCCCACTTGCCACAAAAGTAAATTTATCTGTTCTGGAAACATCATGCTCTCCTTTGAGTCCACTTTTGAGTTCTGGTTCTTTGTTGTAGACGCGGACAAAAGCATTGGATTCAAAAACAACAGGTCTTAACAATAGATCTGGGATACCTTTTGCCTTCTGATTAACACTCAATTCTACTGCATCCCCAATGATCAACTTTTTTGTCTCTGGTTTCATGTGCGTATCTAAGCTATAGGTATCTGTCACCAGTACAAATTGATTTGGATCTATACCTTCAGGTGATTTCACATCAAAAGATAAGGCTTCACTTTTTAAGGCAAACTCTTTTTTGGGTTGTCCGTACCCCATAGAAGCAGTAAAAGAGACAGAGACGGAAGGTATCTCTATCGTCCCTGCCTGGAGTGCATACACCTCATAGTCATAGTGTACCATTTGCCAATCTTCGCCATCAACCTCTTCCTGCCCCAGGTACGATGCACTTTGTGGTGCTTGAACGATGTACTTTTTAGACGCAGGAAAAGTGATCCTTGCATCAGTAATACTAAAGGCACTGGAGAGTAGCTCTACAGCAACAGTGATCTTCTGTGATGTATAGATGGTCTCTTGTGAAGGTATAAATACTTTTATCTTCCCCTCTATAGCAAAAAGGTTTAAAGAAAGAACACATATAAGCAGTAAACTTTTTATCATATACTTATTTGGCATTGTTATGCCCCTGCATGCCATACTGATATCTAAATTTATTTTTTAAAAAGTCTTTAGGGCTTGTTTGAAGTCTGTCAAGCCATTGAGGATTTCCTTTTTCTGCATCTTTCTGGGCACTTCTTGTATCATCTTCACCCTTACCTTCCACATTATCATACACGACCTCATCAGGTTGCATATCATACATATCCCCTATGCCTTGTTTACCATCATTTTCAGGCTCTTTGAGGATCTTTCTTGCTTTTGCAACTATAAGGTTCTCTTGTGCTTCTTTAAAATGCGGGTCTATTTTCAATGCTCTTTCATAGGTCTCTATGGCATTATCATAATCTCCGAGCATCACAAATGCATTTCCCAAATTAAAAGTATCCTCTTTTGTGCTTAGGTTTTGATAGGTGGATCTAGCTTTTTTGAATTCTGCATTCCTGTAATAGGATGCCCCTTTATAGGAGACATTTTCAAAGCTTTGGGCAGCTTGGGTATAGTTTTTCTTTTTATACTCTTTAAAACCAAGTTGATCTGCAGTGATAAAAAGTCTGTCTATCCTACCCTCATAGAAAAAAATCAGCCATATTAATGAAACCAGCAGAGTAATCCAAAAAGGCACTAAAGAAAGATTATGTCTCATACGTTCTCTCATGCCCGTCTCCATAGTTCAGCTATAAACCCTTGTCTTGACCACAGTAATAAAAGAAGAAAGATAATAGGTATCAACATATATCCGCCATCTTCGTATTGGCTGGAGTCATTTTGCTGTGCACTTTTAAAGTTTTTATCTATCAAAGAGGAGACACGACTCACATCACTACTGTCTCTGCTATGTTTCACATACTGTGCACTTAAAAGAGACGCTGCGCTCTTAAAATCATTTTCATTGGAAAGTTCACTCGAGGCTATCTGCCAAAATATCACATTGAAGCTGTCATCAAATCCTTTTTCCAATGCCAACTTCACTGTAGAAGGTGACACCGCATCCGTAAGTACGATAATGGTCGAGCCTTTTACAGCCAACTCTTTTTTTGCCAAGAGTAATCCATCTGCGATATTATCTCCAGCTAAAGGCATAATATCAGGGCTCAAAGATTGTGCAAAGGTTCGAATGATGCCATGGTCTTTGGTTGAAGGCAAAACTAAATGCGCCGTACCGCTGTAAGCGATAAGTGCAGACTGTGTATCAGCCCTGCTTTCTAAAAGATCGGTGATCTTTATCGTGGCTCTTTGCAAACGGTCTGGTTGTATATCTGTAGTCAACATACTCTCTTTTACAGAGACCAGAAGTGCGATCTTTGTATCATCTTTAGTAAAAGGAGATTCTTTTAACTTCCAGCTTGGTCCCGAAATGGCAACGACTACCAGAGTTAGAACAATCCCAAGATGCCATGGAGGTGCTATCTTCGAGCTATTTTGTTTGGGCTGGACAAGAAGGTGTTTAAGCAGCTTTGGATCGATGACATTTTGCCATTTCTTCTCATCATTCTGCTGCTTTAAAAGCCACCATGCCAAACCCCATACTGGCACTAAGATCAACAGGTATTCTGGTCTAAGAAAATGAAAAAGGTTCATCTCTTATCCCTTATACTCTGTAGAAATATCCCCAATCCATACCCCAGTAACAGTATGAGTACTGCGATAAGCGGATAGCTGAAGAGATCGAACTTTGGCCTATGTGTGATCTCTTTTACCTCTTTGGGTTTGAGTTTGTCTATCTGTGCATAAATGTCTAAAAGCTCTTCAGAGTTCCACGCATAGTAAAACTTGCCTCCTGTAGTTTCTGCGATCTTTTGTAGTGTTTCTGTATCTATGGGATGTTCACCTGCATTTTGAGGGTCACCTATGGCGATGGGGAAGATACTCACCCCATTTGCCTTTGCCAGTTTTGCTGCAGTAAGAGGTGGGACTTTTGAACCCGTATCATCCCCGTCACTCATCACAATAAGCATACGGTCAGTCACGTTAGAATCATGAAACATCTTTACAGCCAACCCTATGGAGTCTCCCATAGCAGTCTGTGGACCGGCCATACCAATATTGAGTTCAGAAAGCAGATGTTCAAGTGCTGACAGGTCTTGTGTAAATGGCGCCTGTACAAATGCTGCATTTCCAAAGAGGATCAACCCTATCTTCTCCCCCTGTCGTACTTGAAAGAAATCACCAAGTACCATCTTAACAGCTTCAAGTCTGTCTATGGCAGTACCGTTCTTATCTTTAAAATCTTTGGTTGACATCGAGCCGGAAAGATCAACTGAGACCAGAACTTCTCTTTGAGAGATCTCTTTACTCAGTGGTTCACCGATGTATTGTGGTTTTGCCATTGCAGTGACGATCAAGATGTACACCATACCCAGAAGTATCTTCTGCCAAAAGGAAGCCCTCGATATCCCGCTTTTACTTTTTTTATCTCCATTGGCTGCATCGATATCTTCTTTAAAACTGATACGAAGTGCCGAACGTTTGGAGAGATAATAAAAGGGTGACTTGTTGATGATCAGAGGAAAGATCAGAAGCAAAAAAGCCCAAGGATAACTAAATTCAAACATGTTCAGATACCTTATGCGTTTTGATCCATACAGTGACAATAGAACGTATCTTTTGATAAGAAGAAGTATCATTAATGGATTGCGTATCATAGAGTACTGTTGTTATTTTCTCTCTAAGTTCCCCACTGATTTGTACTTTGGAATGTTCTTCCATAAAATTCCACCACGCATCACCCGTCAGCCTCGCTGCTACTTCACGTCCATACGCAGCAATGGCCACCCTTCTTGCTAATGCAAGTAAAGCGAGACTTCCCTTCTTGCCATTCTCTTTACTCACTTCTAACTCTTTTAAAGCCTCTCTTCTGTAAAGTGATTTTTTATAGTTTTTATAACCCTTTACTGCAAAATGAAAAAGAAGTGTCAAGAGTAAAATCCCGACTATTATCCAGCCTGGTGCCAAAGGGAAAAACTCTATAGCATCAGGTACGATGATATCATGCAAATTGTCTAGGGAAGCCTCTTCAATGGTCTTATTCATATCTACAGGCATTACTTCACTCTTTTTGTGATATTTAACTGTTCATAGAGCTGATCAAGTACAGGATATTGTGTAGAGATAGAGAGTACCGGTAGTGCATTTTTACGGGAAAGCTGTCTAAAAGACTCCTTCCTACCACTAAGTCGTTGTGCATACTTTTGTATAAACTGTTTATCTGAACTATCTACATCAATTGTATCTACTCCATCGGTAAAAAACAGAGAGCTTGATCTCATAAGTTCTTCTTCCATAGGATCGTAGACCAAAACACCGATAACATCGTTGTGTATATTTATCCTGGTAATATGTTTGGCCGTCTCTTCATCTAAAGCACGTCCATCTCCTATAAGTACGACCAGGTCATCATGTTTTGCCAATGATGTCAGAATTTTTAGAGATTTAGCCAAGTTACCTTTCTGATTATCTGTCTTTTGGGCATTAAGAAGATGATTCTGTCGTTCGACCTCAGTCATGATCTGTACAATATTGTTTTTACTTGAGGTAGCTTTAAAAAATTTTACATCCTCATTGTTGTAGACCACTGCACCAACTCTGTCACCCATTTCCAGTGCTTTAAATGCCATGAGTGCAGCCGTATGTGCAGCAGAAACTGACTTCATCCGTTCTGTGCTTCCAAAGAACATGGAGTTCATTTGAGAGATGACCAACCAAACATTACGGTCGCGCTCTTCATTATACACACGTATATAAGGCTTACCTGTCCTGCGTGTGGCTTTCCAGTCTATATTTCGTGTGTCATCACCCTGTACATACTGTTTCATTTCTGAAAAGTCCATACCTCGCCCACGCATACCTGAGGCGTGCCGTCCACTTAATTTAGTAAGTACTGCACTACTGGGTCTGATATTGAAGTTTTTTGGCATATACCCGAACTTGAGCAATTCACTCAAAGTAACATAGATACCCTCATCTTGTCTCTTCATGGCTATGCCGGCAACGCTACCAGGCCAAGTATCATATCGGTGATATCATCATTGCTTACACGTTCAGACTGTGCTTCGTAACTTGGTGTGATGCGATGACGGAAAACATCATGCAGAACTGCTCTGACATCTTCAGGTGTTGTATGGTCTCTTCCCTGCATCCAGGCATAAACACGTGAACACTGGTCAAGACCCAAAGAAGCTCTTGGACTCACACCGATATCTATAAAACTTGCCAACTTTTCATCATACTTTTCAGGGTAACGCGTCGCAAAGAT
>CBFHPE010000120.1:0-5366 GCA_965657515.1 Sulfurovum sp.
AAAGAGAAAGGATCATGTGTGGCAGTGACCGGTGCTGTAGGCTTGACTGTCTGTTCTGAAGCTGTCAAAAGAATATTAAAGTAGTATATTTACTATGGCTACACATCAAGAAACGATCACATTATCAGCAAAAACCAGAGGATTTCATCTCATTACTTTAGAGATAGAAAATGTTTTAGCAAGAATGCCTTCTATTGAAACTGGGCTGTTACACCTTTTTATTCAGCATACCAGTGCTTCACTCTGCATCAATGAAAATGCAGATCCAACAGTACTTGAAGATATGGAGAATTTTTATAGCGATATCGCTGATGATAAGCCCTACTATATCCATACCTATGAAGGGTCGGATGATATGCCCGCACACATCAAAGCTTCAATACTTGGAAGTACATTGACTATTCCCATAACAAATGGAAAAATGAATCTTGGTACTTGGCAGGGTATTTATTTGGGAGAGCATAGAGACTACGGAGGAAACCGCCGTCTCGTAGTTACTTTATATTGTTAAAGGATTACTTTAACTTTCTGTTTCTAGCAGCAAGCAGTGTCAGAACGAAGAGTCCTGCAACTGCGTAATATACCCACATAGGGATAGGTACTGGGTCACCCGCTGCATAGGAGTGAAGTCCAGAAAGATAATAGTTTACACCAAAGTAGGTCATGATCACTGTTGAGTATGCCCAGACTGAAGCTGCATTGTATGCAAAGTTAGACTTCAAGGCTGGTACAAATCTCAAGTGAATAACCGCTGCATAGATAAGTATGGTGACTGCCGCCCAGGTCTCTTTAGGATCCCAACCCCAATATCGTCCCCAAGACTCATTTGCCCATACACCACCCAGGAAGTTACCTATGGTATAGATGAATAACCCAATGATAATAGACATTTCAGAAAGACTTGTAAGCTCTTTAATAGAACGGTCAATATTCTCTCTACCCTGACCTCTGATAATATACAGTATGAGTACCAATAGGGATAGGATCGAACCAAGTCCCAGGAAACCGTCACCAGAGATGATCGTTGCCACATGTATCATAAGCCAATAAGATTTGAGTACCGGCACAAGATTAGTGATCTCAGGGTTAATGAAACTCATATGGGCCACCCCCATAGTGATACCTGCCAATAAAGCAGTTCCAGCCAATGCAAAAGGTGAACGTCGTGCCAGTAATACTCCTGCAAATACAGTAGATGCTGCAATGAAGACAATGGACTCATACGCATTTGACCATGGTGCATGGTCTGCTATATACCAGCGAATTCCAAGTCCAATAATATGCAGGGCAAAACCAAAGAAAAGTACTGCGACTGATATACGCATGATCCATTTCATAGAGAAAGCTGGTTTGATCACATTAATAAATGCAAAGATCAAAAGGAAAAGCCCTAAAAATAAATAAAGAGGAACCAGTTTTCCAAAGAGTCCGAACTTATTATATTTGATCTCCATATCCATACGACTCTGGGAAGGCATCACTTCTGAACCATACTTCTTCTGGAATTTTTGTATACCCCTTAAAGCGATATCTGCATTTGCCCAATTACCTGTCTCTAATCCCTCACCGATCATTTGAAAGTATGCAGCGATGCTTATACGTACTTCTTCACTCTCCGCTGGAGAGAACTCCTTAATGGCATTCATCGGTGCCATCCATTTATTATTCACATCATTTGGTTTTGGATAGATACGTAAAAGTGAACCCTGATATGCCATAAATGCCACATTCACTCTTTCATCGATCTTGATAAGTTCTTTATCATATTGTGATTTTTCAAGTGGTTTTTTCTTACTTGCTTCAGTAGCAGATGCAAATATTTTATAAGAGCTGTCACTCTCGTTAAAAAAGTCAGAGAACTTTGCAAACTTTGTATCTTCAGGTAAACCCAATTCAACTGCTACTCTTTTGTGCCCTATTTTGATCATCGGTACAGACTGATAAAGTTCTGGCTGCATGATCATTCCAAGTAACATTTGAGTCGGTTCAACATTGTAGAGTGCTGATCTTCCTGTGATCTTTGCAACTACTTCATGTGCCACTGTATCCATAGGTTTCATACGTCCCTGATGATCTTGCACTGCCAATGTACCAAAGTTACGTGTGTGCATTTTATCATAAGCCTGTATGCGTTCAAGTACATTTGCGTCTATTTCAGGTGAAGCTGCATTAAGGTTTTGCGGTGCAAAAGCCATAAGTGCTATCATTGCGAGGGCTGCTGCACCTGACTGTAATTTTCTTGTCTTTCTAAGAAGTGTTTGGAATCTGCTTGATGAAGAGAAAAGGTTCCAAAGCATACCAAGGGTAAGAAGTGCATATCCTATGTATGTTGGCAGTGTTCCGGGGTCATGATTGACAGAGAGTACAGTTCCTTTTTCATCCTGATCATATGATGATTGGAAAAAACGGTAGTTTCTATGGTCCAATATGTGGTTCATATAGATTTTATACGGCATATTGATATTCTGCTCTTTATCTATAAGTATCACATCACTGGCATAGGAAGAAGGTGTCATCGAACCTGGGTAACGATCAAGTACAAAGTCAACAAGTTGAATTTCAAACGGTATTTCTATGATCTTTGCACCCACACGCAGGTCAATGTGCAACCCATCCAGATTGATATGGTGTACCTTCCCCTGATTACCTTGATATGGCTGTGTAATGACTGTCTTGCTTTTATCTCCTACAGAGACCTTCCATCTCATGAATTCGGGTTTGCCTCCCTGGGTCTTAATGTCATCTGATTTCCATATAAGTGAAGCATTCTCATGTTTCTCTTTTAAAACAATGGCATTTGATCCAAAGCGATATAACATTCTATTTTTAAAATCATTGTCTCCGCTTTTTAACTCGCCTGCACTTCTGTCATTCATATTGAGTGTTTCTAGGATGAAAGGGAAATTTATCTTCAGTGCATCACCATCATCTTTTATAATAAATGTAGGTTTATCTGTTGTAGTCTCTACATTATAGCCGACATAAAAATTTCCAAAATCTTTTCTTTCTCCATCTTCAATGAAATGATCTTCGCCTCTCTGACCTGTTGATATCTTGAGTTGAAGCATTTTCTTACCGCCCTCTTTGACAGAGATAAGTTCCTGATGTGCTGTAGGGTAATAGTTTAAAAGTTCAACTTTGACCTCTTTATCTTCTAAAGCTACTTTGTAGTTCATATGATTATTTGTCATACTTGAGAAAAAGACCGGTTCTTCCAAACTTACACTCTTCTCACCCTTCGTCACATTCATCTGAATCACTTTTTCTGCAGATACCATAGTTGAACTTGTCGCACCTTCGCGGATATGCATCATACCTTCGTAACCTATATAGCGCGTGACCAAAGCACCAAGTGCGATGACAATGAAAGAGAAATGGAAAAGAAAAACAGAAGGTTTTGACTTATATGACTTATATTTGATGATCTGATAAACCAATATGGCTATAAAATAGCCTAAAAAGAGCTCAAACCACTTTGTTTTGTAGATAAGTGCCTGTACAGTTTGTGTCCCGTAATCATTTTCTATAAACGTTGCTGCACCGACTAATGCACCAAATAAAAATAACATCAGTGCCGCCATTTTCATGGAAAAAATATGTTTCATTTCCTCTATCCTTTTAAATAACCCTTCAAGGCATAATTAAAAAAGATTATAGCCGATGTTTACTAACCCAATGTTAATTGGATTTATTTATCTCTTTTTATAAAAATTTAACTCTTGAGTGTTACTTTAACTCACCCCAAGAATCCCCAACACTTACAGAACACTCTAAAGGCACATCTAGTTCCAGAACATTTTCCATGGTATGGACAAAACGTTTGCTTACTTCATCTACTTTTTCTTCCTTCACTTCAAAGATAAGCTCATCATGGATTTGAAGAAGCATAAATGCATCCAAGCTCTCCTCTTGTATCATAGAGTCTATCTGATTCATGGAGAGTTTTATAAGGTCAGCAGCTGAACCTTGGAAGACAGTATTGACCGATTCACGCATAAAAGCTGCTTTTTGCATGCCGTTTGCGGACTCATAGTCAAAGATACGTCTTCTTTTTAGTATGGTCTCTACATAGCCGTCTATCTTTACACGTTCCTGTATGCCCTCCAAAAAGTTTTTAACTGTTGGAAAGGATGCAAAATAATTTGATATGATCTCTTTGGCTTCACCCGAAGAGATACCAAGCTCATCTGAAAGCTTTTTAGGTCCCATACCGTAGAGAAGACCAAAGTTCACAGATTTTGCAAAATTCCTTTTCTGCTTAGCCTCTTCTTCTCCAAAAAGTTTAATGGAAGTGGCTAAGTGAATATCTACACCATTGGTAAATGCATCCATAAGCGCTGCATCTTTTGAAAAATGTGCAAGCAGACGCAGTTCTATTTGAGAGTAATCGATAGAGACCAGTTTATAGCCCTCTTTTGCAACAAATGCTTCTCTTACTGAGCGTCCAAGTGCTGAACGTACAGGAATATTCTGTAAGTTAGGATCACGTGAAGAGAGACGGCCTGTTGCTGTACCTGTTTGCCCAAAAGAGGTATAGATACGACTCTCTTCATCTGCTTTTGCCAACTTTAACAATGGCTCTACATAGGTAGAGAGTATCTTTTGATACTCACGGTATTCCAAGATCTTCTCTATCACAGGGTGTTCCCCAAGCAGTCCAGTAAGTACCGCTTCGTTGGTACTGTATCCTGTCTTTGTTTTTTTACCACCTTTTAGCCCTATTTTCTGAAAGAGTATCTCTCCTAGTTGTTTTGGGGATTTGATGTTAAATTCAGACTCACTAAGTGCATATATCTCATCAGTTAAGGTGTTGAGATCTTCACTCAGTCTTTTTTGGAGTGTTACAAGTACAGAAGGGTCTATCTTTATCCCTAAACGTTCCATTCGCATAAGTACGTTCATGAACGGATACTCTACGTTTTTGGCTTCACTTAAAAGATGGGTTAAAGAGGAGAGTTCCATCTTTTTCTTGATCGCCCCATAGAGTAAAAAGGTCATCCATGCATCTTCTGCTGCATAAAAAGTTGCATCTGCTATGTTAACGGCAGAGAAGTCTTCCCCTTTTTTTACCATCTCTTTAAAAGGTTTCATCTCATACTTGAAATACTGTTTTGCCAAAGTGTCCAGACCGATCTTAGATCCAGGATTTGAAAGCCATGCCATGATCATCGTATCTGCATAAGGGATCACTGGGGCAAAATCATACTGATTATAGAGAAGAGAAAAGTCGAACTTCAAGTTTTGTCCAACGATCTGATGTTTTAATAGTCTTTGTAATGCACTCACCCCATCTTCCAAACTTACCTGATCTTCCACTCCAAGATAACTATGCCCTACCGGTACATAATACGCTTTGGTTCGTTCAA
>CBFHPE010000121.1:0-5345 GCA_965657515.1 Sulfurovum sp.
AATATGAAAAAAAGATATTAATATGCCACAATTTCAACTACTTAAAAGCGATAACGATCTAAAAGAGATCATCAAGATAGCATTCGACATGGACCTTGATATCTCTGGTGACTGGGGATACACAGAAGCGTCTTCTACCGTAGTCCATAGTACAACTACCCCTATCATACAACTTGAGCATATTTTCGCTTCTATGCGTGCCTATACAGAAATGAGTATGACTTTAGAAAAAGAAGCTCGCTACGGAAGTATCAATGTCAATGAAAGATCGAGAGAAGAGTATACTAAAGAGACTCACAGCTATCACAAAGTTACCTATGAAGTAACTGCGATGAAAGAGGATATTTATAAGTATTTTATTAGCGAGTATAAAGAAAAAAGTG
Source organism: Sulfurovum sp. (assembly GCA_965657515.1). Classification (GTDB taxonomy): domain Bacteria; phylum Campylobacterota; class Campylobacteria; order Campylobacterales; family Sulfurovaceae; genus Sulfurovum. The sequence goes on from CBFHPE010000121.1 coordinate 384, forward strand.
AAGAGGCTGGTTTTGACATCGCAGACCATTTCCAAAGAAGAAAAAAAGCCACTCTTATCAGGGAAGTTACTCATTGGTTTGATGTATCAGATCTAATATAAACAAACACTTCAACAAATATTTGTTTATATTAATCTATAACGACCCTGAGGTCGTTCATAGATCAAATCATTTTTATTTGATTTTTTTACTTTCAGTAACAGTCTTTCCAGAAAGATCTGTCCATGTAATATCAATTGTATCACCTTTTTTAATGCCATTTGCTTTTGCAGCAAACTTATAAATAGGATCTTTAGAGATAAATTGACTTGTTGAAGCATCAAATACTACTCTGTCACCCACTTTTGCACTGATGTGTGTCATAAAGTTAACATCTACACCTTTTTTCTTTGCCGCATTATATGTAATATTGATATGCTTAGCTTGTATTTTTACTTTCAATACATCGTTTTTTACTTTTGCTTTAATTTTCATGTTAGCCATGCTAATTCCTTTTTATAAATAATTCGTTTTTTAAAGTATCGTGAGAGGGGATTAACCTTCACAACCACCAAGTGCAACTTCTAATTTCTTGCTAACTATAAATAAGTTATTTGACTTGTCTTGAACTACAACTGTGATAGCTCCAGAAGCTTGCATTTTGATCTTAGTACTGAATTCTGGGATCATCCCTTCTTCAATATTAAATACTGCTACAGCACTTTCTGGGTTTGCATCTTGGAATAGTGCAACAGATTTTGCATCGATTGTTGTTTTAATACTTACTGGAATTGCACCACCGTTACTTGCTACTTTTGGTATTTTAAGTGTAATGTCACTGCTCTCAGCAGGTTTAGCATCACCATAAAGTGCTTTGATAGCATCTGGTACTTTATGCGCCGTCCACGCATCTGGTTTCTCTGCTCTAAAATCAAGAGCGCTTAAAGTTGCTGGCATTACTGCTACTGCAGCTAGACCTAAACCTATAAATTTTCTTCTTTCCATATTGAAATCCTTTCATATTGGGTAATAATGTTTGAGTTATTAAACTCTCTACTACATTAATACACAAAGAGTATAGACTCTTATTGTGTATTAGTTGTGTATATAATAATTATAACAATTATTTACTTTGTTCTAGCATATAATCAGTCATTGCCTTAAAGTCTTCATCAGATGATGACATTGCACCACCTTTTGGAGGCATTGCACCAATACCGTTGATACCGTTTGCATACACTGCATCTATACCTTTTTCAAGTGCTTTAGCCCATTCAGCTTTGTTTCCTGTTGTTGGAGCTCCAGCTGCACCAGAGTCATGACACATAGCACATGATTTTTGGTATCCCGCTTTTCCTGGATGCTCTGCTTTTGCATCTGCTGATGGTTCAGGCCAACTTTTCTCTGAACTTAACGGAGGAGTGAAGTCACTAAGTGCCTGTGCAATTCTTTGTAATTCAGGTTCACCCTCGAAACAATCTTTCATACATCGTGTACCGTTACCATAATTTAATGGCTCATTGAAGTATGCACGCGCATTATCTTGTCCTTTAGGACCATTTATACTAGGTTCAAAACCATCAACGTTAGGCATTACGATCTTTAAGAATTTCTCTCTGTCTAGAACATACTCTTCATCCACTAACACACCATCGATCTCCATCTCATTAATGTAAAGAATATAAGCAGAAAGTGCATATACTTCTTCTGTTGTCAAAGTCATTGGAGCCTGGTGAGGCATAGCTGTTTTGATGTACCACCAAAGTGTACTTGCATATGGCCAGTTAGAACCAAATACTCTTTGAGGTCCGTCTGAGTCTGGATCAACACGCTGTAACATCAATGTTTTTTGCATCTCATACGCGTTACCAGCCGTCAGTCTTGGATAAAGTCCGTCACCTGCCCCAAAGTCACCATGACAAGAAGCACACTTCTCTTCATATACTTCATCACCAAACTCAACTGAACCAGAACCTTCAGGAAGACCATCACCATCTGGCATTACATCGATATTCCATCTAGCCTGCTCATTAGCAGTAGCTGTTCTACCTTTATTAAATGGCGTTCTGTGTGCCTGGTCATTTACTTGGTAAGCACCTGTTTTACTATTTACGATCGGGTAAATTACACCACCGTCAACAGAAAGTTTCCCATTGTGCTCATATGTTTTCTTTACAGTGTCAGAAACTGCCGCATTTGCTGGGCCTACTGCATCAGTTACTCTTTTTGAGAAACCTGTAGCTGCTGGAGCTGTAGCTGTAGCAGCTGGTTTTGCTGCAGTTGCTTTACTCTCTTCATTTGATGCATTACATGCTGTCCCGAAAAGAACTGCAGAAGTAAGTACTGCAGTTGAAATAATTTTTTTATGATAAGACTTGTACATTTGTAACCTCTCCTTTAGCATCTACTTCCCATGTATGGATAGCATTTCTGTGGTATACACCTTCGATACCAACAGCTGCTCTCTCATTTTTAACAGTTGGCTGAACATGTCCAGCATCATCCACAGCACGACTAGAAAGAAGCATCGGCTTACCTGTATACTCATGCATAATCGAGAATCTAGTCCATGATTTTTCAAGTACCAGACCTTTAAGTGGTGCTTCTACCCAATTCTTACCGCCATCAAAAGATACATCAACCGCTGTGATCGTACCCATACCTGACCAAGCAAGACCTTCGATCTCTATCATCTCACCTTTTTTAACATCAGTCAATGGTTTCTCAGGACATGGATAAGTAACAACAGAGTTCACTTCATTTGCATAGAAGTGCTGGATTGCTTTACCTGTGTGCTTTAGTGCTGTATATTTAGATGTCTCTTCTTTTGCATAGAATGGTTCAGCTGAAAACTCTAGTCTTGCAAGCCATTTAACACAAAGATTCGCTTCCCAACCTGGAACAACGATTCTGATCGGGTATCCTTGTTCAGGACGTAATGCTTCACCATTTTGACCCCATACGATCATTGCATCATCTAGTACTTTGTCTACAGGGATTGTTCTACCCATGTGAGAGTTATCGATACCTTCTGCTAGCATCCACTGTGCTTCTGGCTTAAGGCCAAGATCTTTTAGGATATCTTTGATGTATACACCTGTCCATTCTGCATTGGACATAAATCCTTTAGCAAACTGAATAGAATTAAACTGCGGTCCTCTCCACTCAGGTCCACCATTCGCTGGACACTCTAAGAAGTGAATTCTTGATACATTTGGATATTTTTTAAGTTGATCGATCGTTAAAACGATCGGCTTTTCAACAAGTCCATGGATCATAAGTCTATGCTGATTAGGATCGATAAGTGGTGTACCACCGTGGTGTCTGTTAAAGAACAATCCATTTGGCGTGATAATTCCACTAAGGTCCTGGATAGGTGTTACAGCAATAGATGCACGCATATTACCAGATGACAATATTGGTGTAGTTCTTCTTGTAACTTTATGTTCAAATGGTGATGGTTGACCATATAGATTCCATGTAACTGGTTCACCGAACTCCATCTCCCATGGTCTATGTTCCATAATCATTGGATCATCTTCTGCATTTGCTTTTACTTCACTTGCATTAGCTTTAACGGGCTTTAACACAGATGTAGCTGCAACTGCACTTACTGAAAGTACAGCAGCTTTTCTAAAGAAGTCTCTTCTTGTAGTCTGTTCTGCTTGAACAGTTTCTACGTCAAGATTTTCATTAGATTGATTAATTATCTTGTTCATAATTCCTCCTGATTTAATTTTAGGATGACATTGTCATGTACAAGATTATAGTTAAAATAAGTTAAACAAACTTATAAATTCATTGTTAAGCACCCTTTTGCCTTACATAAGGGATTTAATTGTAACCTATTTACACCATTATTATTAATTATATCTATCTTATAGATAAGCAAAATATATACTAATTTCGTCTAATTTAACCACAATTATGTTAAAATTCATCTATAAAATTTAGATAAGGAGTTCTCTGTGCAAAAGCATATGGTTGGTACTATAATTTCACTCTATATATCTGCAGAGGGATCTTCAGGTCGTTTAGAAAAAGAACATGTTCAAGCAGATGAAAAAGGTATACGGGAAGACAAGTATTATGATACACATATACAACGCTCAGTACTCATCACTTCCTTAGCGAGTTATGCACTTGCAAAAAACCATAAAATAGAAATGCCTTTTGGTTCTTTAGGAGAAAATATTCTCATCGACTTCAATCCATACCATCTAAGAGCTGGAGATAAACTTCAAATGGGTGATGTGATTTTAGAGATAAGCCAAAACTGTACGATGTGTGATCATCTGTCAAACATAGATGAACTATTACCAACACTTCTTAAAGATGATCGGGGTATCTTTGCTAAGGTGATCCAGGGTGGGGAGATGAAAAAAGATGATGAAATCTTTTTACTGTGAGTCTAAACTATTATCATTCTAAAAATTAATTTAGAATGATATAGTATTTTTAATTACTTGCTTGAATGCTTAGCTGTTAGTTCTGTAAGTATCTTTTCCAAGTTTTTCTGTGCTGTCATAAGCTCATTGATTGATTCTTTATCTTCAATAGCCAATGATGCTATCCAGTTATAAACTGCAGGGAATGCCATCTCTATAGTATTTGTCCCTTTTTTATTGTAGAGGTAAAGTGAACAAGGGGCAAAGGCTCCAGCTTCAGGATGTTTGATCGCAACTGTATAGATCACAGAGATATTACAGATCGAGTAAACATCATAAAAATTAAACGCTTCATACTCTCCTTCTTCAAAGTCATAGTTCAAGTCATTAAATCCTGCCATAACAAATGTATATGGAGCAAGTGCACCTTCAAATTCCATTTCAAAGTCATCTTTTACCTCTTCCCAATCTGCATCTGCATCAAAAGTCAAAGTTGTACCCCAAACGAGATCACCTTCAGGCTTTTTCATATCATAAGATACTTTTTCCACTTTTGCATTTGGAAGTGCAGCTTTTAATGTATCTTGTACAAGTT
>CBFHPE010000122.1:0-5340 GCA_965657515.1 Sulfurovum sp.
AAGATCTTTAGACCGGGTAAAGACATCCAGCCTATTAAGATGCATGATGATATTAGAACCATAGCAGAAGTTGAAGTGTTGAACTTTATGAAAGACAAAGTCAATAAGAGACAGGGACTATTAGTTGACTTAAGACCTAAAGCAGATTATAGAAAAGAGACGATCCCTGCATCTGTAAATATACCGGCATCTGTAAAAGATAATCCTGCTAAGTTAAAAAAGATCATGAAAATATTTGGTGTAAAAAAACTGGCTGATGGTTCTCTTGATACAAGTAAAGCACTTGAAATTGCTTTTTATTGTAACGGTTTATGGTGTGATAAATCATCAGAGTTTATTAAGACAATGCTAGATAATGGATATCCGGCAGATAAAATGTTGTATTATCGTGGTGGATTCCAAATGTGGAAGATCCTAGGGTTTACAACGATTGTTAATAAGTAAGAAGGTATAGAAATGAAAAATCTATTAGAAAGTTTTGCAGTTTTCCTTGTTGGTGCTCTCTCTTTACTTCTTGTATTTCTCATCGTACAATATAATATGATAGAAGAGGAAGTGATAGAAGATACAGTGCCAGCTGTAGCTGTTGAAGCGGAAAAAAGTAAAAAGGCGCAAACCAAAAGTTATCTTGACAGTCTTGAAGGTTATGGTGGAGATGTCGATGTTAAAGTGGATGCAACCAAAGAAAATCTTGTAAATACTGTTGCAGTACAATCTGAATTGACCAGTGATGAATTAGGTGAAGCGGTTGATGATAAGGAAAAGTCATCATACATGGAGAACCTAGCAAGCTACCAAGATGAAGCTGAAAATGAAGCACAAGAAGAGTCTGTGAAAAAAGCAATGGAAACTGTTAAGTCAGAAACTGCTGAAGTAAGAGAACCTGGAGAGCCTGAAAAACTTCCACAAGAAGAGATAGAGGATGAGATCGGAATGGCGATCGATTCAGCTTTAGATGATCTATAAGATAGGTACTACTTTAGAGTAGACCTATCGCTTCTTTTACTTTTAACATTTTGTCAGAGGCAATGGTGCTTGCTTTTTTAGCACCCTCTGCCAAGATATCATTTACCTCATCCATATGGTTGAGGTAATACTCACGTTTTTCTCTAGCTTCACCGAGTTCTTCCCAAATTAATTCTTTAAGATACTTTTTAAAGTGACCATACCCTTCTTTTCCACTTTTGTAACGGTCTTGTAATTCATGTTTTTGCTCTTCATCTAAAAAGAGTACTGCTAAGTCATAGATGTTGTCTCCTTCATACTCCAAAGGTTCTCCTAAAGGGGTAGAGGATGAGATGATCTTGTTACATCTTTTTTGTAAAGGTTTCTCGTCCATAAATAGGTCTATGGCATTACCATAACTTTTAGACATTTTTTGGCCATCAATTCCAGGAATGGTTGCTACATTTTCTTGAACCATATGTTCTGGCAGTGTAAATATCTCTCCATATTCATTGTTAAATTTTATAGCAATGTCACGTGTCATTTCTACATGTTGTATCTGGTCCTTTCCTACAGGTACAATTTGCGTATCAAGCATGAGGATATCTGCAGCCATAAGTACAGGGTAAGAGAAGAGTGCATGATTGGCAGCGATGCCTTTTGCTACTTTGTCTTTGTAAGAGTGTGCTCTTTCCAAGAGTCCCATAGGGGTAAATTTGGAGAGTATCCAGTAGAGTTCAAGTACCTCAGGCATATGACTTTGTACCCAAAATGTTGTTTTATTAGGATCTATACCTAAAGAGAGGTAATCCACTGCTGCATCTATAGTGTACTGCTTAAATGTCTGGGCATCTTTTGAAGTGGTTAAAGAGTGATAGTTTGCTATAAAAGTAAATAGCTCATGTTCTTCCTGAAGTTCTATCATAGGCTTCATAGCACCAAAATAGTTTCCTATATGAAGTTTCCCTGAAGCTTGGATCCCTGTAAGTACACGCATAGACATTCCTATATAATTTTTGCAAATTATAGCAGGAGAATTAGAAATTAGAAATTAGAAATGAGGAATTTGTCTAATATTCCTCGTCTTCATCAACTCTTTGACCACGTTTTCTTGCAACTATATCCAATGGCACACCCTCAAAATCAAATTTTTCTCTGAAAAAGTTAGCTAAATAGCGGATATAAGAGAAATGCAAATATTCAGGCCGGTTAGTGATCAAAGCGATCTTTGGCGGTTTGGTTTCATACTGTGTAGCGAACTTGATATTCACAACAGCACCATGGTGTGATGGAACATGGTGCTTTCGTATGGCAGCTCGTAAAGTATCATTTAGATCTGCGGTAGAGATACGACGTTTATATCGTCCGTAAATGTCTACGATCTGGTCAAGTATCTTATTTACACGTAAACCGGTTTTTGCTGAGATAGTAATAAATGGAGCATAATGCAAGAACTTAAGTTCGTCACGTATGTCATCTACCACTTCTTCATAGGTTCTGTCTTCTTTAATATCCCACTTGTTAAGGACTATAAGGCAGGCAAGTTTATGTTCTTCTATAAGTCCTGCAACTCTCTCATCCAGTTCAGATACCGGTTTGGTTGCGTCAAGCATGAGTAGAACAAGATCTGCCTTTTTAAGCATCTCTGTTGTTCTGCCAAGTGCATATTTTTCTATACCGACGATCTTTGATCTTTTTCTGATACCTGCAGTATCAATAAAGGTGATCTCATGTTCATTATGTTCAAGGGTCTCATCTATAGGATCAATGGTTGTGCCTGCCACATCAGAAACAACTGAACGTTCTTCACCCAAAAGAGCATTAAGTAGGGAGCTTTTACCTGTGTTGACACGACCGATGATAGCAACACGAATTTTGTTGTCTATCTCTTCTTCATAAGAACTGTGAACCTCTTCAACGATCTGAGCAAAAGGATCGATCTCTTTATCTTCTTCAAGTACAAGACCTTCATCCTCTTCAACAGGAGCAGGGATATGCTCTTCCATCCAGGCATAAAAATCGTTAAAGTAACGGTTGTGACTCACAGACATAGGAAAAGTCGCATCTGCACCAAATTCTAAAAATTCCCAGTAACGTTCTTCTTCTTTGTCATTGTCGATTTTATTGACCACGAGTGCCAATGGCTTGTGCATTTCTTGTAGTTTATAGAAAAGCTCTTTATCCTCTTCATCAGGTATGGTCTTACCATCTACCATGTAGATAATGATATCTGCTTCTTTGGCAGCGCGAAGTGAGAACTCTGCTACTTTGGCAAAGAGTTCGGAAGAGTAGTCTATTCCACCTGTATCGAGGACTTCAAATTCTCGGTTCTCAGATATGGTTACAATACGTTTTTTAACATCACGTGTGGTACCTGACATATCTGAGGTAATGGCATCTCTTTGTCTAGCCAAACGGTTAAAAAGGGAACTTTTTCCTACATTTGGACGTCCGACGATGGCTACTTTTTTTAGTGGTTGCATAGTTATTCTTTGGTATTTAATTGGTAGAATTATAGCATATTATTTTCTTTCCAAAAAAAGTTTTTCAAGGGGACTTTATAGGCATCTTTTTTGTAGGTGTAGGTAGAACGATCATATCATTAAGGTTAGTGTTTTGCATTTGTTTACGTATACTCTCTGTCTTATAGATATATCCTATTCCATTTTGTGTTTCTATCTCATAAGAGCCCTGTGCTGTAGAGAGGTTTATAAAACTTACTTTTTGGGATTGTGTGATTGTTGTTGTATATTTGATCCCTTCATCACTGTACGATCCGGTAGTGGTCATTGAACCATCACTATTTTTATTTACATTTGTAATATGTATTAGGTAATCTATACCATCTATATCAGGAAGGAGTAATGGATCATTTGGCTGCAGTGTACCTATATTGTGGTTATTTATACGAATTGCAGCTACAGGAGTAATGTTTTTTCGTGATTTGAACTCTAACTCTGCTTCTTCAAGCGATATGGTCTCATAGATGGGCATATCTTCTGAAGATGGTTTTACAGTTTTAAACGTTTTACCTTTTGTTATATGGGAAGATTTTGATAGTGTTTTTGTTGAAGATATGACAGGTTCTGAGTGGATTGACTTTTCTTTATCAATTGTAGTCATTAATGGCACAGGTTTTGGCTCAAGAGGAGGCATGCTTTCTTTTGATACATTGTAGTATATTATCAGTATAATGGCTGCTAAAAGAAGTAACGTAACTGTAGTAATTTTCTTCATCAACACCTCTTAATAGAGATCAGCAATTTTAGGTGCTGTGATCTTTATTACTTTGGTAGCATGGGCTTCACCCTTTTGCCCTTCCGGGATACCACAAGGATAACCAGGTATGCATTCATAGTCTGGTGAAGAGAATTTTGTAATGAGGTTATTAGTTTCAAATACAAATGTGTATGTCATGATCGTACTGAACTTACCATCTATGCCATGACCCAAACCATAAGGATAAGGCTGTACATTATCTCCGTCTTGTCTGTGAGAATGCGCCAAGCCCATATTATGACCTAATTCATGGGCCGTTGTATCAGAAGGACAATTGATCGCCACTTGTGCATACATGGCATCTTCATATTGGTATCTTTGGTCATATGCAAAGGCACTATAGGCAGTACCACAAAGCCCAACCTCATTATTAGGATTGATCTGATAAATAAGTACAGTATCTGCCTTATATCGTTCTCTCAGTGACTTTACTGAGTTTGAATAGGCGATTTCTTCAAGTGCTGGGTATGTACGTGCATCATAAAAGAGTATTTCTTTTGCATTGATAGTAAGATTCAGTTGACTGTCTTTGTAAATATTATTGCTTACAGCAAAGAGATGGTTTACTCTTACTGAGACATCGCTATATGCATTCTTTACATTTCTATCATATAGTACAAGAACATCTATGGTAGTGTGAAGGTTTGTTGCTGTAGTGGGTACTTGTGTTGCAGGGGAGACTGTATCATCTGGTATTGTTGAGGTCGTGGAAGAATTACTTGAACCTCCACATGATGTAAATATAAATATTGATGCTATCAATAGCAGACAAGTACTTTTCATAATGCATCCTTTTTAAGCGTGGTTACAATAGTGAATTATAGCTTAATTCACTATCTTTGAATACCCCTTAAATGGACTTTTTGATATCTTCTATATAAATAGATTGTGAAGGAAAAGCAAAACTTGAGTTGTTCTCTTCAACGATCTTCATGATCTTTAAATGTATATCTTCACGTATATTTAAGTATTTTTCCCAATTTGATGTATTGGTGAATGTATAGATAAAGATGTTGAGTGCAGAGTCTCCAAATGATTCAAAATTGACCAACAGCGTCTCTTTTTGTGAGATATTTTCATGGTTATGCAACATATATTTTATCTCTTCTACGATCT
>CBFHPE010000123.1:0-5233 GCA_965657515.1 Sulfurovum sp.
CCATACATTTGTGCTTCATCTAAGAGAATAATAACTTCTCTTTTTCCTCTTAAATTTTGACAAAATTCAATTAAAGCAGAAAAGTTTATCTCCGTATTACTAGGAAGTTCTTTTTGTGTTAAAACTTTAAATAATTTATAGTAGAACTCTTTTTCATTACTCGTAGGTGTGTCAAAATAGTAGATCTCTTTTTGATGCTTAAGTTTATTTTGAATACGATTTAAAAGAATACTCTTACCAGTTCCAGGACGTCCAAAAAGTAGGATCATCTTTAGAGGTTTTTCTATACTATGTTGCAACTGCTGATAAGCAGTTACAGAAGAATTTAACTCAATGTAGTCATCGATATCAATCGAATCGATGAATACATCCTTTGCAGCTTCATATCTACTTTTCATTCAATTTGGTGTATCCTAGATCTTTTAAAGATACCGATTTAGAATTTTTAATAATATGTGGAGTAAGGATAAATACAAGTTCCTCAACTTTGTTTATTTTCTCTTCTCTTTTAAATAAACTTCCAACCAGTGGCATATCACCTAATAATGGTACATGATTATTGTCAAACCCAGTTCTAGTTGTCACCAAACCACCAAGAATAGCCTGCTCTCCATCTTTTACTTTGATAACAGCTGCAATCTGTCTTCTAAGTAGATCAGGTGGGATAGTTCTAACCCCAGCTTCTGACGTAATTTCATCTCTTGTTTGAGATATAGATGGATTAATTTTTAAAGTGACATATCCATTCTCATCTACTTCAGGTGTAATGTCTAATAAAATCCCTGCAAAAACAGAGTCTACCAATTCACCTTCTGCAGCTACCGCACCACCACCACCAGATGCGGTACTACTAGATTTAATTTTATAAAATATCTCTTCCCCAACAGAAATAAGTGCCGGTTGATTATTTAAAGTCATAATACGAGGACTAGAGATTGTTTTTACATCACCTTGAGTAGATAAAAATTTCACTACTTCCGTTACTTCAGTATTACCTGTAAGTTGAATCAAATTAGCATTTCTAGGTCTAGTTCCTTCTGCAAATTCAGCTTCAGTAATTCCCTCTATAGAATCAAAAGTATAAGATGAAATATTTCTTTGTGCCATACCTAGCGTATTAACTGTAAAGTTTTGTAAGGTATATAGTTGAGACCAGTCAACCCCAGAGGTAGTACTGTCATCAAAAGATACATTCATGATACGTATATCTATCAACACTTGCGTTTTCATCTGTTTAGTTAAAGTGTGAATATATTGAGCTACTCTATTGATCTGTCTTTCTGTACCAGTAACCGTAACCATACCCGCTTCAGGATTTATGATAGGCGCAAGAGGATTATACTCCCACACTTTACCATCTGGTCCTGTCCAAGATTCTCCTGATCTTTCATAGTGTGTACTCCCATCTGCTGCACCGATCAAAATACGTTGAACCTCTTTTTCTACTGTGGTCCAAAATTTAAATTCATCATTACTCTCTATGATCATTCCTGTTTTAGATGATGATGACTCCCCTCCTGCAGTAGATGTCCCTGTTGAATCTTCTGTACCTGCAATCGTAACATTTGCTGTACTTTTACCTATTCTTTGACCAGAAAGGTAATGAATACGGAACGTTCTTGTTATGAGATAAGAGATCTTAAGTTTATTACCTTGTAGGGTATAATTCAGGTCATTATCTTTTAAGATCGTATTTAAAAAACCATTTAATGTACTGTTTTTTAATTTTACATAATACAATTTCTTATTCATACGTAACTTTGCGGCATCATCTTTCACGATCACCGTTAAGCCACAAGTATCTGCAAGATTATCAACAACATCTCCAATACTTAATTTACTATCAATTGTCACTGAGAACAGTTTTGTTGAACAACTGTTTGCCATAAGACTATTTGTCACTCCTAATAACATCATTGCTGCTATTAAAAACTTTACCCCTGTTTTTTGTATTGTTTTCATCCTATTACCTCTCTTCTAATGTGATAAAGTTTTCTCTTTCTTTACGAAGAAAGAGTTTTTTAATGTGGTTATTATTTCTAAGTACCACACCTCGCTTACCTATATGTTCCAATGTATACCCTAACATAGTATCTCCAACACTTTTCCATTGATCATTAATAAATGCTTTATTATTAATAATAGAATGCAACATTAATTTTGCTTCTTTAATTTCAGTTTTTCTTGGAATAACAAATACTGTAGTAGTATTTGATTCTTCTACTCTTACAAAAGGTGCTTTTGTAGTCTCAAGCGTTTCAAGCTTTACACCTTCTCTTTTATGATGTATCTTATTGACCATATTTTGTATTTGCTCAACAGATAGGTCTGCAGCAAGAAATGCGCTCAATGATCCAAATAGTAATAGTGTCTTTTTCATTAGTGATTAATCCCCCATACTGAAATATGAATATCTGCTACGATATCTGATGAATTATTATCCAAAGAGAGATCTGTTTTAAAAATATCTGTTACCAAAACATTTTGCTCTATTTCATTCATAAATTTGACAATACTTTTATATTCGCCTTTACACCCGACACCAATTTCAAGAACGTGTCCAAAACTACCATTGTTATCTACATATTTATTCGTGATATATTGAAGATCAACATTTTGAACTTCAGCTTTACTTGTAATTGAATTCAAGAACTTAGACCATGATTTTTGGTTAAAAAGCATATCTGACAATTTAGCCAAATTACTATCAATAAATTTAATTTTATTATTTAGATTAACAATATTACTCTTTTTATTAACAATGTCCTGATCAAACTTTTTTACATAGTAGTCTCTATCACCACCAACTGTAATAGATCTCAAATACGTATTACTGTCTGCTATACTCTTTTGTACACTTTTTTTAGTTCTTTCACTTGTTTTATACAAGTCTTCTGTATAAGGTAAAAGTAATGCATATCCTAAATATGCAATGACTCCTGCAATACCTAAGATCACTATCCATTTTTCACTCTCTTTTTTAGGAGCAAAATATGTATCTAATGCTTCTAATTTATTTTCTAAAAATTTCATCGTAGTTCCACCTTTAACAGACCTTTATAGTAGTTGTTAACAAGATCTTTTTCGATTCTTTCAATGTCAATCTCAACAATTTCATTAAAATGCCTATCAGAAATATATTTAATCAACTCTGTAAACTTACGATCATCAGAACTAACCATGGATAGCCATAAAGTATTTTCCTCACCTGCAATGTTATTAACATGCACTTCATATTTGTGAAGATCTTCAGCTATCGCATGGAAGATACCTGACTTTAAACGATAATTTACTTTTTGTTCATAAATTGCTTGGAGTGTTTTTGCCTTTCCATCATATATAGTTGACAATTTATTGATCTCTGCATCTAAACCTTTTATAATATTTTTCTTCTCTGACAATATTTTTTTATACTTATTTGACTCTGTTTTTAACTTCGTATCTTCTATTTTCAATGCATATATCTTTGCATCATTAATATAAGAACCAACTAAGTAAGTTAAAGGATAAGCCAAACTCAATGAAACTGCAGCAAAAGTTGAAATAATAAATTGACCACTTGCTCTGTTAACAAATGATGGTGGACGTGGATACATGGTTACATTGACAAGTGCTGATTCATCTTCAAGATAATCAAGTGATGATAATAACATCAAGTACTGTAACTGATCTGTATACCACTCGTCATTTTCAACATTATAGTTAAAGTTGAAATCTGAGGAATGTAATCCTAGATAATTCTGACTGTAATCATCCAATCCTATAATAGGACCTTTTTCACTTCCAATGAACATTTGATCAATAGTTTCAAGATCAAAAGCTCTTTTAACGTAAATAATAATATCGTTGATCGTAATAAATACTTCAGCAAAAATCTTCATAAAATTTTGTTGATAATCATTATTTGTAGTTTTCAAGCCTTCTGATTCTAAAATAGAATAGAATTCTTTCTCATCAACTTTTTCACCTACTGCTTCACAATATTTATCATAGATTTGTTCTAAGGAAAACTCAATGGATTTAGAATAAAGATATTGACCATTTCTATAAAGCGTAACAAAGGCATCATTTTGTGTAAAATATACAAAACAATGTGTACTGTTATCCCCTAAGATTTCTTTTGTATAGAGAGAACGATATAAAAGCGGTGCAGGTACAATAAGATCAAGATACTTAGTCTCTTCCTTTACCGGAAGATAATAACTGTCTAAAACCTCAGGTTCTGCAACAAATATATGAAATTCCCTCTCTTCACCCGAAGAGTCTGCCTCTATAGAAGAGATAATATAACTGTTGGCTTGATCAAGCCCCAGTTCTTCATAAGCCTTGATATCAATAATATCTGCAATATCCTCTTCAGGTATACTTTTACTCAAATGTACCGTAGTACTAATGGCATCTTTATTCATTATATAAGATGCAATAAAGTTTGAAGTATTATATGTGAGTTTATTTAAGGGCTTAAATGAATCATCTTTGTATATGTAGCTTTTGTCTGCATATACATTATGAGTAACAATATTCTTTATGGTCGAATTTGATGAACTTTTTTTCGAAAACATGCTAAACTTCCTTGTCTGTTGAACAATTATATATGTTATAATATTAAAACAATCTTACAAAACATAAAAGTTTTATAATAATATAACTTTTTTTAATCATTTAACTTTAATTTACACCTCAAACACCTATTAACAGGTGTGTTTACAAAAAATTGAAAATGTTAATTTGACGTATATTTTAAAAAATATACCCCATATCTTCTAGTCCATCCCTATTTTTACTCCATCCTTTCTTAACTGAAACATGCAGATCTAAAAAAATTTTCTTACCTGAAAAGAGTTCCATTTGACTGCGTGCTAATTTACCTACACGTTTGATGCCAGCACCTTTTTCACCAACGATCATTCCTTTTTGTGTATCTTTTTCAACAACAATAGTTGCATAGACCGTATCTAAAGTATCTGTTTCATCGATTTTTTCTATGGTTACATCACTTTCATAGGGTATTTCATCACTCAAGTTCTCAAATATAGATTCACGAATAAGCTCTTTATAGATATCACGTATATTATCTGTTGTAAGTATCTCTGTGTCAAAAAGAAAAGGCGATGTTGGTAAATGTTTAGATATTTCATCTAAAAGTTGAGTTTTACCTACCTTTTTATTGACAGAAAAAGGGATGATCGCCTCAAATCTGTCTTGATACTTTTGGTATTCACCTAATTTTTTA
>CBFHPE010000124.1:0-5181 GCA_965657515.1 Sulfurovum sp.
AGCATAACTAGCAATAAACCAAGAACTTATTAAAAAAATCAATACTAGTCTTTTCATTATTTTTTGCATCCTGATTCCTTTCTAAGTTTACTTAAAGATGGTCCATCGCTACTTTTTATTTTCCATCCATTTTTATTTACTTCACTTGACAGCCCAGAGGTAGGCCCCTTAATAATAGTGATTTTGGGACCAGATTTCCAAATTGCCGGACTGGTTTTATGACCTGGGTCAAGAGGAGTAGCTTTGAGATCACATGGGTTTGTTATATACCTATCTTTAATCTTAGTGATAATCCTTCTGATATTAGCTTCTGTAGCAGGCTCTTTAAAGGTAACTAAAACCTCCGCATACCCCTCTTTGTAATAGCTTCCCCCACCCCAATGAGGAGTATAACCTGCTCCCTCTATACGATACACAATTTGATTAAAGACCTTTTTCATTGTTTCTTCTGAAAGTACAACACATATCGCACCATCTGTTCCAAATCTTTTTGCTTTTAAAACATAATTGTTAACTAAAAGAAGTGTTATTTCACGATTTTTATTGAGACTTTTTATTTTCTCAACATTTTGAGTATATTCAGTAAATAAGTTTTGATTTTCATTCATTTGCTCATTAAGTTTAGTGATATTATTTTGGATTAGTAAAGCACTATTTTTCAAGTTTTTGATTTTTGATCCAAGATCTTTGGTGCATTGAGAGAAATCTATAGTATTAAATTGTTCATTGAGCATCTTAATTTCATTGCTAAGTTTATCTCCACATTCATTTTTTAAGTTGTCTATAGATTTTCTTATGGCTTGTTTACGCGCATAAAGTCCAGAATTACTCTTAATACTATCAACAAGAATTTTCTTTGCTTGTGCGGTAGCAGCAATAATTTCTTTTGACAAATTATCCATGCTATTTAGTTTTGTTTTTAAGTTGTCTACTTCCTGTGTATCTAGCAAAGCTTCATCATATACAAACTTTTTGATTTCTTTTTTATAAGAATCAATTTCTTTATGACGTTCTTTAATACTTTCGACATAAATTTTTAATTCTTTTTTATTATCTTGTATCCATTGAGCAGTTTTACTATGTTCTGCACTACTTATACTGTGGTCATTTAAGGATTTTGTTTTTTGACATATTTTTAAACTAAACTCACCAAGTTCTGACAAAATATTTTCTATTTCTTTTGCTAATTTATCGATCTTTTGATCATGTTTTTCTAATGCTTCTTTAACTTTTTCAGTATCTTTCATTTTTTTCATAAGATCATTTATTTTAGATGTGAACTCAGCAAATGAATTTTTCTCTATTTCAATTTTCTTTGCTAGTTGATCTAAAGTTTCTTTTGTAGTTTTACAGTTTGCTACACTATTATTTGAAAAATTTTTTATAGCGCTGATCTCTTTCTTAATATTTTGAATTTTTGAAGCAAATTTTTCTTTACATAGATTAGAATTCTCTGCTTGGAATTTATCATATATTTCCAATATTACATTCTCTCCACTGGCAACAATTTCCCCAGCTTCAGGGTCTTGTGTTTTTACGTTATCGGATTGTTTTATGCTACTTGAAGCTCCCGCAGACTTAATTTTTAAATTAAAATTGTACGGTGCTTCTTCTAAAATTAATTTAGCATCATCTTTACTGCTACCTATCATATCAGGCATCCTAAGTGCCTCTATGGAAATATCCTTAAGATCATATTCAACTACATTTTTGCCTGAATCTGGAATATTCTCATCATAGTCACCTGTAATACTAAGCTCTATTTTTCCATTAAGAGTATTCGGATTAGTGATTGTAAGTGGATTTCCAACCTTTAACCACCCTGAGCCTACTCCCGATCCAGCAGGAATAGGACGAGAGACTTTTGTCGTTGTGAGATAGAGTTTTATATCCCCAGTAATTCCAACTTCAACTTCAACACCTTTTGCCTCTGATTCAGGTTCATAGTTAAAAACTGCTACATACAATTGATATTGATCATGTTTATTTGGCACTTTAACAAATTTAATATTATTTTGAGCAATATGCATTGCAGAGAAAGTTGAACGCCACACAACATAAGTTAGCTGAATTGCCTTCCACCATGACTTATAAGGTACCTGTATAGAGTTATATATTGAATCTCTATTGCTTTCTTTTGGGAACCATAGATATCCCATTTGCAAAAACTGTGGAATTTCATACGCACTATTCTCTTTACCAATATCTACCCATAATTCTCCATGACTGTTTTCTGTTCCAATAGCATCATATGTATTTGAGGCCACTTTTTTAGCTAAGGTATCTATAGATTTCGTATTTGAATAGTATGGATGAATATATCCTTTTTCTTTTACTTCTTTCCACTTCGAATCCCAGGATGCAATATCGGCTTTATACTTTAACTCAACTTGTAGTTCAAACTGAAAATGACTTCCTAATTCACTTGCTCCAATATCAGATTTTAATAATTGATAATTATTATAATTGGCATCAAAATAAAGTGGATCAAAATAATCCATCGTTCCTCTTGTTTCTAATTTTGAATCTGCTTCTTTTTGAGCTTTTTGAAAACGTTTAACCAGTATTTTCCATTGTTCTGGTGTGTATTTCCCTGCAAATGGGCTAATATCCTTTTTACCACCTACACGATCTGGATCAACATTTTTTCCAGACATTCCTGTAACATGCATAGGACATGTAACATCTTGTATGTAATGTGATGCATATGCTGCAGCTTTTGCCTTCTCCTTACGAGACAATTTTTCGTATTCTGTACCTCTTGGTATTTCCATTGCATCTTTAAGCAATGCATGATACTTTTTAGCAGATGTTGGTGCATTTCCTTGTTTATTTTTTGGGTTATACCAATGTTCAGAAAAGTTTGAATTTCCATCTACATCCGGTCCTAACCCATATTTACCAAATTTCGGGTTTAGCCGAACACTTGCATAGTTCTGAATATCTTCAAGAGTAGGAAAACCTACATAAAAAAAAGCTGGATGCTGCTCCAGTTGTCGATAAGCTTGCTCATTAATATACTGATGAGTGGCAAAAGCTTCTCCTGTCTTTAATGAACCCCAAGAATAAACATAAGTAATCCCTAGAAACCATATGCTCAAAATAAAAATTGTCTTTTTTAATAATTTAATACTACTTATATCATACATGTATATTCCCCCTACTATATATTTACTTATTAATTCTATTTCTTATCTCAGTTAAACGAAGAGAATTCTCTAAAACCTGATAGTGTTTTTCATTCCCATAAAACTCTTTTGAAACACGATATGCTTCTTCTCCATATTTCTGTGCATTGTGAAGATCATCTCGATTTAGATAAATTTGAGCAAGTTCACTCAATATCACTACAGTGTCATGATTTATTTTACTACCCATTGATTCTTGGGCCATTTTTAGGTAGATGATACTCTTATCATATTCCCCTTTCATAGAGTAATGTACTCCTAGGTCCATATAGGCAATATATAGAGAAAACTTCTTACTTGGTAAAACATTTTTACGTAAATCTATAGAGTTCAAAAGTAGTTGTTCTGCCCTATTTACTTTATCTCCATGATAATAAAGGCTCAATGCTAGTTTCTCATGGTTTTCAGTAATTCTTGGATCATTAATCCCATATAACTCTTCTCTTATTCTTTTTGCTTCATCATACTCTTTGATAGCCTTTTTAAAATTCGCCATATAGATACGATAATAATCACCAAGAATATCATGTGCTTTTGCCACTTCAACACTATCTTTAAGATAGATATGTTCTTTTATTTTAATGATTGGTTTTAAGTATTTCTCAGCCATAGGAGGATGACACTGTTCATAAAGTGCAGCAGTGTATTGCAAAGTTTTAGCAACTTCATCATGAAAAGGTGTTTTATAATACTCTGTTTTGATAAACTCCACCTCTGAGTAGTCCAAAGCGATATCACATGTTCTATCTGTATCAATATCATCAACTCTGTCAAGCTCTAGTAATAGCTTGTTTTTTGAGATGATAAGCTCAACTATTTCATCATAATATGACATATAATGTACCGCATCAGACTTGTGTATTTTGAGAAAAATTGCTTGCTTTTTATTTATCTTATCTTCTATATTACTTATATTGCTCTGTTTAATATGATTCGAATTTTTGGAAATAGGATCACTATATAAGATATTGCCAGTAAATATCAGTAATAATATTAACGTCATTGATAGTTTTGTAATCGAGTTATACATTTTTGCTCCCTTTTTTATGATCACTAAAAGTATTTAAAGATCTAATGGAGATCTGTCATATTACTGACTCTCCTTCCTCTTATTGCTAATCCTTTGAATCCTCTTGATCAGATGTCCATTTGTAGACTATCCGTTTTCCATCTTCATCCCAGCTTGCCTCACGGGTTTCATAATCATAGTCAAAGCCTTTTTTTTCTGCCAGATGCCAACTATATAGGAAAAGTACCTGTGCTATAAACCCCAGACCAAAAGGGATTAGAAATATCCAAAAAGAAAGATCAGATTTACCTAATAAAAAGAAAACGATTAACCCCAGCAAAAGATATATACCAATAAAACCTAGACCTCTAGCTATATTATTAAGCATATAACCTAGGGGAGTACATTTTTTCATACCTATGCTCTGACTCAAATTATCCCACATTGGAAATATAAAAAACATATTTTTTCTTACCTTTTACATATTTATATATAGTATAACACATATACAATCTTCTTCATAATATTAAAGTAAATGATGTCGATCTATACTGAAGAAGAAATGTAACATATAAATATAGAGTTGAATTCATAACGTTTTCTTCATCACTTTATAATAATAAAAAATAGTGAAATTTTAATGGAGATCTGTCACTATACAGACTATTTTTTCTCCCATTTTATATGTTCTTACTACCCCATTCTGTTTTTCTAAAAGTACAGATTTATCGTTTGTGCATCGATAACCTGTCCAGCTCATAGCTCCTGCTCTCCATGAAAGAGCATATTTTGGTCCATTCTTACCGTATGTTGAATACCTGAAATCATGCGCATTAACATATGAAGTGAATTCCGGGTCATCAAATACTGCTAAATCATTGAGTTGTTGAGGATACTTTCCATTCTTACTGTAATAGTTAGAAACCTGCTCTACTACTGTCCATGCATAATCCTTACCACTGTCTGTTTTTTCATTTATATAAT
>CBFHPE010000125.1:0-5062 GCA_965657515.1 Sulfurovum sp.
TATGGAAAGCACCGCTACAACAAGAGCAAGCGTACCTCTATCATAATCTTGCATGAGCCAACCTGCTAAAAGACCCCCAAAGAAGATACCTGTGTATGCAAAAGTATTCGCAACACCCAGTGCCGCACCTTTTTGGTGTACTTTTGCAAATTTGGCTACAAAACTCTGAAGCAGTGGTTCAAACATGTTAAATCCAATGAAGAAAAGTACCACACCTACTACAAATATCCAATCAGTTGAGGCAAATCCCATGGCTAAAAAGCCTAAAAAGATAACTGCTACGGAGATCATAAATATCTCTTTACCTTTTCCGTATTTTTCACCAAATATAGCTGCAGGTGCCATGGCTAAAAAGCCAAAGATCATTGCAGGGAAGTAGACTTTCCATAGTTCAGATTTTTCCCATCCAAATCCACCATCATCCACTGTTTGCGTCATAACCACAGGAATGATAAAAAATGCCATGGTCATAATGCTTGAGTGGAAAAGAAAGGTTATGTACATACGTGTGAGAGCCTTGTCTTTAAAGACCTCTATCATTTTGGATTCCTCTTCTTCATAGCTGTGTACGATCTTTGGAGGTTTAGGTACAGCAGTAAAAAGTATAAATATGGAAAAAACAGATAAAACAGCTGTAAGCCAGAAGAGTTTGTCTATCCCCCAGTTTCCACCTACTATAGGGGCGATGATCATAGCTGCAGCAAAGCTAAGTGCAATGGTCCCACCCAGTACAGCCATAGCTTTTGGACGCTCTTCTTCTTTTACAAGGTCAGCAACCATAGCTGAAACAACTGAACCAATGGCTCCAGCTCCTTGAAGAAAACGGCCTAGAAGAAGCATATAGATATTGTCACTCATCGCAGCGATCACGGAACCGATGATAAAGATGATAAGTCCAAAAAGTAGAGTTTTTTTACGACCCACTTTGTCACTCATTAGCCCAAATGGTACTTGGAATGTTGCTTGTGTGAGTGCGTATCCTCCTACAACAAGACCAGCTAAGAAAGGTGTAGCCCCTTCCATGTCAAGTGCATAGATGGAGAGTACAGGAAGGACGATAAATAGTCCAAAAAACCTTAAAGCAACAATGAAAGCGAGTGGCATGATCTGTTTAATCATAGTGACACCTTTAATTAGATAAAATTGGTCTTATTATATATAAATAAGGTTAAGAGCAGGTGATGTGCTCATCGCTCGTGAAAGGCGAGGCTTCAGTGAGAGGAATTTTCACAGAGCTTTGCTTTGTAAAAGGAGACTGTTATATGCAATTGGTCCTTGCAACAGGAAATAAAGGCAAGTTACGTGAATTTAAACAAATGTGTCAAGATGAGGTGATCCCTTTTTCTGACCTTTTGGGTGAACTTGAGATCGTTGAAGATGGTGATACTTTTGGAGCCAATGCACTCATAAAAGCACGTACTATTTATGAAAAACTTGGGAAAGAATATTTGGTCATCGCAGATGATTCTGGTATTTCACTTCCTATTTTAGATGGTGCTCCGGGTATCTATTCTGCACGGTATGCTGGTGTGGGTGTGACAGATAAAGACAATCTCTATAAACTTATAGAGTCGGTCAAGGAAAAAGGTGTTAAGTCAACACCGGCTTACTATACAGCAGCTATTGCAATTGTCTCCAAGTATGGAGAGTATGTAGTGCATGGTTGGAAGCATGGGGATGTGATAGATGAAGCCAGAGGGGAGAAAGGGTTTGGATATGACCCGATGTTCATTCCTGCGGGGATGGATTTGACCTTAGGTGAGTTGGATGATGATGTGAAGTCTGAGATCTCGCATCGGGGGAAGGCGTTAGAGTTGGCGAAGCCGATTATTTGGATGCTGAAGAATAAATAGTTTTCTTATTCCTTTTTTTCTTTGTCTCACAACAAAGAAGAAAACGAATCCAAAAAAAGAAAATGTGAAGGACTGGCGTGTTGAAAAACTTGCCTTGTTTACTTTGATGTATTATACATTGAATTATTACTGAATGAAAAAGAGAAAGAAATTATGAAACAACAATTTATGCAAGATCTGCAGGTTATTTATGATGAATTGCAGGTGAGACAGGAAGGTCTTAATAAATATTATGAACTTTTAAATGAAGAAAAAGGTCACGATAGAGCAAATAATGTGGTAGATACTTTTTTAAAACTGTTAGATATTCCGAGAGATAAAGACTCTGAGATGGCGGCACTTACGCGGGTAGTGAATTTGCGTGAAGATGCTTTGGAGCAAGTGTTGGAGAAAAATGGTTCTTCTAGGGAAGAGATAGCGATGAAAAAAGAGTTGGCGTATGGGTTTGTGAGTACGATGTATATTTCCCGTCATGAAAATTTTATCAGCTGGGTTGAGGAACAAAATCTGCTTACACCTTTTTACCGTTCGTTAATGCTTGGTGTGCATTATGTGGGTGTGGCGCTTTCTGTATGGCAGAGTCACTGGACACATCATATTATCCACTCTGTGAACCTTGAACTCTCTGAGATGTTCAATGGTGATGATGCCAAAGTCTTTGAGATGTTGCAGGGTGAATCACTGCTTGATACGGATGAGAGTGGGGCTGTAGGAGATAGAAGTTATTCTGTACTGAAAAAAGAGGATACAGGGTATAAAAGCATCGCGTATGCAGAAGCATTTCCAAAAGAGGTAACAGATGTCATTACCGCACTTGAACAGCTGATCTCACTTTTAAACCAGCATGAAGATGATGTCTTTGATCAAAAAGCAGAATGGATTGCATATTTTACAGCGCTGAAAGTAGCTTTTTCGCATACGAATACCAGTGAACTTATAGGGAAATGGGCGGAAGTAGATAGACGTTGGATGGCGGTGACCACGCCACTGCAGGTAGGGCATCCTTTAGAGTATTATGAAGACCACTATAGAAAAGCCGTAGCCTTAGAATGGGATCTTCGTATTGTCAACCCTGAATTACAAGAGGGGTCTGCTACACGAAATAATATTAAACTGTTTGCGTATGAACTGGCTAAAGATTTTGGTGACGAAGCATTGCATACTATGAGCAAGAACCTTTTACAAGTGGATGAAACACAACTCTATATAGGTCAACCGGTTCTATATTACGGGGCAGAGTTCAATGGACTATTCTCAGCACAGGTTGTACCAAATGATGAACAGGTCTCTGCAGAACTTGGGAAGAAGATCTTTGCTTATGCAGATTTTGTGATGGAGTCTAAGAAATCAAAACCTATTATGAAACTAAGCGTTGAGACGATGGGTGAATCGTTTGTCAAAGCACAAAGAGAACTCATAGACACAGATCCTAAACTCTGGCAAGAGATCTATGACATTTCAACGGTTGGGCATGAGTATGGACATATCTTGTGGATAGATGCAGATACTGAGACCAAGATGAACGGCACAGGACAGTTTAAGAACATAGAAGAGTTTAAAGCGACATCAGGCGGGCTTATGGCATTCTTCCATAATGAACGTGAAGAGCTTAAAAAGCACATCGTAGATGATGTGGTCTCTCGTGCTGTTGGACTCATGGCTTGGCGTGAAGTAGGTGAAGTTTTGCCGTATTATTGTGAAGGACTTATCCATTTAGATATTTTGTTTGGTTCTGGGATCATTAGTTATGATGGTCAGATACAAATTGACTACTCGAAGTATGATGCGATGAAAGAAGCCTATCAAGAAGCCTATAGAAACTTGGCAAAAAATTACTTGGAAAAAGTAGATGCAAATGTCTACTTGAGCGGGTATGCACAAAAAGAAGAGGGTGTCTACCTTCCTGTCAATGATATGATCAGAGATTTTGTACAGCACTATTATGCACGTTATAAAGAGATAGGACAGCAGACCACTACTCTAAGTTAACGACGCGACATGAGGAACTTCCTCATGTTGTAATGTTCCCTCATTTACATATATTTACAATCCATTGACAACAAATTTACAATCCTCTTATACTATTACAGTATCTCAATATGAGAAATAACTATTTCAAATCATAAAGGATTTTAGATGAAAAAATTAACAACAGCAGTTTTAGTAACATTAGGATTAGGTACAGCATTATTTGCATGTCCAGCAGGTGGAGATAAAAGAGGTGGAGCATATAAAGACCGTATGCAAAATGTCATGAAACAACTTGATTTGAGTTCTGAACAAAAAGAACAAATGAAGACATTAAGAGAATCTCGTAAAAATGTGATGCAGGCTAAAAGAAAAGAGATGAAGGAAAGTAGAAAAGGTATGAGAGAGCAGATGCGACCTGACATGAATAAATTTATGACCGCAAATACATTTGATAAAGAAGCATTTAAGCAAGAGATGAAGAAAAAGCATGAGGTAAGACTGGCTAATAGAGAAAAAAGACAAGAAGCCATGTTGGAGAGTAGAGCTGACAGCATGGAAAAAATGTTTAAGATCTTAACTCCAGAACAAAGAACAAAGTGGATAGAATTATCTAAGCAACAAAAAAACCAAAAAGGTAAGAACTGCAAAAGTTAAAAGCAGTAAAAAAACATGAAGGGTTGGAATGTCACAGATATTGATGGTAGAAGATGATGTTGAGATCACAGTTCTTTTAGAGGCATATCTTCCTCGCTATGGATTAGAGGTCTTCTCTGTCTCTCTGCCCTCTGTGGCACTTGAAAAATTAAGAATTGAGAAATATGACTTGGTTCTGCTTGATCTGGGACTTCCTGAAATGGATGGCCTGGAATTGTGTCGTATCATTAAAAAAGAGTACCCTTCACTACCCGTGATCATCTCAACAGCAAGGGCTGATGTCAGTGACAAAGTGGTTGCCTTTGATGCAGGAGCAGATGATTACATAGCAAAACCATATGAACCCCGTGAACTCGTAGCCCGCATACAGGCGATCATTAAAAGATATACCCAATTTTCCACACAAGCCACAGAAGAATTATTTACTATAGATAAAGTGAAGATGCAGGTGACACAAAATGGAAAAGTACTTGAGATGACACTTGCAGAGTATGAGATATTTACACTTTTACTGGAAAAGAAACATCAAGTTGTCAGTCGAGAGTTCATTGTCAACTCTATCAATGCTGTGCGTTGGGAGAGTT
>CBFHPE010000126.1:0-5049 GCA_965657515.1 Sulfurovum sp.
TTACTTTATCATATTTACCTGCAGATACAGCTACTGCACCTATTAATAGTAATGCTAAAATTCTCATTTTGTCTCCTTAGGCACGATTGTTGTCAATCCTAAAAGTTGCCATGCTTGCATACCACCACGGTAGTATTTCATTTTAGATTTCGGATATCCCAGCTCTATCAATGCATTGATAGCTGTAGGGGACTGCCCACACCATGCACCATTACAATAAAGAAGTATCGTCTTGGCATTTGCAAAGTTCCATGTCTCACCACTGCCTTGACCACCTAGATCTTTCAAGATCTTAGTGCGCTCAGGAGTATCTGATAAAAAAAGTTTGAACGGGATATTGACTGCTGAAGGAATCGCAGATTTTGCAAACCAGTTTGCAAGTCTCGCATCAATAAAAAGACCCTTTTCATTAGAAATAAAATCCAATACTTCCAATTCTCCATACGTCTCTACACCATCAGTCACTTCAAAAGGTTCAATAAAAAATGGCGGTGAAGGTCGTGATGTCAAAGCAAATGTATTTGTAAGATAAGCATCCTGTTCCTGTGTACGTTCTATTTTATATGTCTTCCCATCTGCCTTTACTTCTACATAAGGCATCCCCCCAGTTATCTCTACAACATTAGCATTGGCGATAAGCGTACTAATAGCGAGAGCAGTCACATATGAAAACTTCATTTCATAACTCCTTTTTTATGTTTTATAAATATTAGATTCTAAGAGTCTATTTTACAAATAACACTTATACATCTTATTGGCAATTATGCAGACTTATCACTATCTTTTTAAAAATTAATAAATCCCACAACTTTCCGTATTTGCTACAAGAGCAAACTAGGCTTTTTCAATACAGTATAACCGTATGGGAATATTCTAACATACTTAACTTTATAGTAATCACAATTTTAAGAAATATTTAAAAATAATTAAAACAAATGTATTATGGGGCTTTTATGGTAGTTTTATCTGTTGCGGATGTAGAGATGCATCCAAAATATTCTCTATACTTTTGTGCTCAATATCCCCTGTTGTATAGATGGCGATAGAGAGTTCACCCTCGTTACTATGTCCTTTTTTACTACCTAGCAGTAAAAGATGTTTGGCAATCGCCTTACCTGTGTGTATAAGTGTGACATCACATTGCATAACATCAGAGATCATCTCTCCAACCAGAGGGTAATGTGTACAACCTAGAACTATCGTATCTACATTTTGTGCACGCATAGGGTTCAACCATGATTCAAGCAGTTCTCTGGTCTTTGCACTTTGTGTTTCACCTTTTTCTATCTGTTCGACCAGTCCTGGACAGGCCTGTTCAAAGAGTTCAACACTTTTTTTATTTGACAATGCAGTGGCAAGCTCTTGATATTTTTCACCTTTAAGTGTAGCTGGTGTTGCAAGGACACCTACTTTTCCTGTTTTGGTATTTTCGATAGCCGGCTTAATACCAGGTTCCGTACCGATAATGATAAGTGAAGGGTACTTCTCTCTTAAATGTTGAATGGCTGAAGATGTAGCTGTATTACATGCTAAAATAAGCGCGTCTATCTGATGGGTGTCTATGAGGTAGTTGGTTATATCTAAAGAGTATTGTAATATTTCTTGAGGTGTTTTTTCACCATAGGGTGCATTTTTAGTGTCAGCAATATAGAAAATCTCGGCACCTTTGATCAGTTTTGTCATAGCTTGAACAACTGTCAAGCCACCCACACCAGAATCAAAAACACCTATGCGCATAGGTTTACCCTATTCGTTCATCATGTTGAGGAACTCTTCATTGCTTTTTGTTTTCATCATTTTAGAGAAGAGGAACTTAAGTCCTTCTACTTCTTCCATGTTCTGCATAGCATTTCGAAGTGCCCATACTTTTTGAAGTGTTTCAGCTTTCATCATCAGTTCTTCTTTTCTTGTTCCTGATTTTGTTACATCTATCGCAGGATATATACGTCTTTCAGAAACATGACGGCTAAGTACTACTTCTGAGTTACCCGTACCTTTGAACTCTTCAAAGATCACTTCATCCATACGTGACCCTGTGTCTATCAGTGCTGTAGCTATAATAGTCAGAGATCCACCCTCTTCTATGTTTCTTGCTGCACCAAAGAAACGTTTTGGCTTATGTAGTGCATTGGCATCTACACCACCTGAAAGTACTTTACCAGAACTTGGGGTCACTGTGTTATATGCACGTGCCAAACGTGTGATAGAGTCAAGCAAGATAATAACATCTTTCCCCATCTCAACACGTCTTTTTGCTTTTTCGATGACCATTTCCGCCGTTCTTACGTGGTTTTGTGCGGGAAGATCAAAAGTAGAGGCATATACTTCACCTTTTACCGAGCGCTGCATATCTGTTACTTCTTCAGGTCTTTCATCCACAAGTAAAACCATCAGTGATGCATCCGGGCTATTATGTGTGATACCATGTGCAAGTTCTTTAAGAAGTTCCGTTTTACCAGTTCTTGGAGGTGCTACAACCAATGCTCTTTGTCCTTTACCTATAGGTGTAAAAAGATCAAGTACACGTCCTGTCATTTTCATAGGATTATACTCAAGCTTAAGCTGTTGCATCGCATAAAGCGGTGTAAGGTTATCAAAAAGTGGTCTTTGTTTAGATTTCTCAGGTGCTAGGTAGTTGATAGCTTCTATTTTTAAAAGCGCATTGTATTTCTCTTGTTCTTTGGGTGCACGTACCTGACCTGTAACGATGTCCCCGTTTCTTAGTGCAAAACGTTTGATCTGTGTACCACTTACATAGGTATCGTTACTTGAGTTTGCAAAGTTTCCATCTTCAGAACGTAAAAAACCGTAACCATCGGGTAAAATTTCCAAAATACCTGTAAAGAGTATGAATCCGCCTTGAGAGACTTGAGACTTCAAGATTTCAAATATAAGATCTTTTCTTTGAAATTCATTGGGATTTTCTACTTGTACTTCTTCTGCGATAATAACAAGTTGTGTTAGGGGGAGTTGTTGAAGGTCTTCTATTTTATGACCTTTTACAGGTACATGGGTTCTTTTGTTTCTATTGGAACTGTTTCCATTAGAAGATTTTTTGTTGTCGCTCATAATTCCTCTTGTTTTTGAGTATGATTTTTCTGAAGATGATTACATTAATTATCTAAGTGTTAATGTTGTAGTAGCGCCATTATAATCTTATTTAAATAAAAAGTCAATGTTGAGATATCATGACAGTGCATAATAGAGTATCGGCGGGTACATCCATACGCCCATCAGGAAAAAAAGCGGTGGTATCTTCCAGTCCAACATTTGAGCTATCTCTGTAGAGACCTGACGCTCTATAAATACCTTTTTGATCAACTCAATTTTATAAAATATATCAAATACTTTAAGAGCCAAAATGAAGATCATGCTTGCATTAAGTACACCGGTATACATTACTGTAAAAAGAAGAACATAAAATCCCGGCTGGATCAAAAAGAACAAAAAAATACTTTTTGCATAATAGGCATATAACTTTTCCAGAACACCAAAAAGCGTTTCCGATCGCTGTAGGGCTGCTTCAAATAGTTCTGCTAAAAGTAGTATAAACGTAAAGAGTAATGCATTTTCCATAGGTGAATTTTACACTTTTTAGATAAAATAACCATAATATATAATTTTCATAAGGAAACCTGTTGGCTGAAATAGCATGTACACACTGCAACCTTACCTTTTCTGAAGAGATTATGATCACAGAAAAAGAGCATGATAAAACACTCTCATTCTGCTGTAAGGGATGTCAGGGTGTTTATCATCTCCTCAATGCTGAGGGGTTAGACAGTTTTTATGATAAAGTAGGTGATACAACCCTTCATCCTGCAACCCCTCAAAGTGACGATCTTGCAAAATTTGACCTGGAAGGATTCAAAAACAAATACATCACCACAAATGAAGACGGCCTTTTTGAGATCAACCTCATCATAGAAGGTATCCACTGTTCTGCCTGTGTCTGGCTCAATGAAAAGGTGTTACACAGAACAGATGGTGTCATAGAGACCAGTATCAACTACAGCACCAACAAAGCCAAGATCATTTGGGATCCAGATGTTGTGAAACTTTCTCATATTATAGAGACCATCCGCTCCATAGGTTATAATGCCTACCCTTATGATCCAAAACTGCAGGAAGAACGTGCCACTAAAACACGTAAGACCTACTATACACGTATACTGGTAGCTGTATTTGGTTCCATGAATATCATGTGGTTGGCTATTGCACATTATGCCGGATACTTTACAGGTATTCAACAATCTTTCAAAGACATACTTAACGTTGCAGAATTCGTTCTAGCAACCCCTGTACTCTTCTACTCAGGTTGGATCTTTTTTAAAGGTGCCTATTACGGCTATAAAAACAACATAGTCAATATGGACACACTGGTCGCTTCTGGTGCCCTCTCTGCCTATATTTACTCTATTTATGCGATGGTCACACAAAGAGGAGAGGTCTATTTTGACTCCGTAGTAATGATCATCACTTTTGTTCTCGTTGGTAAGTACCTTGAAGTATTAAGCAAAAAACATGCCGTAGATACTTTGGATGGACTAATGGGAAGCACCCCTACTGAAGTGACGACCATCAAAGAGGGTGTAAAATCTTTAGTGAGCATAGAAAATGTCATAGTAGATGACATCATAGAACTCAAACCGGGTGAGAAAGTCATTATCGATGGTAAAGTGACTTGGGGAGAAGGCTCTTTTGACGAGTCATCACTCACTGGAGAAAATGAACCTATCTATAAAAAACAACATGACACTATCCTCAGTGGTTCCATCTGTTTAGACTCAGTCATACATTACAAAGCCACAAAAGATGCTTCCAGTTCTATGCTCAGCTCCATTGTAAATCTACTTGAAGATTCTCTCACTAAAAAACCTCGCTTGGAACAACTTGCCAATACCATTTCAGGGTATTTCTCTACGATCATCCTTATCATTGCTCTACTCACTTTTCTCGGATGGTACTTCTGGGTTGACAGTTTTGAGCAAGCCTTGATCGTGGGTATCTCAGTCATCGTCATTGCCTGTCCATGTGCTTTAGGACTTG
>CBFHPE010000127.1:0-5045 GCA_965657515.1 Sulfurovum sp.
AGAAGTACCACCCCAAAAGTCAATATCCGAACAGGATGAACAAAGCGTAAAATGATCAATTCATCTGTCCACCTTTTTGTCAGGTAGAATTTTTTGACAATGAACTTGGTGATCATTTTAGTAAAGTAACTGATCCACGCGGCAAGAAAAACAACAAGTGCTAGCATAGCTATCTGCCAAAATGCAGTATCATAGAATTTCTGTATCAGCAGTGGAGAGATCGACTGGGCAATGTTCTTAAGTTTGAAATAAATATCGTAATCGTTGACTCTTCTGCTAGGTACCTGTAGCGGTACATCTTCCATCTCTTCAAAAAGGGCTTCTATTGTTTTGAGTGTTTCTGGTGTAAATTGCCATTTTGTCTTACCGTCCACTTCATATGGTGCGATGACGATATCTCCTACTGGGTGATGAAAATAGACATAGGGTTTTTTGCTGTTTGGATCATTTGGGATCTCTTGGTAGATGTGATCAGAGATACGGTCTATAGCTCCTAAAAGATAATAGGCGAGTAGCGGCGCCTGCCAATTCCAGATAGCCGGATCAAGGTTTGAAAGGTTCATGGTAGAGATAACATGTTTCTTTCCGTTCTCATTCCATTTTCCGTATTGTTCTATGAATGTACGCATGGTATCACGTGGGTTGGTCAGTTGAAGATTAGCATTTTGGTCTATCTCTATCATTCCACGTGCCTGCATCAACCTATGAAGAGTTTTCCCTAGCTCTTCTTCTTTAGGAAGCTTTATTTTCCATCCCTTTGTATTTTTGTCTTCGATAAATTGAACTTCAACAGTGTTAGTAGTACCAACTTGCTGTAAAGTGACATCCTCTTGATCGCCTGAAGTTTTATGGTGGAAATCATGTTTATTGATAGTACAGGCATCTACTATATTGAAAAATTTGCCAGCAAGTATGAGTTGCTTACCGTAAGGTAATTTTTCTTCTTTGTTATTAAACTCTAACAAAAAGAGTGCTTTTTCCAGTGCTTCATAATGACCAGCTCTTACTTGATTGCTAAGCTTTAAAAAAGAGTAAAAAGTATGAAGAGGAGAGGAGTTATCTATCGAAAGGGTATTAAATTCTTTGTCTTCATCTACTTTTATACCTGTGAGCCAGTCACCAAATTGACTATTGCCAAAGAGAGAATTTGTTGTTTTTCCCAAGTTGAAGATGAATTCAAGTTGATTATCATCATCATCTGTCATCTGTCCATACAGTCTGCCATCCTTAATGGAACCTTTGACCACACCATGGTTAGGTTCATAACTTCCGTTGACATCATTACCATGCTGCTCCATAGTTAGAACGATAGCACCATGTTTCCAAAAAATGTGCCATTTCCCTGCCCATGGGCTTTGTTCTGCAAAGAGAACGGAAGCAGACATAAAAGTTAAAAATAGAATCATCATAAGTTTTTTAAATACTGACATCATATTCCTTTACCTATATCATAACACTTTTTGCTAACAATTATAGTAAATTTTCCCTAGTAGTGCCACTGCAGATAGACACTGTTATAATTGCTTCCACCCTTTATACGACCAAAACGTGAAGAAGATTCAAAGATTGCTGAGCGATGATGTATGCTGTACCCAAGCCATAATTGGTCCAGCTTTTCGCCAAATATATCACCTAAATGCAAGTCTAAAGAGAAGTCAAGATAGTTTAACAATTTGCTTGGCTTATAGCCTTTTTCTTCCAATTCACTGCTTTCAATGTAGGTAACTTCATTGGCGTAAGAGAAACCTTCAGCTACACCAAAACGTACTTTCCAGGGAAATTGAAATGTGTAGTAGGCTTTGATCGCAAGTACATACTCTTGTAAAACATCTTGTACCTCTGAGCTATGGTGATAAACAAAACCAGGTGTTAGGTAGAAGTCTAAAGGAAGTCCAAAGAGCTCATCGGTGAGTGGATAACCGTAGAACAATGATGTTAACTGATTGTTATAAGGGTCTTTTTCTGTATTTCCAGTGATGATATCATTGAGGTTTGAAGGGGTTGCCCAACCATGTGCTAAGCGTACATAAGGAGAAATACTAAGTTGTTTTTTTAGCTCTTTGCTTTTATCGTTAAAGAAACCGATACCCAGGTAGATCTCACCCTCTATGTCATCTTCAATGTAGGTGCTTTTTCTTGCTTCTTGACCAAGATAGGTAGCTTCTGCTCTGGCAAGGAGATAAAAGTTTGAAATGACATGGTATTTTGCATTTACCCCGATAGAAGTAGCCACGTCAGACGAAATACTCTCTTCATCTAAACCATAATAGTAGCTATTGAACTTTGAACTGTTCCATTGGAGTTGTACATAAGGTTTATAATCAAATGAACCGTGTTCAAGATGGGCACCGTATCTTAAATTTGAAAAAGATCTTCCATCAAGGTCACTCATGAGTTCAAGATCAATGAATTGATCATTGTTCATTTTGTACCGACCTTGTAGACCTATGTCATTTGTATCTACTTGCAGTTCGTTTTGGTACTCTTCAGGAATGTCTACAAAACGTATTCTGGTAAGTGCAGAAAAACGCCAATCCTCTGATTCATAAAGTTTGAAACCTGAATCTAGACCATGCAAAAAGAGATACTCATTTTCAAAGAACAGCATAGGTACAAAACTACCTACGACACTATCTTCTGTGGCATAAGGGATACTCCCTGATCTTACGGTAACACCTATCCCCCAGTTTTGTTCGCTATATACCTTTTTACTTGCATGTATATCAATTGGGGTATCTGCAAAAAGCAGTGTAGACGTTAGTAAAGTAGTCCATAGTATGTTCTTATAGGCCATTTTTATTCTTTATGATTGGAGTGGATAAACATCTTTTCAAATATCGTTTATCTGTAGGTAAAGTTTACCGTATAGAGACTTTGCATGGCATTATGAGAGCAGTTATAGATAACCTTTAATAGGCATAAATGAGAGTAGATCTGTGCCCAGTTGCTTCCAATAGCCTACATGTGGAGGCATATAGTAGGTTTTTTCTTTACCTCCCTCTATCGTATGCCAAATGGGTCCATATGGAGTGATACACTCATTAAACTCATTAGGGTGTTCTCCCCAGGAGATCTGATAGAAGTTTTGAAGGTTGATAACCTGATGCAGCTCTTTTTTCTCCTCTTTAGCAAGTTTTTCACTACTTACTATCATCAATAATTCTGTATTGAGTTTATCTGAACGAGGATCGATATTGGCAGAGCCAACAACAAGTCGATCTTCATCAATGATGATCATCTTGGTGTGTAATGAGATAGAATTTGGATTTGCCCACTCTGTTTTAGTGACAAGCTTTTTAAAGCTGTCAGGTTTGAGTTCATAGAGTTTGACTCCCATGTCAAGCAGGTCTTTTATGGAGCCTTGGTAACCACTATAGACAGGAAAAACATCAGTAGATGCCAAAGAGTTAGTGATGATTATTACATCCACCCCATTTTCTCTATGTCTTTTTAAGTTCTCTATCATTTCATCACTAGGGATAAAGTAAGGAGAAATAGCGATCAATTCTTTATTGACTTCTCTAAGTTCTTCTCTGATCTGTGAAGAGATATGGGTTTCATTGTTATTTTCATCAGTACTTACTTTACTTGGATAATCATAATAAAAGTCTGTTTGCTCTGCTACTGTAAGTTCAAGCTCTTTTTTGGCTAACTTACGATTAAATTCCGAATCATATATCGCTTTTCCTGCACTGCTGTCATCAAATGATCTAATGGTTTTTTTTAGATCATTGACTTCTTTAATGGTCAATTTTTCCTTAGCACTTTTATTTAAAACATCCTCAGAAGGTACCGATTCGTCACTGTTCCAGTAGATGTCAAAGGCGTTATAAATATCAGGAACAACTTTTCCTATGGCTAAAATATCATAGTCAAGAAAAAGGGTTGAGGCATCTGAAGCAAAATAAACATCACCGATATTACGACCACCTATGATCACTGCTGCACCATCAGCAATCAATGACTTATTGTGCATTCTTTTACCAAGAGAATTTACGTTAAATAGTAGTGCCAAATTTCTAAATGATGTTCTGAGTTTGTTGGGGTTAAAAAGACGTAGTTCTATGTTTGGATGAGAAGCAAGGTTCTCCCACTGCTCATCTTTGCCTGAAGTGGTCAAGTCATCTATAAGTATACGTACTTTTACACCCCTCTGGGCAGCCATTAGGAGATGTGCAGTAAAGACCTTCCCTATAGTATCTGTTTTATAGATGTAGTACTGTACATCCAGGCTGGTGGTCGCATTATCTATGAGAAAGAGTCTTGCGGCAAAAGCATCCGTAGGTGCAGTAAGGGGATAAAAAGCAGACTTGTCAGAAAGTTTTTTATCTGTTTTGTTTAACGCATGTAAAAGTGGTGCTTTGCCTTTAGGAAGTTTTGTAACACTTGGTTGTTTGTGTGCAGAAGACTCCGGTATTTTATGGCTACAGGCAGAAAAGAAAAAAGTAATACTTATGAGGGTAAGAATTTTTAAAAGATACATAAAATGAGTGCCTTAAGATATATTTTCTTGTTGTTTTAGTGTATCTATTTAACACTATAGAAAGTCATTTTCTTTATAAACGCTTTTGCTCCACCTGTTGTGTTTTTGGTATTCATCTGTATACCAAAAGCAGTAAGGGGAGGAGTCTTTTTTTGAAATTCCTGCTGGAATTTCTGGTGGATGTTGAAATTTGTTTTAATGGTAGTGCTACTTTTATTTGAAACACAATAATATCGACCTGCTTCTTTATACAGCATACCCAAATAGCGTTTTCCTACTTCTTCTTTTTCCCCTATAAAAGGTCCCATAAAATAGGGTACAGGTTGGGCAAGCAGTGGACGTCCGCTTGAAAATGTTTTTTCACCCAGTAGAAACATCGCTCCGATGGCTAACCGGTTATTGTTGGTTGACCAGTCTGCACCTTGTGGAAACCTGTCAACACCCCATTCTATAACCACACGGCCTAGGTTTTCCAGATATTTCTCTTTGGGCAACTTTATCCCCATGAGTCCGGCTTGTTGTTTTGTAGTTTCAATCACCAAGGCACCATTGGAAAAGTTCA
>CBFHPE010000128.1:0-4975 GCA_965657515.1 Sulfurovum sp.
CACGCTTTGTAATCTGGGTGTATATCTTTTCTCATTGTGTTTCCTAAAAAGTTTTTTTTGTGACAGATAACTAATCTGCTCTAGTCCAATTGACTCTTCCTTTTTTGTGAAAAAGGGGCATTGCAACGCTCTTTGGCGAGACAATTAAGAACGATATTTTAGCGAAATAAATTTAAATTATAATAAAATCTTTGAAGCTACCGCACATGCAGCACTTTCAGACTTTAAAACCAAAGGTGTATCAAACCCTACTATGTTCTCACTTTTAAACAGTGCTACTTCATCTTCATGGAATCCACCTTCACACCCTATGACAATGGTTTTTACTTCTGTGGTACCTATGAAATTATCTTCAGAGAAATTAAGCATCTTACTTTCTGGATATTTTTGTAAAAAACTTGTCAGGTCGTCCGACATTTCAAGTTGCATCATCTCAGATCTTCCTGACTGTTGGGAAGAGTTTAAAAGGATCTTTTCTAAACGTTTAAAATCCAATGTAAAACTTTTTTGAGAACGTTTACAGTAGATAAAAGTGATCTTCTCTACACCCATTTCATTGAGTGATGGAAGTACTTTTTCAACACTTTTAGGATCGATGACACACCAGCCTATGTGCAAGTCTTGTTTTGCTTTAATATCGAGTCTTTTACTCTCTTGAAGTTCAAGCATAACAGCACGTTTGTCCAGATCCGTAATGAGATAACGATGGAGCAGTCCATCTTCGAGGTTACGCAGATACAAAGTATCATCTACTTTATGTCTACGTACTTTAAATATATAGCGGTGGTCATCACCTTCTAAACGTAACTGTGATTGCCCTGCATTAGCTTGATAGAGATATAACATAACTTATATTGCTAAGATACCTTTTGCCTTTAAGACCATAACAACTGTCATAACCACAACAAGTAAGATCTGAACGATTGAAATTTTGAAGAATGCACTTTTTATTACTTTAAAAGTATTTTCATTTTCTAAGTTTGCCAATTTCACAAACTTATGTTTTTTGATCTCTATATACATCATAACTGCCCATAAAGCCATCATAATGATAGAAGTCACTGACCATCCGAGATCCCCTGCAAATATAGCCACTATCCCTGCAAAAGCGATCATTGTAATAATAGCTTGAAATATCATCGTGTAGATGAAACTTGCTTTCTTAAAACCTGCAGGGTTTTTCACAAGAAGGGGAACTACAATCCCAGCTACCAAAAAACCTAAAAAAACTTGCACCAACAAACTATGCGTGCCTAACATTTGTGCTACTTCCATATATAAATCCTTATAAAATGATATCTTTAAAAGTGGATTATACCCTAATTAGCTATAATCGTTCTAATTAAATTTTAAAGGCTTTTCATGGCTGTTTCCATTACTGAAGCACTAGATATTATAGACACGAACATTGATACAATTGATGCTGAGATCATTCCTATTGAAATGGCAGTAGACCGTGTTGTGGCGCAAGACTATATAGCTTCTTTTCATCTTCCAAGGTTTAATAATTCAGCCATGGATGGTTATGCTGTAAAAGTCTCAGATGCCAGCTGTGAAGTGCGATGCTCAGAAGTTATCTATGCGGGTGACAACCCACAAATGACGCTTGAAAAAGGTGAAGCGATAAAGATCATGACAGGTGCACCTATACCTGAAGGGTGTGAAGCCATTGTTCCTATAGAAAATGTGACTGTAAAAGATGACCTTATCACACTTCCTTCAGACATTCAGCATAACGGTTTTATACGTATGGCAGGGGAAGACATCATGAAAGGCAAAGTGTTTTTACACCAAGGTGATGTTATCAATGCATATACCATTGCATCTCTTGCTTCTCAGGGAATGACCCATGTGACAGTAACAAGAGTCATCAAAGTAGCCATCTTTGGTACGGGAGATGAACTGCGTCCTCACTTTGAGAAGATAGAAGCACACCAACTCTATAACTCTAACTCACCTATGTTCCTGGCACGTGCAAATGTTTTAGGCTGTGATGCTAGATTTATTCGTTCTTCTGCAGATACGCTTGAAGCACTTCAAAATGCCATATCTTCTACTCTTGATGCAGATATCATTATCACCTCAGGCGGCGTAAGCGTAGGTGATAAAGACTTTACAAAAGAAGCCTTTACCAACCTTGGTATGGATGTACTTATAGACAAAATTGACATTAAACCTGGACGTCCTACCATTGTAGGAAAGATAGGTAAAACCGTTGTGGTGAACTTACCTGGGAACCCACTTGCCTCCATGGTAAACTATGAACTTTTTGTACGTGCGGTCATACGTAAGATGTCAGGTCGCACAGATGTCTACCATGCAACAGTCAAAACAAAAATGAAAGAAGATTTTTCTGTAAGAGGCGGTAAACACGCTGTGGTACTTGGAAGATTTGACGGAGAACATTTTGAAGCACTTAAACCTCAAATGCCCGGTATGGTCTCGCCAATGCAGGAAGCAGATGGGTTCATTCTTATCACGCCTGATGTCAAAACACTTGCAAAAGAGAGTTTGATCAATATGTTACCAATAAGATGGGAATGTTGCAGTGCCCAAAAAGTAGCGCTTTATTCAAACTAAAAGGTAGAGGTCTATCCTATACTTTTGTAGGATTCTCCAAAGGTGTACCTTTTAAAAGTTTTTCCCATAATGTAACATCACTCCATTCAGATTGTACCTGTTTGGAGAAGTGTATCTCTTTGAGATCTATCTTACCCATCAGTGCACTATGAGCGTCTTCTTTAAATCCCTGAGCATACCCTGTATCTGTTTCATGCACTATGATGCTATGAAGCTTTACTTCTTTCTCACCATTTTTCATCACCGTACATGCCAACACTTTCTCCACCATCAGGTAGATCACGCGTGAAAACTGTTCCGCTGAAGGGGATACGGGAAGTTCTACCAATCTATTACTATGTTTTTTCATGGCATTGATGTAATCACTGTCATCTTTTGACCACAGTGTGATAGCATGATCAAAAGAGTCTATTAGCTCTTTGATGTAGCGTTTGGTCAATCCAAAATCATACACCATCTGTCCATCATCCAGATAATTGGACTCTAAAAGTACTTCAATTTTATAGGAGTGTCCATGAATGTTTTCCGAGCAGCGTTGTGTTGTGCAATCACGAACGATATGTGCATTTTCAAATTTAAAAAGTTTTCGTATTATCATAAAGCGATTTTAGCGTATTAAAATTAACTATACACCTTGT
Source organism: Sulfurovum sp. (assembly GCA_965657515.1). Classification (GTDB taxonomy): domain Bacteria; phylum Campylobacterota; class Campylobacteria; order Campylobacterales; family Sulfurovaceae; genus Sulfurovum. The sequence continues at coordinate 3,219 of CBFHPE010000128.1, forward strand.
GTGGTATCAAACACCCTAATATGCAGCCTGTCACTGTAACGGAAATTATGTTTCATACAAAATTCAAAGACAGCTTTATCATTTTTCCAGATGGTATCTCTGCTTTCACCTACTGGCATACAGTAAACCTCAAGTTGTGGCAATATCTCTCTAATGGCAGTTATCTCATCTATAGCGGTTGTTTTCACAAGTTCAGCATCTATCGTGAACTTTAGAAATGCTTCTTTTGCATGTATTTGAACATTTTTAAGTGCTTTAGGAACAATGCGTTTTTGTGCAGGTTCACCGGAGTTAGCCAACTTTAAAGAGAGTGCAAAGATACACTCTTTATACGCTGGATATTTTTCAAAATCTATCTCCATTGTTCCATTGGTCTCAAAGGTAACTTGTATACCTTCAGCTACTAACCATTCCAGTACATTATAAAATGTACTGTCCGTATGATACATCAGTGGCTCACCACCGGTAATGACCATATCTGGTTTGTAACCTATATTTTGAAACTCATTTTGTAGTTTCTCTATGAGTGTTTGGGCATCCTCTACTTTTATCCATGACTTTGCATAAGAGCTGTCTACTGCAAAATAAGTATCACACCCTAAACGTACTTCACCATCTACTTCATACTCTGCCCCAAAACCTGGACAATTCAAATTACATCCGCCTGTACGTAAAAAGTAAGAAGGAACACCTGCATACTTTCCTTCACCTTGAATAGAAAAAAACTGTTCAGTAAGGTAAAACATCAGCCGCCGGTCTCATAAAATGCACGTTTTGAGAGTTCTCTGTCTTCGAGCTCTTCTTCCGTCCATCGATTCTCTTTGGGTTTATCTTTCAGGACTTCTGCCAAGACATTTGCAGCGCCCTGTATGTCACCTTTTTTCACAGATTCAGCGATGCTTAGTGCTTCATCAAAATAGAGACATGGTATGAGGTTTCCTTCTGCAGTTAAACGGATACGGTTACAATTTTCACAAAAGTCATGTTTATGTGGGTCAATCAAACCAAATTCATATCCTGTTTCTTGTATAAGGTAATTAAATGATGGGCTTGCACCCTCTCGTCCTAAAGCTTTAATGTGATATTTCTCTTTTACTTTTTCAAGTATCTCTTTACCGTGCATTCCCTTGAGGGCCTGATCAGCATGTGCATTTTCCATATACTCTATAAAACGTACCTTAATACCTTTATCTTTACAATACTCTAAAACATCCAGTATCTCATCATCATTGATGCCTTTAAGCGGTACCATATTGATCTTGATCTTCAAGCCTATTTCCAAGGCCTTATCTATACCCTCAAGAACTTCTTTTAAAACATTTTTACCTGCAACTTTAGCTGCCACATCTGCTTTCAGTGAATCAAGAGAAATATTAAGACGTTTGAGTCCTGCATCTTTCAGTCTTTGTGCTGCTTGAGGGAGAAGAAAAGCATTGGTTGTTAAAGCAAGATCAAGACCAGGTTTATAATCATTGATCATCTTAATAAAAGTGTCAAGATCCTCACGTAAAAGAGGTTCCCCACCGGTTAAACGTATTTTGGTGACACCACCATCTATAGCCACTTTAACAAATAAAAAAAGTTCTTCAAAAGAGAGTAAATTCTCTTTAGGTACCCATGAAAAGGGTTTCTCAGGCATACAGTACTGACATCTGAAGTTACAACGTTCCGTAACAGAGATACGTAGATAATTGACTTCACGTCCGTGTCCATCTATAAGCATAGTTTTTCCATATTATAATTTATTTAAATATTTT
>CBFHPE010000129.1:0-4812 GCA_965657515.1 Sulfurovum sp.
CTATATCATGGTAACCAAGGTCGCGAAGCACTTTGGTAAAGAAGCGTGCATAAAGCAGGTGCAAAATAGCGTGTTCGATCCCACCGATATATTGGTCAACACCTAACCAGTAATTTGCTTCTTCTTTGTCTATACCTGTATCATTCCACTTTTTAGGATTCGTTGCATAACGGAACTGGTACCAGCTTGACTGAACAAAGGTATCGAGTGTATCTGTTTCACGTTTGGCATCTTTTCCACATACAGGACAAGCACACTGTGACCATGTTGGATGATTTTCAAGCGGATTCCCTTCACCAGTGATCTCTACATCTTCAGGTAGTGCCACAGGTAAGTTCTCTATCTTCTCAGATACAAGTCCACACGTATCACAATGTACAAAAGGTATAGGTGCACCCCAGTAACGCTGACGACTGATACCCCAGTTTCTAAGTTTATAGTTTGTTGTACCTTTACCTAATCCACCCTCTTCAAACATAGAGATGATCTTTGCTTTGGCTTGAAAGTTGTTTAGTCCAGAAAATGCAGCAGAGTCTACGAGCGCACCTTCAAGCGTATAAGGAAGTTCTTCACCACCGTTAATCACTCTTTTGATAGGTAACTCATACTTCGTTGCAAACTCGAAGTCTCTCTCATCATGTGCTGGTACAGCCATGACTGCACCACCACCGTAACTTGCAAGCACAAAGTTTGCTGTCCAAACTGGTATCTCTTCATTCGTAAGTGGGTGAATAATGGTGATACCTAAGTCATAGCCCTCTTTACCCTCTTTTGCACGCTCTATCTCAGTCATGTTTGTGATTTCAGCGATTCTCTCACTTACCTTTGCATCTAACAAGTCATTATCAAGAAGGTATTTTGTAATGTCATGTTCAGGAGCAAGTGCAGAGTACGTCACACCATAAATAGTATCTGGACGTGTTGTAAATACAGTGTACTTATCAAAATGTCCACCTAACTTCTCTTTAGAAGCAGGACTAAGTTCAAAGTCAAACTCAAGTCCTTGAGATTTACCTATCCAGTTGTCTTGCATCGTCAGTACCTGATTGGGCCATTTACCTTCAAGCTGTTTTAGGTCATCCAATAGATCATCAGCATACTTAATGATGTCAAGGTAATACCCAGGCATCTCTTTAAGTTCCACTTCATTGTCACAACGCCAACAACATCCTTCTTCTACCTGCTCATTTGCAAGGACTGTGTGACAATCTTCACACCAGTTTACAGTCGTACTCTCACGATAAAGCAGTTTCTCTTCAAACATCTTGATGATAAACTCTTGTTCCCACTTTGTATAGAGTTCATCACAAGTAGCAAACTCACGTGTTTTAGAAAAAGAAAGTCCAAGTGTATTGAGCTCTTTTCTCATGTAATCTATGTTTGAGTATGTCCAGTCTTTAGGGTGGCGACCGTGTTTGATCGCAGCATTCTCAGCAGGCATACCAAAAGCATCCCAACCGATAGGATGAAGTACATTAAAATCCTGTTTTCTGTAGTAACGCGCAAATGCATCACCAATGGCATAATTTCTTACATGTCCCATGTGTAAACGACCACTAGGAAAAGGAAACATACTTAAAATGTATTTTTTCTTTTGTTCTAAAGAATCTGAAGGTTCAAACGCCTTTTCATCATCCCATTTTTTTTGCCACTTGGCTTCAATCTCACTTGGATTGTAACTCATTTTTACTCGCTTATTGTGTGTTTATTTAATTGAAAGGATTATATCTAAGATGGGGTTAGGGGGAGTTGTATCATATATTAAGAGGTTTACTCTTAACATACGTAACATGATTATTTAAAAGTATTACAAGCCCTCATGTCACCAGAATCCAAACCACGTCTGAGCCACTCCATACGCTGTTTAGCTGATCCATGAGTAAAACCCTCTGGATTAACATATCGTCCTGCCTTTTTCTGCAATGTATCATCACCTATGGAAGAGGCTGCTTTTAAAGCTTCTTCTACGTCACCCCGTTCTAAAATACCAAACTTTTTATGTGCATGATGCGCCCATACACCTGCATAACAATCTGCTTGAAGTTCCACTCTTACTTGTAAGGCATTTGCTTTTTTACTGTTACCGCCCCAACTCTGTTTTGCTTTATGTACTTTATTGAGTGTGCCTTGCAAATTCTGTATATGATGTCCTACTTCATGTGCAAGTACATAGGCTTGGGCAAAGTCTCCAGGCGCAGAGTGATTTTTAGCCAATTCATCAAAAAAACTTTGATCCAAATACACTTTTGAATCAGAAGGACAATAAAAAGGTCCCATAGCGGATGAGGCAAAACCACATCCACTTTGTGTACCTCCTCTATAGAGTACCATTACCGGTTCTTTATATCGTATACCATATTTAGGCAGGACTGTATTCCAAACCTCTTCAGTATACCCCAGTGTTGTTTTCATGAAGTCTGACATTTCATTGTCTTTTACTTCATTGACCACTGTTGTTTTACCCATAGGTATTCCCATACCTATAAGCGCCAATGGATTAAATCCGGCAAAGTATGCTGCCACACCTAAACCTATGATAGCCCAACCAAATTTTGTCTTAAGCAATGGCCTGATAAGAGGCCAGAGCATCATCATGGTTCTCATAGAAGGCGCTCCACCGCCTCTGCTTCCAGAGGTTGATCTTCTGTCTTCTACGTTAGAACTTTTTCTTCCACCTTTCCATTTCATAGCATTCCCTTAAACATTCAATTTTATTACTTAGATTATACCAACCAAAAGTAAAAATCTACTACAATATATACTAATAAAATCAAGGAGTTTGTTTGTCATTAGCCCTAGCAAGAAAATACCGTCCTGCCACTTTTGATGACCTCATCGGACAAGAAACAGCATCACAAACACTCTCTCTTGCATTGGATGGGAACAGACTCTCTCATGCATACCTTTTCTCCGGTCTAAGAGGGTCTGGAAAGACATCCACTGCACGTATATTTGCAAAAGCTTTACTTTGTGAGGAAGGTGCTACTTCACGTCCTTGTGGTACCTGTACACACTGTACCATGGCCATAGAAAATTCCCATATGGATATCATAGAGATGGATGCTGCATCCAATCGTGGTATCGATGATATTAAAGACCTTATAGAACATACCAAGTACAAACCAAGTTCAGCACGTTACAAGATCTTTATAATCGATGAAGTACATATGCTAACAAACCAGGCCTTTAACGCTTTACTTAAAACACTAGAAGAACCGCCTGACTTTGTAAAGTTCATTTTAGCAACAACAGATCCTCTGAAACTGCCTGCTACAATACTTTCCCGTACACAGCATTATAGATTTAAAAAGATCCCGCAGCATCTTGTACTGAAACATTTAGAACACATTTTAACCCTTGAAAATATAGAGTATGAAAGAGACGCTTTAGATATTATCGCGCGTTCTGGTGCAGGAAGCCTGAGAGATTCACTTACCCTGCTGGACCAAGCCATTGTCTACTCTAAAAACTTTGTAGATGTGAGTACAGTGACCGGTATGCTTGGTATTATAGAACCTAGTCATTTAGAAGCACTACTATCCAATATTCTTCAAAAAGATATCCCAGAGATATTGTCATTTATTAGAATGGCATCTGACTATGAAGCAGAGATGATACTTGATGAACTTACCCTCTATCTAAAAGAACTTCTTTTAGGAGGAAACGGTAAATGTTCCCCTGTGAACATAGAACGTTTCTTCAGGGTCATTGCAGAGTCTAAAAACCTTCTCTCAATTGGCTCTGACGGTGAATTTGTACTCTCACTTGCACTCTTTAAAATGGTAGAATCTTTGGAGATCAAAGACATTGATACTATGATAAGAGGACTTGAAAAAGAACTTGGAGGTATCGAAGTATCTGAGATCATGGTTTCCAGTCCTGTAGCTGATCTCACTGCACCACCTAAGGTCATAACGATCACTGAAGATGAGATCACTGCTTCTTTACCTCCAAAACAGGAAAAAGTAAAAAAAGAAGAAACTGTACCGTCAAGTACAACAGCTATAGTTGAAGAAAAAACTATGATTACTGAACAGTCTCCTGTAAAAGATGAAACACAAGCAGTAGTACAGGTGCCTGTTCAAGAAAAGCCTACAGTAGCAACCGTTACAGCAGTTCCTGAAACAGAAGCTCAGCAAGAAAAAACACCAGATCCACATCAAAAAACCTTCGATACACTTGTCAAAAAGATCTACGATAGAGACTATGAACTCGGTGCATGTTTTGAGAGAAATATCTCTTTTGAAAGTTTTGAAGATAACAAACTTACATGGGGTTCTCAAGCAGATGGTGATGACAAAAAGTCACTTATTACCCACTGGGGACTCATTAACATGTTTGTCAAAGAGATCTTTGGGTTTGAGACTAAAATAGTTAATAAAACTAAAAAAAAAACTGACACCCCAACACCTGTAAAAGAAGAGATCACAGAAAAAGTACCTTCGCATCAAGATGCTGATTCTGCATCTATGATAGAAGACATTGAAATGAAAAGCTCATGTATATCCCCCGAAGCAGGTGACACAGAAGCAGCCAAAGAAAAAGACCCCTCAACCCTACTTCAAGAACCCATGATCAAAGAAGCCATAGCCCTCTTTGACCCAAAGAAAGTAAGAATAAAAAGAAACTCTTAACCCACGCTTCTTGCTCTTCCCTCGCATAAAATCACACGATAGTGTGCCTTGTCATGGCGAACGCCCTCGTAAGCGGAGCGATTCGAGAGCCTTGACGCTTTTTTGCTTCGTTTTTTCTAAAAAAAGGAAGAGAATAACAACACCACGATGAAGAAAAAAGGCAATATAAAAAACGAAA
>CBFHPE010000130.1:0-4794 GCA_965657515.1 Sulfurovum sp.
TCATATTACCTCTAAAAAAAGTATCAGCAAGGCTAGTACAAATATATGTACTGCAGACGTAGCTTCTTTCTCCGTTTTAAAACGAAAATGAAATATAATACCCAGTAAAGAAATCAATAAAATTATAATGAGACCTAATTGCATATCAAAAATAGGGAACCACATAAGTGTGATTCCAATTAATTGAACAAGCCCTGTGAGAATCATTTTTTTCCGATCTAAGCCAAACTCATGGAACATTTTTAATTGTATTTTAAAAAAAGTTCTTTGCCATCCAAGAATATTAATAGAACTTACAACTAAAACCATGAATGTCAAGACTATCTTTATAGTTATTACAATCGGTTCACTATTCATTTGAATGCCTTTATCGGTCTGATCTATAAATTATACTCTACAAGAGTATAAAGTAACTTTTTTGATTAGCATATTTTAAAAGCAAAGTATAGCTATACACTTTGTTCTCAATATCTCACAAAATGTATTAGATTATTAGGTTTTCCATTATAGAAACTATTTTAAATCTTATCATTAAATTTACACTTTAGAGATATAGATATTTAATATTGCTATGGTACTATTAAAAATACTAATATTCTAAAGGATGAGCATGAACAAATTATTCAAAATACTATTGGTCAGTCAGTTGGTCATTTTTTTTACAACAAGCTTTTCTCAATTGGTGGAACAAAATACTGGAAAGATTCTGATCTAAATTAAATCTAGATACTATGGAGCAAAAAGGACCTCTTAGGGGTTGTCCGGATAGTGAAGAAGACAGTTACTCAAGATGTATTTCGTAAAGCAGTGATGATGACAGTCTATGCCATTGGAAGTATCGCTGCTTTTTGGTTGATTGAGAGGACTTACAGTTTGTAGTTTTGATAAGAGACAGATCTCTTTATTATGATATAAAGTCTTTCATAAGTGCCAATGTTAATGTATCTTTACCATTAATGACTTTTCTTCCTACATAGAGATTGATACTGTGGAAAAGAAAAAGTTCACCTGCATAGTTGATCCCAAGGATGTAAGTGTAATCTCCAAATGTAAATTTTTTCAACCCTTTTGCTTCAGGTTTTTGAGTTGGGTTTTCAATGTAGAAACAGACTTCGTTAGGGAAGTCACTTGTACGGTTATCATTATTATTTAGATGTACTTCACCCAGTTCCGAGCTAACCTGAACAGAGAGTTTTTGATCAAGTTCATGTGTTTTTATTGTGTATGAACCAAATGTAAATTGCATGGATTTTTCCTTGTTTATGTGATAAGAGATTATAACCAATTTTAAAATATTTTGAAATGAATTTTTGTATAATTTATAAGCATTTGCTCATAATTTATGTTTAAAAAGTTGATTGTCTGAAATGAGTGGAGCGGGCGAAGGGATTCGAACCCTCGACAGCCTGCTTGGAAGGCAGGAACTCTAGCCACTGAGCTACGCCCGCAATTGAATAGAACGCAAAATGAACTAAATTCATCTTTGCTACGTTAACACTGGGTTTGCTTCAACAGCAGGTTCACGCACTAGTGCTTTAAAACGACTAGTCGTTTGAGCTTCACGCTGAGTGAAACGCAGTGTTAACGTAGTTTTGTTTGACTTTGCCAAAAAAACGTCCTATCAATGGTACCACAGGTCGGATTCGAACCGACACGCCCGAGGGCAGAAGATTTTGAGTCTACCAAGTCTACCAGTTCCATCACTGTGGCACATACGTTTTAAACGTAATGAGGATTTTACATATTAAGTGCTTAAATAGCGTTTAGTAGAGCCTAAAAGTGCAAAATATGTCAATTTGACCTTATTTAAATGCATAGCTAATTATTATTTGTTATAATATCCCTATTATTTAATATTAACTTAACGGGGAGATAGTGTGAAGATCACGATTATTATCACAGCAATACTTTTTATCTATGGAGCATTTGCAACCATATTTCATGATACAAAACTAGCTGGTAATATAGGAAAAATAGTCGGTGAAACAAATATCTATCTTTTTGGATATCTTGCGTATGCAAGTATCTTTATTCTTTTTTATCCCTTATATAAACTTTATACTGACAGTAGAGTACGTAAAGATATAGACTTCTATTTGGGTTGGATACTACTCTATATTGGTCTTATTATTTTTCAGTCTATGGTTGTAGATCTTAAAGATGCAGGGTTTATAGGTACACAGATCGTTGTATTTTTAGAGCCATACATTGGAAAAGCAGGTCTTTGGTTACTTTGGTTGATGAGTATGACCTTAGCATTGGTCTTCATCTTGGATGATGAATTCTCTTTTTCTGATCTAAAACCTAAATTCACAAAAGCGCCTAAAACTACTAAAGCGTCTAAAAAGTCTTTTTCATTTTCTTGGGTGACAAGCATATTTACTTTTGGAAAAAAAGTCTTAAAAGTATTGTTGACAAACCCATTTGCTTCACCTTCTCTGGAAGAGGAGATGATGCCCATACTTGAGAAAAAAGAGACAAAAGCAAGAAAAACACGTATTGTGAAACCAAGGGCACCTAGAAAAACTTTAGAGAAAAAATCATTGGTACAAGATCCTCTTCCTGCATCAGACAAGGCACCATTTGACATAAGTGAACAGATAGATGATCCTGTAATGAATGAAATTCTTGATCTTGAACATGCTTATGAAGATGAAGTAGAAAAAAGCTTTACAACGCCAAAAAGAACTGCATCAAAAAAACATGTTACAACGACTTCCAATGTAGAGATCGTTGAAGAGTTAGAAGAAAACTCCAAACTCATGAATGACATTGAAAAAGGCGAGGTGGCAAAACCTAAGAATTTTAGACTCCCTAAGATAGACTTTTTACAAAAAGCACCTAAAACAAAGAAAAAGATCAATGAAGCAGAGATAGATCGAAAGATAGAAGAGTTGCTTGCAAAACTTCAACAATTTAAAGTAGATGGTGATGTGATACGTACCTACTCAGGACCACTTGTTACAACCTTTGAGTTTAAACCTGCACCAAATGTAAAAGTGTCCAAGATCTTAAATTTGCAAGATGATCTTGCTATGGCATTGGCAGCAGAGACTATACGTATACAAGCGCCGATCCCAGGACGTAATGTTGTAGGTATAGAGATACCAAATGAGAGTGTTGAGACTATCTACCTGCGTGAGATACTTGAATCAGATGTATTTAAAGAGTCATCTTCTCCACTAACTGTAGCTTTAGGTAAAGATATCGTTGGTAAACCTTTTGTTACGGATATTAAAAAATTGCCGCATTTACTTATAGCAGGTACAACAGGTTCTGGTAAGTCCGTAGGTATTAATGCGATGATACTTTCATTGCTTTACCGTAATGATCCAGATCAGCTAAAACTGATGCTGATAGATCCTAAGATGCTAGAGTTTTCTATGTATAATGACATTCCTCATTTGATCACACCTGTGATCACAGAGCCGGGTAAGGCTATCGCTGCACTTGCAAATATGGTGGGAGAGATGGAACGTCGTTATAAACTTATGGCAGAATCACGTACCAAAAACATAGAAAACTATAATCATAAACTAAAACAAGAGGGAAATTCCGAACCATTACCCTACATTGTAGTGGTTATTGATGAATTGGCAGACCTTATGATGAGTGGTGGTAAAGAAGTGGAACTCTCTATCGCTAGACTTGCCCAAAAGTCACGAGCCTGTGGTATTCACCTTATTGTAGCAACGCAGAGACCAAGTGTGGATGTCGTGACTGGTCTCATTAAAGCAAACCTGCCATCAAGACTGAGTTACAGAGTGGGGCAGCGCATCGATTCTAAAGTGATCCTAGATAGTATGGGAGCGGAAAGCTTACTTGGCCGTGGTGATGGACTCTTTACACCTCCTGGTACAACAGGTCTTGTTAGGATACATGCACCATGGGCCACAGAACATGAAATAGACGAAGTTGTTGATTTCTTAAAAGCACAACGCGAGCCAGAATACGATGAAAGTTATTTGGTTGTAGGCGGAGCAGCAGGTTCTTCAAATGGTGGTGATGCAGAAGTGGTACTGGACCCACTGTATGAAGAAGCGAAACAAGTAGTGTTAACAGATAATAAAACTTCCATTTCTTATTTACAGCGTAAATTACAAATAGGGTATAACCGTTCTGCAAATATTATAGAGCAACTTGAAGCAAAAGGTGTATTATCTCAACCTAACGCAAAAGGTAACAGAGAAATACTTTAAATTCCTCATATTTATAAAGGAGTACCATTTTTGAAATGAATTTGGTACTTTTGTTGTAACCATCCGATACATGCAAATTATCTCTTTTATGTCTTCAGCTTATAATATTTGTATTAAAACCATTTTCTGCTAATATCTGCATACCAAATAACTATAAACAGGAGACCATTATGGCCTTATTAGAAGAATATAAAGCTCACACAGCTGAGCGTGCTGAACTAGGTGTACCACCACTAGTATTGACTGCTGAACAAACAGCAGAACTTGTTGAACTACTTAAAGCAAGTCCGATCGCAGATAGCGAATATGCTATGGGGTTATTTAAAAATCAAATTCCTGCAGGTGTGGATGATGCTGCGTACATAAAAGCTGCATTCTTAAATGACATCATTCAAGGTAATGCAACTTGTACTGAGATTGATGCAGTTGAAGCTACAGTTATCTTAGGAACTATGTTAGGTGGATTTAACGTTTCACCACTTGTTGATGCTCTTACTTCATCGGATGCAGCTGTAGCTGAGTCAGCAGCAACACAACTTAAAAATACTCTTCTTGTGTATGATTCATTTAATGATGTAAAAGTACTTATGGATAA